>JAGVGH010000061.1 GCA_020057225.1 Desulfobacterales bacterium | reverse complement strand
GGTTCCGGGCCGCGAGGCCCGGGTTCACCCAACATTTCTAAATGATTCATATCTGTTGGGTGAACCTGCCCTTCGGGCGGAACCACCCGGCCTACCTCAAATTTGTCGTTTCTAAGAGTTTTGCAATTACCTCTAAAGCCTTTTTTCCGGCACCGCCGGTTTAGGTCCAGGCGGCAGAGAGCATCGCGGCCTTTGGCCGGTCCGTTGCCAGCCGTGCAAAAACCGCCGTTTGGAAGCGTCGGACAGGCGCGGGAGGGAGACACGCGATGACCATGAAAGAGACGCGGCCTGTAACCATGGGAAAACTTTGGCTGATTTGGGCCGCTATGACGGCCTGCATTCTGATATACGCGGGAATCGGCCTTCTAGTAGGCCGCGCCATACATGTTCCGGCAACTCTGACTCCGGCACAATACCAACAATTCCGCATGGCTCTTGCCGTTATCGGCCTTGCCACCATCTTCGGAGCACCCCTTCTCCGGCGCGCTCTTTCCAATTCCGGCACGCTGAAAGACAATCCGGCGCGGGCCATGACCCTCCTTCTCGTGCCCCTTGCCCTGGTGGAATCCATTGCCGTTTACGGCCTTGTGCTTCGTCTTCTCGGCGGGGACGAGTCCACTCTGCTGGCCTTTTGCGGGGCCTCGCTGCTCATGGCGGTCCGAATGAGGCCCAAACCCGGGGATGCCAACCTGTCCGGAGGCACCCGGTTTTAAAGCCTTTTTCGCGCGGAACACCCGCGCGGGCCGCCCGCCCTTCGCGGCTCCGCCCTCCGCGCCCGGAGCGCGCACGTGCTAATCACCGAGATACTCGCCCGCAACCGCCGCATGTTCGGCCCTGACACCGCCCTCATCGAGCGCAATCCCCAGGCCCGCTCCCGCCGCGCCATCACCTGGACGGAATTCGACCAGGTATCCAACCGCGCCGCCACCGCCCTTTTAGCCTGCGGTGTCCAAAAGGGTGACAAGGTTGTCCAGCTCATGGTCAACTGCCTGGAATGGCTCCCGGTCTATTTCGGAATCCTGCGGACAGGCGCGTGGGCCGCTCCCCTCAATTTCCGCTTCGCTGCGGGGGATATCCTCCTTTGCTCCCAAATCGCCGAAGCCAAAGCCTTCATCTTCGGCCCGGAATTCATCCAAAGGGTCCGCGACATCAAAACCGGCCTGGACGCCACTGTCCGGATTTTTGTCTTCACCGGTCCCAGGGAAACCTGCCCCGAATTCGCCGTTCCCCTGGACGCTTTTCTTGCCACAGGCAAGGACGAGGATCCGGGTGTGCCTCTCTTCCTGGAAGACCCGGCGGCCCTCTATTTCACATCCGGCACCACAGGCACCCCAAAGCCCACGCTTCTTACCCATCGAAACCTCGAACACGCCTGCTACCTCGAAAACCGGCATCACAACCAGACCCGGGAGGACTGTTTTCTGTGCATACCGCCCCTGTACCACACCGGTGCCAAGATGCACTGGTTTGGCAATTTCATCGTGGGCGCCAAATCCGTGCTCCTTATCGGCACAGACCCCGAGGGAATCCTCGAGGCCGTGAGCGAGGAGGGAGTGACGGTTGTCTGGCTCCTCGTGCCTTGGGCGCTGGACATTCTCTTCGCCATCGAATCCGGCGAGGTCAAGATTAAAAACTACAAACTCGGCCAGTGGCGCCTCATGCATATCGGAGCCCGGCCCGTGCCGCCAAGCCTCATCCGGGAGTGGAAAAAGGTGTTTCCCCGCCACCAGTACGACACCAATTACGGACTCGCCGAGTCCACAGGCCCGGGCTGCGTGCATCTGGGCCTGGAGAACGGCCACAAGGCGGGGGCCATCGGCAGGCCGGGTTTTGACTGGGAATACAAAATCGTCAACGGAGACGGCGCCCCGGCGCCTCCGGGAGAGCCCGGGGAGCTGATGGTCAAAGGTCCGGGGGTGATGCGCGCGTATTACAAAAATCCCGAGGCCACGGCCCAGGTCCTCAAGGACGGCTGGCTCGCCACCGGGGATGTGGCGCGGGTGGACGAGGACGGATTCATCTTTCTCGTGGACCGCAAAAAGGATGTGGTCATCGTGGGCGGTGAAAACGTGTATCCTGTGGAGATCGAGCATTTCCTCCAGGCCCATCCCAAAATTCAGGACGTGGCGGTGATTGGCATCCCCAGCCAGCGTTTAAGAGAGATCCCGGCCGCGGTGGTTAAGGTGAAAGAAGGGCACGCCCTCACCCGGGAGGAACTGGAGGAGTTCTGCCAGAATCTGCCGCGCTATAAAAGGCCCCGGCGCTTTTTCTTTGGGGATGTGCCCGGAAACCCCACAGGCAAAATTGAGAAACCCAACCTGCGGAAAATGTACGGGGGCGAATCCGGCATCGTTTAGCCTCTGCCATCATTGCGTTTTAGTTGAAGATACGTTTGATGGAATCCGCGCTTCGGGCATAACCGCCCGGCCTGCCCGCCAAGTTTTCCGGCGGCCCCAGGTCAAGCGCTCTCGCGCGCGACGCGGGTTTTCTCGTCAAGGCGTTGACAGCAAACCCTGTTTTTGACACCTGGACCGCCCAGCCCTTGTCCGGCGGAGCGGAGCGGCTTTTTTGCCTTTTACGAGCTGATTGCATAAGTGGCATAAGTTGGATGGTTCCGGGCCGCAAGACCCGGGTTCACCAAACATTTCTAAATGATTCCAGTGTGTTGAATGAAGCTTCTCTTCAGGAGGAACTGTCCGCCCTGCCTCAAATTTGCCGTTCCAAGAGGTTCTTCAATTACCTCTCCCATCATTCCTTTCCGGTCCATACGCCCCAAAGCAGGCATGGCCCGCGCGCACGCTGCCGTCCCCCCGGGAACGCGCGGGCCAGCCCGGCCAACCGGCGCGGCTCCCTGTCAACCGCTTTGCAGACACATGGCATACCCCTTGCTCTACCAGGTTCCACAGCCCTCCAGGGCGGCGGGCGCAGGCCGCGCCGCCTGATCCTGCCAGGAGGGAAGAGCACGGGAGAAAGCCATGAGCGGTGCCGGAAACGGGAATGTCATCCATCTTTTCAACGGAAAACGGAGCGCGCGGGACAGCTTGTTAAAACCCGCCGCCCTGCCCGGGAAATGCCGCGCCTTCCTAATCGCCAGCGGCAAGGGCGGAGTGGGAAAAACCCACGCCGCCGCCAATCTGGCCGCGGCCCTTGGACAAATGGGCCGCAAAGTGCTTCTCATGGACGCGGCCCTTTCCCTGGGCGGCCTGGACATGGTTTTGGGCCTGCGTCCGGAGGTCACCCTGCAGGATGTGACAGACGGAACCGCAAGCGCGCCGGAGGTTTTGCTCGAGGCCTCGGAAAACGTGCTGTACATGCCCGCCCCAACCGGAGGCGCCGGGCTTCCGGAGCGTTTCCGCAAAGAAGGAGGCCGGGTGCTCGCGGAACTCGCGCCTGTCTTGGAAAGCCGGGACGCGCTTGTGTTAGATACAGGGGCCGGACTGAGCATCGAGACGCTTTTTTTCAGCGGCCTTGCCCATGAGATTGTGCTTGTGGTGACCCCGGACGCCCCGGCGGTGACCGAGACCTACGCGCTTATGAAGGTGCTGGCCCGGCGCCGGACCCGGGCGCGGCTGCACGTTCTGGTCAACGCGGCGCGGTCCAGGCGCGAGGCGGACGCCGCCTTTGGCGCCCTTCTGGATGTTTGCCGGCGCTGCCTTCCCGTCCATCCCTGCTACCTGGGCCGCGTTCCCCGGGACCCGGGTGTCGCGCGAAGCGCCCTGGAGCAACGCCCTGTCTGCCTTCTGTATCCGGATTCCCCCGCGTCCAATGCCTACCGGGGCATGGCCCAAAAAATAGCCCGCATGCTGGACGCGGAGTTAGGAGTTAGGAGTTAGAATAATAGGGGGAAAGGCCCTGTTTTCACATATTGTTTGAAACGTTGAAACAATATATTTTAATGAAACTTACCGAAGCAGAACTACACAAAAATATATAGATAATCCAGACAAAGAACCTAATCCCCGCAATACCGCGCCAGGCAGCCGGAGAATCCTTCCACAAACTCCCCGCTCAAAGTATCCATGCTTCCGGCGCGTATCCGCCCGGGCAAGAGATCCAGGCTCAGCATCTCAACTCCGCCGCACAGTCCGCGAAGGCCGGGGCCTGTTCCGGCTACTCCAAAAAGAGGAACGGGCGCTATTTTAAGGCCGAATTTTTTCTCCGCCACAAGCCCCAGAAAACGGCATACGCGCAAAATCCCCTGGACACGCGCGTCCATGGCCGCGTCCGCGGACGCAAGCCGCCGTCCCTGAATGCGGACCTCCTCGCCCAAAAGGGCCTTTTGCACCACATAGACTCCGCCGGGTCCAATCACAACGTGTCCGTCCGCGACAGATTCCATGCGCATCCCGTGGAAGACGTGATGGCGGTCGTCCAGGCTCATCAAAGCCCTGGCCAGGGCCTCGTCCTGCCCTGCCAAAAAGATGGTCCGCTTGCTCCTTAACATCTTTTTCCAGGCCAGGGGCGTGGCGGCAAGCGAGGAAACCAGGATGAACCCTGCCACCATGGCTGCGGCGGAGAGGACATAAGGGAGGTCCATCCTCCAGTTGTCCGACGCTCCAAGAATAAGGAGGCAGAGGGTGCCAACAAGGCCAAGCATAAGCCCTGTTTTCCGGAACGGATGCCCCCTTTGCGCCCCCCCGCTCTTTCCCCGCGCGCGCGCCATGGTTTCTCCCCCTTTAAAACCAGCCCCGGGCGCTTCCTGCCTTTTATCCAGCCATTTTTCCCGGCGGCGCGCCTCGTTTCACAACCTCCCAATCCGGCAATTCCCATACCATGCGCCCTGTGGGGAGATTCTTTTTTAACCCTTTGAAACCATATTGTTTTTGTCAACATTCAACGTCCTTGTTCGGCAAACAGTCCCTTTTCCGTGTCAGTATCTTTGACTTTCTGTCAAACGGCGGGAAAACATCTGCGGTGTTGGGTCTCCGTCTTACTTTCGCAAGGATTGCGGGAGCGGCGGAATCCTTTTCCCGGCTGACCGCCCTGATTGGCCTGCGGCCTGCCTTCCAGGGCGGCGCCTGCCTGCGCGCTGGCCCTGGGTTGCTCTGTGGCGCGCCGAAGGGACGGAAACCTGACAGGCGCCGGCGCAAACCTGTTTCATGCCATTCCGCACCGTCTTGTTGCTTTGGGGAGGACAGGACAGCGCCCCGGTTGAAAAGCGGCGAAACCAAGCGGACTCCTGGAAACGCCTTCCCGTCACTTTCGTTTGAATACCATCCGCGCCTGAAAACAGCGCACGCCAAAAACAGCGTGTTTTCCCCACGCTTGAAGGCCCGCCCCCGAATCCCCGGCCCTGACCCCCCCCCCCCCCATCCCTTTTAGGCTTGATTTGGTTCACAGATATGGTATGCCGGGTGCGCGGAAAAGCCCCGGCGTTTTCCGCCCAAGCCCGCGCCCCCATGAAGAAAAACGTGCCCCGGCGCGGCGGACCAAGGAGTGCATCATGCAAGCCCTGTTGGCGCTCGAAGACGGACGCGCGTTTCAATGCCGCTCCTTCACCGGCCCCGGCGAAGCCCGCGGCGAGGTGGTCTTCAACACCGGCATGACCGGATACCAGGAAGTGCTGACCGACCCCTCCTACAGGGGGCAAATGGTCACTATGACCTATTCCCTTATCGGCAACTACGGAGTGAACCCGGAGGACGTGGAGTCCGCCAAGGTCCAGGTCGCGGCGTTTCTGGTGCGCGAGTACCAGCCGAACTACAGCAACCACCGCGCCACCCTGAGCCTTGCCGAATACCTTCGCTCCCAGGGAGTACTTGGCGTACACGACCTCGACACCCGCGCCCTTACACGGCACCTGCGCACCCGGGGCGCCATGCGCGCCATTCTCTCCACAGAGGAGCTCGACCCCGCCTCCCTGGCACGCAGGGTCTCCGGCGAAGTGCCCTGCATGGCGGGGCTTGACCTCGCCTCCGGACTCAGCGCCCCCCGCCCCTATCTCTGGGAAAACGGCGCCCCCGCCGAACCTGGACCGGGTCTCTGGAAACACCGCAAAAAACGCTTCTCCGTGGCCGCCTACGACTTCGGCGTCAAATACAACATCCTGCGCCGTCTCGACGAGGCCGGATGCGAAACCATGGTTCTCCCCGCCCGCACCCCGGCGGACGAGGTCCGCGCCATGGAGCCTGAAGGAATTTTCCTCTCCAACGGGCCAGGCGACCCCGAGCCTCTGCGCTACGCCCAGGACACCATCGCCGGACTCGCGGACTACCGCCCCATGTTCGGCATCTGCCTGGGCCATCAGCTCATGGGGCTCGCCCTGGGCGGAAAAACCTTCAAACTCAAATTCGGCCACCGGGGCGCCAACCAGCCTGTTAAAAACCTCCGGACCGGCAGGGTGGAAATCACAAGCCAAAACCACGGCTTTTGCGTGGATGTGGCCAGCATGCCCGGAAACGACGTGGAAATCACCCACGTCAATCTCAACGACAACACCCTCGAAGGATTCCGGCACAAAAAACTCCCCCTGTTCGCGGTCCAATACCATCCCGAAGCATCCCCTGGTCCGCACGACGCCCGGTATCTGTTCGACGATTTTGTGGAATCCATGCGCGCCCGGCGCTAACCCTCTCGGACGCCACACAGCGGGGCGCTTAAACCCGGTTGGAACCTCATGCCCAAACGCACCGACATACAAAAAATCCTTATCATTGGCGCCGGTCCCATCATCATCGGACAGGCCTGCGAGTTCGATTACTCCGGCACCCAGGCATGCAAAGCCCTACGGGAAGAGGGCTACGAGGTGGTGCTGGTCAACTCGAACCCCGCCACCATCATGACCGATCCCGAGTTTGCCGACCACACCTACGTGGAACCCGTGACCCCGGGCACTGTGGCCAAAATCATCGAACGGGAGCGCCCCGGCGCCCTCCTGCCCACCCTGGGCGGACAGACCGGACTCAACACCGCGGTCGCTCTGGCCAAAAGCGGGGTTCTGGACCGGTTCGGCGTGGAAATGATTGGCGCCAACGTCAAGGTGATTGAAAAAGCCGAAAACCGGGAGCAGTTCCGCGAGGCCATGGAGAAAATCGGTCTTCGCGTGCCCAAAAGCCGGATTGTGGAAAACCTGGAGCAGGCGCGGCGGTGCGCGGCGGAAATGGCGCTCCCCCTGATTGTCCGGCCCAGCTACACCCTGGGGGGCACGGGCGGCGGCATCGCCTACAACGTGGATGATTTGGAGACCCTTACCAAATCAGGACTGGACGCGAGCCTCATTGGCCAGGTCATGCTCGAGGAGAGCGTGCTCGGATGGAAAGAATTCGAGCTCGAGGTGATGCGCGACAAGGCCGGCAACGTGGTCATCATCTGCTCCATTGAAAACATGGACCCCATGGGCGTCCACACAGGAGACTCCATCACAGCGGCTCCGGCCCAGACCTTGACGGACCGGGAATACCAGGTCATGCGGGACGCCACCATCAAGGTCATGCGGGAAATCGGCGTGGACACCGGGGGCAGCAATGTCCAGTTCGCCATCAACCCCAAAAACGGGGACATGGTGGTGATCGAAATGAACCCGCGTGTGTCCCGCTCTTCCGCCCTGGCCTCCAAGGCCACAGGATTCCCCATCGCCAAAATCGCGGCCAAGCTGGCTGTGGGCTACACCCTGGATGAAATTCAAAACGACATCACCAAGGAAACCCTCGCCTCCTTCGAGCCTGCCCTCGACTACTGTGTGGTGAAAATTCCCCGCTGGACCTTTGAAAAATTTCCCGAGACCAAAGACGAACTCACCACCTCGATGCGCTCTGTGGGCGAAACCATGGCCATTGGCCGGACGTTCAAAGAGGCGCTGCAAAAGGGGCTCCGGAGCCTCGAGACCGGACGCGCCGGCCTGGGCGCCGACGGCAAGGGCCGCATCAGCCGGGACGGCAGGCTGCCCCCCCGCGAGGAAATCATCTCCAGGCTGGCCACACCCAACAGCCAGCGGATTTTCTTTGTGCGCTACGCGCTCCTTTCGGGAATGGGCATCGAGGAGATTTACGGGCTCACGGGTATTGACCCCTGGTTTCTCTATCAGATCAAAGACATTCTCCACATGGAGGGGCGGCTCCGGGAAGCCGGGCCAAACCTTTCCCAAGAGCTTCTGCGGGAAGCCAAGCGCTGCGGATTCTCCGACCGGCAGCTTGCCCATCTCTCGGGCCTTTCAGTCCCGGATATCCAAAACCTTCGGGAAACCTTTCGTCTGTATCCCGTGTACAAACTCGTGGACACCTGCGCCGCGGAATTCGAGGCCGCAACCCCCTACTACTATTCCACCTACGAGGAGGAATGCGAGGCCAGGGTGAGCGGCAGAAAAAAGGTGATGATCCTGGGTGGCGGTCCAAACCGCATCGGCCAGGGCATTGAATTCGACTACTGCTGCGTCCACGCCTCCTTCGCCCTTCGTGAAATGGGAGTTGAAAGCATCATGGTCAACTCCAATCCCGAAACCGTCTCGACCGATTACGACACCTCCGACAAGCTGTACTTCGAGCCGGTCACCGCCGAGGACGTGATTCACATCGCCCGCAAGGAAAAACCCCTGGGCGCCATTGTCCAGTTTGGAGGGCAGACGCCCCTCAATATCGCCCAGGCCCTGCACGCGGCGGGAATTCCCATTTTGGGAACAAGCCCCGCGAGCATTGACCGGGCCGAGGACCGGAAACTTTTCGGCGCCATGCTCAAAAAACTCGGGCTGAGGCAGCCGGAAAACGGCACCGCCGTCACAGCGGAGGATGCCCTGGTGGAGGCCGGGCGCATCGGCTACCCCGTCATTGTCCGGCCTTCCTACGTGCTGGGCGGCAGGGCCATGCAAATCGTGCGCGACCGCGAAAGCCTTGCCTCCTTCACCGTCAAGGCCATCGCCGCCTCCGAAGGCCACCCCGTGCTCATTGACCAGTACCTCGAGGACGCCACCGAAGTGGACGTGGACGCGGTCTCGGACGGGAAGCGCGCTCTTGTGGCCGGAATCATGGAACACATCGAGGAGGCCGGGGTCCATTCCGGAGACTCCGCCTGTGTGCTTCCGCCAAGGAGCCTTTCCGCCGCTGTGGCGGAAGAGATCCGGGAGGCCACCCGGGCGCTGGCAAAGGAACTGGAGGTGACGGGGCTTATGAATGTGCAGTACGCGGTCAAAGACGGCATGCTGTACGTGCTGGAAGTCAATCCCCGCGCCTCCCGGACCGTCCCCTTTGTGAGCAAGGCCACGGGGCTTCCCCTGGCAAAAATCGCCACACGGCTCATGATGGGCGAAACCCTTGACAGCCTGGGGCTTTACAAGGAAAGAACGCCCGCGCACGTGGCGGTGAAAGAGGCGGTTTTTCCCTTTGACCGTTTCCCCGGCGTGGACCCGGTTCTTGGTCCGGAGATGAAAAGCACCGGCGAGGTCATGGGCATTGACCGGCATTTCGGCCCTGCCTTTGCCAAGGCCCAGTTGGGCGCGGGCCAGCTTCTTACCCCTTCCGGCACGGTCTTTGTCAGCGTCCAGGACAGCGACAAGCCCAAAATCACCGACACTGTCCGCCGCCTTGCCAGGCAGGGCTACACGGTTGTCGCCACCAAAGGCACCGCGGCCTATCTTGCGGCCAACGGCGTCCCGGCCCGAAGCATCTTCAAGGTGTCCGAGGGACGGCCCCACGCGGTGGACATCATCAAAAACGGAGAGGTCCAGTTCATCATCAACACGGGAACAGGGCCCAGCTCGACCAGGGACGGCTATGAAATCCGGCGCGCCGCCCTGCGCTTCCGCATCCCCTACGCCACCACGGTGGCCGGCGCGCTCGCCATGTGCGCCGCCATCGAGGCCCTTGGCCAGGAAAACCTAAGCGTGTGTTCCCTTCAAGAGTACCACCAGCAAGGACGCGGCAAACAGGCATGACCATGCGCGACATTGATCCCACCACCCTGGAAGACGGCGGACCGCGGGAAGCCTGCGGCGTGTTCGGCATCACCAACCACGCGGACGCCGCGGCCCTGAGCTATTTCGGCCTGTACGCGCTCCAGCACCGGGGACAGGAGAGCGCGGGCATTGCTGTCTGCGACAACGGCGAAATCCGGATGCATAAAAACCTGGGGCTGGTGTCGGACGTGTTCGGCACCGACATACTAAAAAAACTTTCGGGAAACACGGCCATAGGCCAGGTGCGGTACTCGACCACAGGCAAGACAAGCCTCATCAACGCCCAGCCCTTTGTCGTAAGCCACAGGGGCCACACCTACGCCCTGGCGCACAACGGGAACATCGTCAACGCCCACGTGCTGCGCCGGGAACTGGAAAGCTCGGGGAGTATTTTCCAGACCACCAACGACACAGAGATATTTTTGCACCTTTTTGTGAAAAATCTCGACAAGGGCTTTGACACCGCGCTGGTGAACACGGTGGAGACCTTGAAGGGCGCGTTTTCCTTTTTGCTCCTCACCAGCGACTGCGGGCTTGTGGGCATCAAAGACCCCAACGGGTTCCGGCCCCTGTGCCTGGGCCGTAAAAACGGCTCCTATGTCCTCGCGTCCGAGACCTGCGCCCTGGACCTTGTGGAGGCCCAGTTCGTGCGCGAGCTGGACCCCGGCGAAATCGTCATCATCTCGAAAAACGGGAGCATCCGGAGCATCCAGGTGCCCACGCCCAAGCGGCGCTCCTTTTGCATTTTCGAGTTCATCTATTTTGCCCGGCCCGACAGCATGATTCACGACCTCTCGGTGTATGAGATGCGGAAAGCCATGGGACGGCAGCTTGCACAAGAGAGCCACGTGGACGCGGATTTGGTGATGCCGTTTCCGGACTCGGGCAACTACGCGGCCCTGGGCTATTCGGAGCAGTCGGGGGTGCCGTTTGAAATGGCGATGATCCGCAACCACTATGTGGGCAGGACATTTATCCAGCCCACCCAGAGCATGCGGGATTTCGGGGTGCGGGTGAAGCTCAATCCGGTGCGTTCGCTGTTGCGGGGTAAAGAGATTGTGATTGTGGAGGATTCGATCATCCGGGGGACCACCACCAAGACCCGTATCAAGGCGCTCCGGGAGATGGGGGTTAAAAGGATTCACATGCGGGTGTCCTGTCCGCCGCACCGTTTTCCATGCCATTACGGCATTGATTTTTCCTCCAAGGGCGAACTGATCGCTTCGGGGAAGTCTGTGGCCGAGCTTACAAGCTACCTGGGGCTTGACAGCATGCATTATCTGAGCATCGAGGGGCTGCTTGCGTCCACGGGGGTGAAGAACGCGGAGGATTTGTTCTGCAAGTCCTGTTTTGACGGGTGTTACCCGGTTTCTTTTGACAAGGATTTGTCCAAGGACTGCCTGGAAAAGATTTAGCGCCCAGCAAGGTTGACCCATGCCCGGCCCGCGTTTCAGGCGCTTCCTCCCCCTTCTCCTGGCCGCGATCCTGCTCCTCCTGCCCGCGGACAGCCCCCTTCCTCTCCGCCCGGCATGTACGGCCGCGCCCTGGCCCGCCCTCGGACGCCCCTTCGCATCCGACCCCTTCTGGCGCGGTGGCGACGGCGCCTCCTCTGTGGACATGAAAGACGGGCGGATACTCTGGCTCTTCGGCGACTCCTTCATCGCCCTGTCGCCAGGCGCGCCCCGGAAAAACTGCCGCGCAGTCCGCAACTCCATCGCCCTTCAAACCGGACGCGCTCCCGCGTCCCCCGCGCTCCGCTTCTTCCATCAAGGCTCCCCTGCGGCCCCCGAGGACTATTTCTGCGCCCCCCAAGGCGCATGGCTCTGGCCCGGCTGCGGCGCGGCTCTTGGGGACAGCGTTCTTGTGTTTCTAACAGTAATCCGTCCGGATCAAAACGTCCTGGGATTTGCCGCCACGGGATGGACAGCGCGGGTGTGCGCCAACGCCAAGGGTCCGCCGGAAACATGGCGATGGCGGGAGGCGGACATGCCTGATACCCAGGGGGAGTTTCTGCCCGGCGCCGCCGCGCTTCAGGAGGACGGTTTTTTATACGTTTTCGCGCCTTCCCGGAGAGAAGACCCCGCGCGGCCGGTTGGCATCGCGCGCTGGCGCGTTGAGGACGCCCGGGCGGGGGATTTGCGGCGGGGCGAGTGGTGGCGCGGGGCAGAGGAAGGATGGAAGCCTTTTTCCTGCGGCGCGCGGCCCGCGCCTCTGTTTTACGGCGGACAGACGGAGTTTTCAGTCCATCGCGACAGGGGCCGCTTTCTTTGCGTCCAGACAGTGGGGTTTGGCGCGGCGCGGATAGCGGCGCGGACAGCTCCGGCCCTCACAGGTCCCTGGTCCGCGCCAGTGGAGTTTTACACGCCGCCGGAGGGGCCGGGGAAGGATAACCTTGTGTACGCGGCCAAGGCCCATCCGGAGCTTGGAGGCGAAGGGCTGGCGGTGAGCTATATGGTGAACACCCTGGACCGGGACGCCCTGCTTACGGACGAGAGCCTGTATTTTCCGAAGTTTTTGAAGGTCATACGTTAGCCCCAGGTTTTACCCATTTCCCCCTCACACCACCCTCGGACCCGAGCAGCGCTCCCGCCACTTTCCGGAAAGCCCCTCGCGGTCCAGCCGCACCGCCTCCGGCAGCCGCGCCAAAAGATCCCGGGCGCACATCCCGTCCTCCCCCAGCGCGTCCCGGGCAAGGTCTCCGGCAAGACCGTGCAAAAACACCCCTTTGCGCGCCGCGTCCGGCAGATCCAGACCCAGGCAGAACATGGCCGCCACGGTCCCGGTCAAAACATCCCCGGAGCCTGCCGTGGCCATTCCGGAATTCCCTGTAAGATTGATGAAAACCCTTCCATAGGGCGTGGCAATCAATGTGTGCGCGCCTTTCAAAACCACCGTCGCGTTCAGCTCCCGGGCCCGCTCCCGGACCAGCCCGATCAAATCCTCCCCCAGGCCCCCGAACCGGGCCATTTCCCCGGGATGGGGTGTAAGCACCGTGGGCGCGGCGCGCCCCGCGAGAATTTCCGGAGCCGCGGCCAGGGCTGTAAGGCCGTCCCCGTCCGCCACAAGGGGCTTGGGGCACAGGGCGGCGAAACGCCGGGCAAGCTCCTGGGCGCCGGGATCCAGGCTCAATCCCGGACCCAGCACCGCCACGTCCGAGCGCGCGGCCTGGAGAAGCAGTCCCTCCAGGTTCCCCGGCGCCAGCGCGCCGCCGGGCGTCTCCTCCTGGGGCATGAACACCAGCTCCGGCGCCCGTGCCGCTACTGTTGGCACGATGGAGCGCGGGGCCGCAAGCCGGGCGTACCCTCCCCCTGCCCTCAGAAACGCCTCCGCCGCGAACCCGGGCGCGCCCAGATAGGAGCCCGCGCCGGCGATAAAGAGCGCGTCTCCGAACGCGCCTTTGTGTCCCGCGGGATCACGGGGCGGCAGCGGAGGAGGAAAATTCACCTCCGCCTCCGCCGTGTCCGCCCCTGTCAGCTCCGGAGGAAACGAAATATGCGTCACATAGAGTCTCCCGCACAGGGAATAGCCGGGATACAAGAGGTTTCCCTGCTTGGGGAGTCCAAAGGCCACGGTGGCGCTTGCCTTTACCGCCACACCGCAGACCTGCCCGGTGTCGCCGTTGACCCCCGAGGGAATGTCCAGGGCGAACACGGTCCTGCCCGCGCCGTTCACAAGGCGGATCACCTCCGCGAAAAGCCCTGTGACCTCCCTGGCGAGACCGGTGCCGAAGACAGCGTCCACGATGGCGTCGGCGTGGAGAACCGCGTGCCGCGCGTCCCTGGCGGAGGCAAGGCGTTCCATGGGAAGGCCCAGACAAAGGGCGATGTCATAATTGAGCCGCGCCGCGCCCTTGTAGTGTTCCGGGTCGCCCAGAATAAAGACGCGGGTGTTGGCGCCGTTGGAATGAAGCTTGCGCGCCGCCACCAGCCCGTCGCCCCCGTTGTTGCCGTTGCCGCACAAAACAACGATCCGTTTGCCGGAAACGCCCTGGAGTTCCTCCAGGATGACCTGGGCCGCCGCCCCTCCCGCGTTTTCCATGAGAAGGGTCTCGGGGATTTTGTATTTTTCAATAGCTGCCTTGTCCATGGCCCGCATGGTTTCCACGCCCGTGACTTTCATGTCCCTGCCTCCCTGCGGCGCTTTGAATGGATAAGAAGACTGCTTTCGCCAGTGTAAAACAGGGAGGCGCGGAAAGGCAAGGGCGGAAACAGGCGGTGGACGGACGCGCGAACGACAGCCGCCGCTGCAAGAAGCTGCGAACTCCGATAGGCTGCCCGTCACCCCGCGAACCTTTGCTTGACAGGGCAGGCAGGTTTCTGGTTTTGTCTGTTTCCCGGCCTCAAACGCCGCGCGGTTTAAGCCGGAAACATCGTCAACCCCAACCCGACAATGGAGCCTCCCATGGATAAATGCCCCTGCGGCTCAGGTCTTGATTACGCGGGCTGCTGTGAACCCCTCATCACCCGGCAAACCCAGGCGGAAACCGCCCTGGCCCTCATGCGGTCCCGCTACACCGCCTACGCGACCGGCGCCGTGGAATACATTAAGGACACCACACATCCGGACCAGAGCAAAGACTTTGACGAGCGCTCCACACGCTCCTGGTCCCGCAAATCTGTCTGGACAGGTCTGGAAGTGGTTGAAACCGTCAAGGGCGGACACGGGGACACGGAGGGCGAAGTCGAGTTCGTCGCCCACTACCGACAAAAAGACACACCGGTAAGACACCATGAGCGCGCGGAGTTCCGCCGCGTGGACGGAACATGGTTTTTCTTTGACGGCAAGCCTGTCATCCCGGAGACCTTTCACCGGGAGACACCCAAGGTGGGACGCAATGATCCCTGCTCCTGCGGCAGCGGGAAAAAATTCAAGAAATGCTGCGGGGCATGAAAGCGTTGGAAAGCCTGTTTTTGCATTTTGCAACTTGCAAAATGCAAAAACAGGCCAATAAAAAATTTAACAATATATTCAATAGATTAAACGCCCAATCCCCTATCCTGCCCTTTGTCCGCTTCCCATGCCCCCCGATGCTCCCTGGGACGCCTCGCGCGCGCGCCTTCCTCTTTTCGGCTAACCCGTTAGTTTCGCAACGAAATTCCTGGGCATTCTGTAATGGATGCCGTTGTGGTCCGTTTTTGCATTTTGCAAACAACTGTCCCCGCATTTTCCAGGACCGCTCCCACATCTAAACGTACAACCTATTTAATTCATGGCTAATACAGAATATCGCACCGCATGGCACGCTCGTTGCTCTACCATAAGGCAAGCGCAATGAACTCCAGCCGGGAGGTGCCGCCATGTCTCTTGCCGCTCCAAATGTTGAAGATTTCCATGCTTCCTCCTCTTCCGCGCGCGGCGCGGTCGCCCAGTTCCCCGCCCCTGTCCGGCCTTTCCACGATATGGTGGGCCAGAGCGCGGCAATGCGGGAAATTTTCCGGCTCGCCCAGCGGGTGGCCAAAAGCCCGAGCACTGTCATCATCACCGGCGAAACCGGAACCGGCAAGGGCATGGTGGCCCGCGCCATTCACGACGCCTCGCCCAGGACGAAAAAGCCTTTTGTCGCCATCAACTGCGGCGCCATTCCCGAAAACCTGCTGGAAAGCGAGCTCTTTGGCCATACCCAGGGAGCCTTTACCGGCGCCACCTCCGCCAAGACGGGAAAGGTGGAAATGGCCGACGGCGGCACCCTTTTTCTGGATGAGATCGGAGACATGAGCCCCGACCTCCAGGTCAAGCTCCTCAAAGTCCTTGAGGAAAAAGAGTTCGAGCGGGTGGGCGGCACCAAAAAAATCAAGGTGGATGTCCGGGTTGTCGCAGCGACCCACAGGGATCTGGAGCAGGAAGTGGCGGCAGGACGTTTTCGGGAAGACCTGTTCTACCGCCTCTGGGTCATCCCCATCCATCTCGCGCCCCTGCGGGAGCGGAAAAGCGACATTCCCGCGCTCATTGCCCATTTCCTTGAAATATGCAACCAGTCCTGCGGAGGCGCCATTACCGGCGTGTCTCCCGAGGCCATGGACGCCCTTTGTCAGCATGAGTGGCCCGGCAACATCCGGGAGCTCAAAAACCTTGTGGAGCGCGCCGTGGTCCTGAAAGGCGAAGGGGAAATCACCTGCGGGGACCTCCCTTCCCGCATCGCCCCGGTCCGGACAGCGCCCCAGGCTCCGGTGTTCGACCTCAGCGGGGATGGCATGTCCTTTGAGGAGGCGGTGACAGGGTTTGAGAAGGCGCTCATCGCCGAATCGCTTAGGAAAGCGGGCGGCGTGAAAAACAAGGCCGCCAAACTCTTGCAGATCAAACGCACAACTTTGGTGGAAAAGATTAAGCGGTATGAAATCGCGTGCTGAACCGGCGCTGTTTTTGAAACGTTGTTTGATTATCCCCTCCCGCGCGTCCACGAAGCCCTCCGGCCCTCCTTAAATCCTGCGGAATCTCCGCCTGGCCCGGCCCGCAACGCCCCGCGGGCCGGGCGCCCGCCTGTTTGGCAGCCGGGGCGGAAAGGATGCCCTCCATGGACGCGGTACAGGAAAGACAGCCTGTTTTAGTGGTGGATGACGAGCTGCCCATCCGCAAAGCAATGGGACGTTCCTTTGCGCGCCGGGGATTCCGGGTGGAAGGGGCGGAGAACGGTCCGGAGGCTCTGGACAAATTTGGACGGGAGACATTTGGTCTTGTCATCGCGGATGTGCGTCTGCCCGGGATGTCCGGCCTGGAAGTCCTCCAGGAGGTCCGGCGCCGGAACCGAAGAGTGCCGGTGGTAATGATCACCGCGTATCCGGACGACCGCGATTCCAAGGCGGCTCTCAACGAAGGCGCCTCCACCATTCTTGTCAAACCGTTTTCCACCGACGCCTTGGCGGCCTCGCTCACGGCCACAGGCACACTATCGGCCCCATGCCCCTGGAAGCCGGATCCGTATTCAGGCGCGCCGTTCTCTGATCTCCTGGCGGCGGAAGATCCCCACATGGAGGCCGTGCTCACCCTTGCCCGAAAGATTGCTCCCAGAGAAACGACAGTTCTTATTCAGGGAGAATCAGGCACCGGCAAAGAGCTTTTGGCCCGCTACATCCACACCCATTCCGGACGCGGACACGAGCCCTATGTGGCGGTGAACTGCGCGGCCCTTCCAGAGAGCCTGGCGGAAAGCGAACTCTTTGGACACGCGCGGGGCGCCTTCACCGGCGCCGCGAACAGCCGCGCAGGCAGGTTTGAGCTTGCCGGACACGGGACCCTGGTGCTGGACGAGGTGAGCGAGATGCCCTTGTCCATTCAGGCCAAACTCCTGCGGGTTCTCCAGGAGCGCGCCGTGGACCCGGTGGGCGGCACAAGGCAAATCCCTGTCCCGGCCAGAGTCATCGCCGTAAGCAACGTAAACCTTGAAGAGGCTGTCAGGCAAGGACGCTTCCGGCGCGACCTCTTTTACCGGCTGGCCGTGCTCCCAATCACCCTTCCCCCCTTGTCCGCGCGGCCCAGGGATATTCTCCCTCTTGCCCAGGCCTTTGCCCGGCGCTTTTCCCCAGGCTCTTCCGGTTCTCCTGTCTATTCCCAGGCCGCGGAGGCGGCGCTCGCGCGGTATCCCTGGCCCGGCAATGTGCGCGAACTGCAAAACGCCGTGGAGCGCGCGGTGATTCTTGCGGAGGAAGACGTGATTGAACCGCGCCATCTGTTCTGGCAGGAAAATCCGGAAAGCCTGATTACAGCCTGCGGGAAGGAAGAGGAAACCGGAGCCGGAGGAATTCTGGAAATCCCGGTGGGAAGCACCCTTTGGGATGTCGAGCGCCGTGTGATTTTGGCGACGCTCGAAAGCGCGGGGGGAAACCGGACCAGGACAGCGGAAATCCTGGGGTTAAGCGTGCGGACCTTGCGCAACAAGCTCCATGAGTACAGAGAGAAGAAGCGCTAATATACAGTCTATGTCATAAGAGGTAATTGCAAAACTCATGAGGTAATTGCAAAATAGGGATACCGTTTCCGCCTGTAGCGGAACTTGCGCCTGTGCGTCATTCCCGCGCAGGCGGGAATCCAGATGTAGGTCGGGTG
>JAGVGH010000174.1 GCA_020057225.1 Desulfobacterales bacterium | reverse complement strand
GTGGCAAAAGCGTCTTTCGCGCGCGGGTTCACCCAACAATCAATTCCACAAGGACCATGATAGTGTCGGATGAACCTGCGCTTCGCGCAGAACCATCCGGCCTACGACTAAACCTGCTGTTCAAAGTTACCAAAGTAGAATTACAAAATATGCCTTATTCCTCACAGCAGCCGCGGTGCGGCAAGGTTTTTGAGATAGCCTGGGGTTTCAACCCCAGGATCATGGCTGCGCCATTATCCGCGCAAAAAACGCGGATAATCCAATCATAGAATCTAAACCGCCAATGCGGAAATGCCCCTAAAACCTGATCCGCACCCGTGCGTGCCAGCGCCAGTCCCCCGCCCGGGTATGGCTGGTGTCTGTCAGGGCCTGCGCCCAGTCCGCCTGGAAATCGAGATTTTTTAAAACGCTTCCGCGCAGCCCCAAACCCCAGCCCTGAAGCACCGCTGTCTCGTCCTGCCCCGGCAAGGGGCTTCTCTGATGCAGCTCCGCGTATTCCCAGAAGGAATAGGGGAGAAACCGCGTCCGTCCCTTTGCCTTGCCCGGCAGCCAGGCGCCCAGGTCCGGGGCAAGAAGCTCGAAGACCGTGTGAAAGGCCATGTCGCCTGTCTCTTCGCTCTCCTTGTACCCCCGGACGCTCTCCATGCCGCCCGCCGCGTACTGCTCATTCGCGACAAGGGGCTGGTTTGCGGCCTGTCCGTCCAGCTTGAGGAAGAACGAGGCTCCGCCCGGCAAGGTTTGAGTCCTCTCAACACCCATGGTGGTGATGAGGTAGTTGCCCCGGGCCTTGTAGCGTTTGTCGAGGAACTCCTCGCTTTTCACCAGCACGTCCCTTATCCCCAGGCTGGCGCCCAGGTTGAACCGGGTTTCTCCGCGCCCGGCCTGGTGCGCGGCGCTGTAGGCGACAGAGACCGGCATGTAGGTGACAGGGGTCGAGACCGCGTCCGCTCCCCCCGCGTATCCGGAAACCTCTTCCAGGTCTTTGTAGTCAAAACCCAGGGTGACGCTGCGGCTGGCAGTGTCGGAAGCGGGCATGGGCACCACGAGACGCACGCCCGACAGCCAGCCCTCGCCCACAACCCGGAATCCCTCGCCAAACGCGGTCTCGGAATCAGACCATACCGTGTAGGCCGCAAGGGTGTGGTCCGCGTTCCACGGCGCGGGCATGACGTAGGAAAGGGCCAGCACCTGGACCTCCTCCATGTCCCCCGGGGAGGACTGCCATTGAAAGGCGCACCCGTGCCCCGCCTGCCACAGGTTGTCGTACCGTATCCGGGTGTTGCTCCGAAGAAGGGTGGTGTCATGGGCCGCCCGGTTGGAGAACTCCTGGGTGACATGGAGGGGCAGACGGTCCTTGACCTTGAGTTCGATGTCCACCGTGCCGGGGTCTCTGCCGGGAATCATCACCGGGGACACGCTCATGTCCGGGTGCGAATTGGCCTTGAGAAGCTCAGAGCGGACGGAAGGCAGATGCAAAAGCCCGCCTTCCCGGAACGAGGGCAGGTCCTTGAGAATCTTCTTGGTGGTGAAATACCTGTTTCCCGTCACCCGGACCTTGCCGGTTTTGCCTTCGATGACCTCGAGACGCACAATGCCGTCTTCGATCTCCTGCTCGGGAATGTTCACCAAAACCGTGGGGTAGCCCCGGTCGTGGTGGAGTTTTTCCAGCGCGGTCCGGGCCTCTTCCACGTTCTTCGCGGTTTTCGAGGGGCCGGTGAAAGGAAACAGCGCCCGGCCGACGGTATCGTCATCCAAAACAGTGTTGCCGGACACACGGTACGCGTTGACCGGAAACACAGGCCCGGCCTCTTCGGCCCGGGAAGGTTCCTGTTGCGCCGACTCCTCCCCGAAAACCGGGGCAAGGCCCGTGGCAAGGCAAAGAACCACAAGGCAGAGGCCAAGGGCTTTCCGGGGGGCGGAATCCTTGCGCGGCGCGCGTTTCATTGGCCCGCCGCCTTGGCCGGAAAGGACTCCAGCGCCCTCAAAAATTCCTCCGGAGGCGTATATCCGTCGACTTTTTCCACAATCTCCCCGGTTCCGTCCATGAGCACAATCATCGGAAAACCGGTCTGGCCGTAGTAGTCCTTCAAATCCGGTTCCGCCCAGGAATCCGCCCGTACCCATTCAAAATCCTTGGCGCGGGCCTTGACCCGGGGGTCCTCCATGGTCTCGGCCATGAGTTTTTTGCTCCAGGAGCACCACGCGGCGTATAACACCAGGACCACCGGTTTCCGCGCCTCCATGGCCGCCGCCATCCCCTTGTCGTAATCCTCCTGCCAGGGGAGCCTGACCCTGGCCATCTCCTCCGCGGAAGTGACCGAGACAACCGAAACCGAATAGGTGACAGATTCCCCCGCCATGGGATGGTTGAAATCCACCGTGAAGGAGGCCGCGTCGGCGGATGCGATGCGGCCCGCCGCGTTGTCAAGGATGAAGGGAGCGCCGGGTTTGGGTTCAAGCTCCATTTCCACAGATTCTTTGCCTGCCCGGACCGTGGTTTTTCCAAAAGGCTCGTTAAAAACAGCGCCGTCACGGACTTGGGCTTCCAGCACCGCCTCCCCCGGAGTCACCGAGAGAATTTTTCTCGGGAAGTAGGGGTTGAGGGAAACGGTTTGACCAGCAACAGGAAAGGCGTTTAAGCGGGCGGTGAACTCCCGGGGTTCCATGCGGATGAGGGAAGGCTCTTTGCGGATTCTGGGAAAGAGCCGGACCAGACCGGGGTCGCGCGGGCCAAAAGCCTTTTCCGGGGGAACCACGCGGGAGGCGTTTTCCCCTGCGCGAAGTCCCAGGACAGCATGGGCAACTCCCGGGGCACCGCCATCCTTGCCAGCGACAACAGGCACCGGACCTTTTGTGGAAGGGCCAAGGCGTAAGGCGGTTTGAACGGCGTTTTCCGGCAAGGTTTCACCGGTTGTGGTGAACACCTCCCCGGCGGTGGTGAGTCCCGTGTAGCGGACCATCACAAGGTCACCCTCCAGGGCGCCCGTTGCCGCGGGAGCGGTTTCCTTTGGGGATTCGGCATTCTGTTTAAGGGCGGCGCAGGCCGCGCACAGCATTCCGGCCAAAAAAACACAGAAAACACGGTTCCAAGCCTTGTTTTGCGGCATACTCTCTCCAGCGGCCAGAATTCCCCCGGCCCTTCATTGAAACGCCCGCGCGCGGCTTTCGCCGCAGCGGGCCCCGAATCCCTGGTCCCGCAGGCCAAGCCCAGGGAGGCCGGAAGACCCGGGCGGATCTTCCGGCCCCCTTGGCGGGTCAGTTGGACCGGATGGGGTAGGTGAAGTCGTTGGTTTTGGTGACCTTCATCTCGCCCTGGGCGGCCCAGTAATTGGCCGCGGCGCCCAGGGTTGTCTCGTTGATGTTGGCCGGGCTGGAGGCGTAGGCCATGAGCTTGCCAACGATCTGGTTGAGCTCCGTGGTCCACTCGGTGGTGTCGGTGGCGTCCCAGTAGATGTACTGGGCGGCCCAGAAGTTGTACGAGCCGTTCACGATGTTCTTGCGGCTCGGCTCATACCCCTCGTATTTCACCATGTTGACATTGGAAAGGCTCGAGGTGGTCAGCACCTGGTCCGCGTCCGCGTATCCCACACCGCCGGTCTGCGTGTTCACGCACTTGACCAGGTCGGAGCTGGAGCGGTAATGCCACACCTTGGCGCCGTTGGATCCGCCAAAAGGATCCGACTGGTTGAAAATCGAGGCGTCACCGCGGAACACCGCAAGGTCAATGGTGGCGTGGGTGCCGGAACCCGCGTGCCGCAGGCACTTGACAATGGGAAGGTCCGGATAATAAGGCCCAAAATCCTGCCAGTTGTCCACCTGGTTCGAGAAAATATGCAGCGCCATCTGCCGGGTGAGGTTGTCCAGGGGCTGGGGCACGCAGGAGGTCTGCGTAAGCGCCGCGTCCGGGCAGTTGGCCGCTGTGGTGCAGGACTGCCCCGCGTTGACGCCGCCCGCGCACAGGCCGCTCACACAGGCGTAGTTGCCGATGCAGTCGCTGGAATTCCCGTTTCCGTCCGGCACGCAGCGCCACCCTTCCTTGGTGTAGGCCTTGTGATTAACGTTGTCCGCGCGCGGGGCCGTGCAGCGGGTCTCGGTCACGGATTTGTTGACCATGAATCCAAAGGGCACGATGATGGGATTGGCGTAGGTGGCCGGGGAAGGAATGGCGTTGTAGGAGTAGGTCCGGGCATCCTCTCCCGCGTCATGGCTGGTCTTGCCGTTTTCCCAGCCCGAGGTGGTCTGGATAAACGAGGCCCCCGCCACGTCCGAGGCGCCGAGATTCACATCCACGCACTTAAGGGCGGTGCAGGCTTTGGTGCTCCAGTTGCACGAGGTCTCGTCCACCATCTGCCGGTATTCCTGGCCCTGGGCCGAGCACGGCTGGCTTGAATTGTTGTCCACGCCCATAACGGCCTCGATGCCGTCATAGGACGCCTGGGACGCGTAGCGGATGTACACCGTGTTCCCGCCCACGCCGTTCACAGTGCATCCTTCCCCCTTGGTGATACCGTTCTTGCTGTCCTTGGTGGCCTGGGCCGTCGAGGAGCACGCAAGCCCGTTGGTGGTGTCCGCCAAAAACGCCGGAGCCGCGCTGCTCCAAAATTTGTGCTGGGCAGATGCCCCGTAAATGTTGATGTTGTACTCCGCCGCGGCCGCCATATTTGCCGCGGCCAACACCGCAACGGCCGCCATAAGGCCAATCACGCGTTTCTTCAACATGGTGTTCTCCTTGTTCTGTTGTGAGCATGTTAAAGGCCACTTGTCAGAAACACCGTAAGCCGCCTGGTACTCCCTTAATTCCGTAAACCCGCCAGCACCTGGAGGGACCGTATGACATCCGCCATGGTCACCGGAACAACCGGCGAGGCGGCCGGATTGACCTCGGTATAGAATTTGCCCTGGGTGTTCAAACCCACGCGAAGCGTCGCCACCGGGCCTGTGCCGACACGAACCGCAGGAGCGCTGTCGGT
>JAGVGH010000015.1 GCA_020057225.1 Desulfobacterales bacterium | reverse complement strand
GGCATCGGGGAAAACAACGGGAACATTTAGTAAAAACCGTGCAAGAGCACAAGCCGTCCGTGGGCATTGCCCCGGCCTGCCGGGCGCTGAATGTTCCGCGCGCCTCTTTTTACAGGGCGCTGGCCAGGGCGGACAGTCCTGTTTCTCCGGTCAAACGGCCCGCCCCGCCAAGGTCACTGGCCCCTGGCGGGCGGCGGGAAGTGCTGGAGCACGTCCGGGGCGCTTGCTCCGGGGGCGGCGTGGCTTGTTTACGCGCCGGGACTTGTCCAGGGCACATATTCCGTGGGAGTGACTGCGGCGGGATTTGCCCCGGCGTTGCGGAATGTCTCGCTCAGATCGGGCGCCAACGCCCTCGGGTGTGTGCAGATGACAGCCCTTGTTCCCGGCGACGTGGACGGGAGCGGAGCCACAGGACTGCACGACGCGGTTCTGGCGCTCCAGGCGGCGGCGGGAATCATTCCGGCGACAGCGGTGGATGTGGGGGCGGATGTGAACGGCGACGGCGCAATTGGCGTTGCCGAGGCCATGCACGCGCTGCAAAAGGAGGCGGGCAGGAGGTAGGGGGAGGTAAGCAGCGTAGGAGCAGATAGGCCGGGAAAGGGATTGAGGGAGAACATCTACAAATTCAACTCAATCCCGAGAACCCTTTGTTCATCACGGCAAGGGCGTTGCCTCCCGGCGAATGAAAAGAAGCGGGTTTACGCCGTTGCTATGCCTTGATGTGTTGGGGTTGAATCGCCGTTTTGAATCTCGGCGATTTCCCCAAACATAATCCTTAACATTCGGTCCTGGCATCATCTATCCGCAAAAAAAATTGAGTGAGTGCCCGCCTTTTCGGCGGGCACCGGTACTCACCCTTGCCTTGGTTTCGCCATGTGCCTCTTCCTTGGATTGTTCTTTTTGAAATACTCCTTGTCAAGTCGGTTTACGCACTTGCCGATGCTTGACTTTACTTCCTCCTGTAGAACTTCAGATTGCCTACCCAGGGAGGAATTTCCCTGGTTCTTTCCCTCAAGAACCGCTGGTCAGGCCCCGGGCCTCGCGCAGGAACGGGGAGGGTTTTACCGCGCGTCCGGAGACGTGCTGGCTGTGGCTTAGGAACAGCAGGCGCATCGCCCTCGACATTCCCACAAAAGCGATCCGCCGCTCCTCCTCAATATCCCCCTGGCGGCTCGGCAGTACGCCGTCCACCATGCCGATGACAAACACCACCGGAAACTCAAGCCCCTTGGACTTGTGGATGGTCATGAGCGAAACCCCCTCGGGGTCGTTCGCCCTCTCATCCTGAAAAGCGTCCGCGTGCGCCAAAAGCGAGGCGATGTCGCGGAACTTGCCCGCCACCACGCTCAACTGGTTCACGTTCGCGACTTTCGAGTCGTCCGGACTCGGGATGTCGTCCTCCGCGACAAACCTGTCATAATCCAGCGCCTCCCGGAGCATCGAAAGCGTCTCGGCGGGTTCCCTTCCAAAGGGTCCCATAAGCGGGTCCACGATGTCGAGAAACTTCGCCACGTGCCTGCGAATATACGGAGGACTTGGCCGCACTGTTTTCAAAGCCTCGTACAGCCGCGTTTTGCGCTCCGCCGCGTGAATCTCAAGGTCGGTGATAAACTTCCGGCCCAGGTAGCGGTTGGGAACATTGATGATTTGCCTCAATGCCTCGTCCCCTTCCTCGGAATCCGGCGCGTTGATGAGGCGCAGGTAGTCAAGAAGCGTTTTGACTTCCCGTCTCTGGAAAAACCCATGCCCGTTCTCAACCCGGTAGGGGATTTTGGCCTGGGCAAGAGCCTCCTCCACGGCCCTGGACTGGAAATTCGCCCGGTACAGGATTGCGATGTCCTTGGTCGGAACATCAAGGTCCCGGATTTCATTCGCCACTGCCGCCGCCTCTCCCTCTTCGCTCGCGGCGGTGAGCACGAACACGTCCTCTCCCGGAGGGTTCGCCGTCTCCAGGGTCTTTTCGATTTTCCTGATATTGTGGCCGATTAAGTTTTGACAGGCTTTTAGAATCTGCGGCGTTGACCTGTAGTTTTGATTCAGCACGAACATCCGCGCCTCCGGATACACCCTGTTGAAGTTCAGAATGTTTCCGACCGACGCCCCTGTGAAGGAATAGATGCTCTGCCAGTCGTCCCCGCAGATCCAGAACGATGACTCTTTGCTTTTGCCTGCTAGTAATTTGAGGATTTCCATCTGCGCGGGGTTGGTGTCCTGAAACTCGTCCACCAGAATGTGCCGGTAGAGGGAGCGGTACTTTTCAGAAACTGTGGCATTCAGAAGCAGGCCGTGGGTTTCGCACAACAGATCGTCGAAATCCAGGAGTCCCGAATGCCGCTTTTGGCGGTCGTACTCCGCGAACACCTCCGCGACAATCCGCATGGTCTCGTCGCCCTCGTACAAGGCCGCGAACTCGGCGGACGTTACCAAATTGCTCTTTGCAAGACTGATTTCCCTCAAAGCCACGCCCACGGGCAGGTTCTTGGCGCCGACTTTTTCAAGCACCCGGCGCAGAAAGCGCAACTGCTCAATTCCGTTCAGAATCTCGAACGTCCGCCCCTCCTGTTTCAAAAGCGTGTTGCAGAACGAGTGGATGGTCGCGAGAGTCACGCGGTTCGCCCGGCTTCCCAGAACCTCGGCCAGCCTGACCCGCATTGCCTTTGCGGCGTTGCGCGTGAAGGCGAGGCCAAGGACGCTCTCCGGGGAAACCCCGTGTTGTTCCACCAGGGAGGCGATCCTGCAGGTCATGGCAAGGGTCTTGCCAGCGCCGGGAACGGCGACCACGGCGGCCACCCCCGACACAAAACCGGCGGCCTCTCTTTGCTGATCATTGAGCCGCTTCATGCCCTCTCCTTTCTGTCGTTTGAGCGCCTCTTCCTCTTGATTCTCCTCAAACGCCTTCGAACCAGGCCTCGCAGTGTTTTTTCCACGCGCATGTTTTGCACCTCCATCCTGTGTCGTTGGGGATGAAAATCCCGGAGCTGATGGCGTTCCATACTGAGAGAATCTTTTTCGCGGCCCTTTTTCCGTCGTCGGAAGTCCTTGCGGTGTAATACTGCTCAAGCCTTGGAGTCTTGGTTTTCACAAGGCAGTCAAGGCGGAGAAGCACCTCTTTGTCAGCGTGGCCGTTGGCTTTTGCCGCCATGTGATAGACGGAAAGCTGGAAGTTCATGTCCGCCTCGTCGGCTGTGTAGGCGCGGCTCGATGTCTTGTAGTCCACAATGACGACCGTGCCGTCCCCGTCCTCCAGAACGAGATCCATGATTCCAATGACCGGCACCGGAAGACCCTCTATATAAAAGGTGAAGGGTTCTTCGATCGCGAGAATCCGGTAGTCCTCGCTGACAAGGTTTTCATGGCAGGCGCGCAAAAGCGCCTTGCCGCTTTTCAGCGTTTCGGGATTCCGGCAGTGCTTTTCAAACATGGCCTCAAGCTCGGCCGCCGGGGGCGTCCGGCCCTGCATCCTCTCCTGGTTGAAGTCCGCGAGCGCCGCGTGAACAGCGCTTCCAAACTCCAGGCTCCCGGCCCTGAACTCGGGGGGCAGGCCGTCAATCCTGGAGAACCTGTACTGAAGCCCGCATTCGAGGTAGGCGTTCACGCCCGACGCCGAAAGATGCGGGGTTTTTCTCAGGTCATGTATATCCATGGCTTTTTCCTGTGATGAGGCGCGCCAGAACGGCGCGCCCCTTTTCGGTTACGCGGCCTGCTGAAGGCTGCGGATAAACTGCGATGTGTCGGCTGTGGAAAGATGCGCAAGCGCGGTGCCGTAGGCATCCACCGCCCGTTTCTCAAGCTCCTCGCCCGTGATGCCGCGCCTCTGGGCCAGATTGTGAATGGCCTTTTTCTGGGCGTCGCTCATTTTGGGCTGGGTCTGCCTCTGCGGTTCAGGAGGCGGATCAGGCGCTTTCGGCGGAGCGTTTGTCTTTCGCGCCTTTTTCGGAGCCTCTTCCGCCTCGTCAATGTCCGCGAGCTCCTCCAGGCAGGTCATGCCGATGTTGGTGAAACTCCGGAGCGCCCTGGCGATCGCCCTGGTGCTTGCCATGCGGAGCAGATGTTTGACGATCCTGGAGTTCACGTTTTCGGGGCTTGCGTCGCCGATGTCGCTGAAGCTGTCCCCCTCTTTGGAGACAACCACGGCCTTGCAGATGGCGACCGAGCCGTTTTCCTTCACGGGAAACTGCAGGGCCTCGACCTCGATTCTGGAGATGCCTTTTTGGTGGGCAAGGTCCAGAAGACCCGGGTATTTCACGAATTCCCGGCCTTCAATCCGCATGATGAAGCGGTCGTCGAGTTTTGGTTTGTCGCTCATGGTTTACGCCTCCTTTAGAATGGGACATCTTCCTGTCCGTTTTCAAAGCCGCGCCCGTCGGTCTTGATGAAGTCCAGGCTCTGGGCGATGATTTTATGCGCGGTTTTTACCGCGCCGTCTTTCTCCCATTTGTCCTGGTCAAGCATCCCTGAGACTGCGACTTTCGCCCCTTTGTGCAGGTACTTCTCTGCGGTCTCGGCCAGTTTGTTGAAGCACGCGACCTTGATCCAGCCGGTCTTGTCCTTGGAGGACCTGAACGCAAGGCTGAACGTGGCGATGTGCGTGCCTTCGCTCGTGAACACGCTTTCCGGGTCCGCGCCCAGATTGCCGCTGACGATGCAGTGATTCATTTGACTTGCTCCTTTTGCTAGGCCGCGAGCCTCAGCTTGCGGCGCGGAATGTCCTCGATGGCCCCGTCCAGAACAGCCTTGAGGTTTGCCATGTCTCTGGCGATGTTCTCGCGCAAAGCGTCGTTGTAGCGGAGTCCGTAAGAGGTCACTCCGCCGATGATGTCACGCGCCTGGGAAACGATTTCCGCAAGACGCGCGTCCTCGAAAAGGTTGCGGTTGTCGAAGCCGTCCAAAAACTCCTTAAGCCGGTTCATCATGTTGCCCGAAAGAGTCTTGCCTCCTCCGGAAAGCCGCTCGGTCAGGCTGTGGACGATGTCGCCCATTTCTTTGGCGAGCGCTTCCGCCGCCATGGCCCGGGTCTCCTCCATAAGGCTTTGGAATTTTTCCTTTTCACGCGCGTAGATTTCCGGGGGAAGAAGCCCGGCCTTGGCGGGCACGTCCAGCGCCAGAAAACGCCACTCGAAGTTGAACTTGGAGCGCACGTCGTCCGGATAGTCGGTTTCGCTGAACAGGTCTCCCAGGACAGTCCTGGCCTCTTCGCGGGCGGAGGCGTAGTTTTCCATGAAGCCTTCGACCCCGCTCCAGAAACGCCCCTGGTAATGCCGCAGGGTTTTGTCAACGGTTTCGATGGATTCCTTGGGCACGAGATACAGCGCGGTCACAGGGAACGGAAGCGCGTGCTTTTGCACGTTGTTCCGCGCCTGATGCACGGCGGTTTTGATCGGCCCCAAGAGTTCCGGGTTGATCAGGCGTTTTCGCGCCTTCACCAAGTCGCTGTTTTGTCCCAGGCTTTCCATCAGTCCGGACTTGATCATCCGCGTGCCCTGCCACACCGAGGCGGAGAGCTGCGCGAGACAGGCTTTCGCAAACACGTTGTCCATTGGGTTTTCCTTTCATCCGCAGAGGTTAAGGTGTTTTTTCACGGTTCCGCCGTAGTAGGCGGGGGTAAGCTCTTTGGCGGTCTCCTCGCCCAGGGCCTCCTTGAGAAAACGGGTTTCATCAAGGCAGGCCTTGCCTTTGAAGCCGCGCGTCTCGATACGGACCTCTCCGTCGCCGGAGACATCCACGATGATCTGGCGCATGATTTGCTCCTTGACTAGATTTACTGATTACTAGGAAGTTATTTGGAGAGAACGAGGCGGATTCCGGCGGGGGTTTTGATTTCCCGCACCCGGTAGCTTTGAAGCCTTGCCTGGGCGCGGACACGGCAGACAGCGTAGGCCTGTTTCAGAATCCCGGCCCCTTCCCCTGTCTTTTTCTTCAGTCCTCCACGGTGCCGGTCGTCCCACAAGAGGATGTAATAATTCCCCTGTTTGACGACCCCGATCTCATACGCGCAGCCTGGAACGTGGACCGCGTGGTCGCATTTTCCCAGGTCCTCCTCCCGGATTCCGTCCGGCAAGGGAGTGTCCCCGGTCCATCTGCCGTACCACTTGTAATGGCGCTGGTTTGGCCGGAACTCGAAGCCCAGCCTCTGGCACGCCTCCTTAAGCAGGTCGAGCGAGTCAATTTTGACTTCCACCTTTGAAATATGGCTCACGCCGCGCCTCCTTTGCGTTTGAGGGTTCTGAGCTTGCGCTGGCCGTCCTCCGCCTCGTCAAGGGTGTTGGCCGTGCGCGCCCGGTTCTTGGCCCAGTCCCTGAGCGAGACAATCTCTTCGCGCATGGACCGAGAGATGGGAACGAGATTCTGAAACGCCTCCTCCAGTCCGTCAAAGAGCGAGTCTTTGGCCAGTTGTTCGATCTCCGCCCCGGTGTATCCGGCGAGCTTTTCTGCCCAGGATTCCGGAATACTGGCCCCGTGCTTCCGGTTCATGATTTTGATGATTTCAAGCCGCTCGGTTTTCCCCGGAAGGTCCACGAAAAACGCGGCGTCGAATCTTCCGGCCCTTAAAAGCTCCGGAGGAAGCTGGCTGATATTGTTCGCAGTGGCCATGACAAAAACCGTGCTCTTGGTTTCCGCCATCCAGGTGAGAAAATGCCCGAACATTGCCGCGCTTGTGCCCGCGTCGGTTTCACCGCTGGACCGCGCCCCTGCGAGCGCTTTTTCGATTTCATCGAGCCAGACCACCGCCTCGCCAAAGGCGTCAATCACATGTGCGGCTTGCCGCATGCGGCGCTCCGATTCTCCAACAAGGGAGTTCTTGAGCGCTCCGATATCGAGCCTGATAAGAGGCCAGCCGAGAATGCTCGCGGTCGCCTTGGAGGTGAGTGATTTTCCAGTTCCTGGAATGCCGCACAGAAGTATCCCTTTGGGTTTCGGCAGGTTGTCGCTCTCAAAAGCCTTCGCGCGGTTGGCGATGTAGGCTTTGAGGATGTCGAGGCCGCCGACGTCTCCAAGGTCAACCGGCTCCCAGAACTCCATCAGGCCGGATTTGCGGATCATCTGGCCTTTGGCCCCGGTGATGACCCGCGTGCTGAAATATCCTTTTCTTACGAGGCTTAAAGCGTAGGCTGTTTCGGTCTCGAACTCCGTCAGTCCCTGGGCCGCGCGCGCCGCCTTCCGGTTGGGCTTGATGTTGAGTTTTCTGGCGAATTCCATTTGAAGGGTGAAAAGCTCCTCACCGGAGGGAAGGGCGAGGTCCACGACGTGAAAGAACGTTTCGACCTCGGGCCGTGTCTGGATGACCGGCGAGACAATGACAAGGGCGCTGCCAGTGGCTTTCCAGCGGACAACCCCGTTTTGAATGGCCTGGATGACTTCGGGAACATCCAGGAAAAGGTGCAGGTTGTGGGCGATGAGAACCGTGTCGGCAAAGCCTCCGAGCCAGCGGATGGCCTCCACGGAATCGCGGATTTCCTCAAGGACTTTCCTGCCTTCGATGTCAATGACTCCTTGGAGACAATCCCAGGAGCAAAACCGCCATCCTTCGCACCGGACAACCGCCTCGGCCCTGTGAGGCTCCTGTGTGAGCAGACAAATGGCGGGATATCCGGCCTTTAAATACTCCTCAAGCATCGCTCTGTTTCTCCTTTCTGTTTGAATGGGATAGACTGATGAGGCATGGAGTGGGATTTTGATGATGGTGCGTCAGGAAATGGGGTTTAGATGATTCAGCCCGTGATTCAGAAAATGGTTTCGACGTTGAATTGGTTTTTTGCAGAAAGCCTGGATTGAAGCAGGATTCGTTTCTTGCCCGATTAAACCTCCTTTCAAAAATGGGTAGAACCAAGAAACCGCCATGAAGACGGTTTCCGGTTGCAATCCAATCGCTCCGAGGCTACGCGGTTTGATTACAACACTATGATTTCTCTATGAAAAATGAGAATAAGAGATTTGCCGGGATTCAGTATGCTGGAAAAAATGGAGTGGAAGATGGAACGGGAGAGGGAATGGTCTGTGCGCAGAGTGCTAGTTGAAACGTTGAAACGCACGGCCGTGCGTTTTCTAAAAAGCGCACCGACCCGCCCAAGGAAGGGTCGGCCAGGAGAGGCAGAAGGGCTTGGGGGGTGGGGTCAAGCCTTCGTCTAGGCCCCCTGGCGCGGGTTCTACCTTTATATATAGGGGCGCGGTCCAGCCTTCCAATGCAGAAAACGCACCACGGTGCGTTTTTCAAAAAGCGCACCGACTCGGCCCAACCCGGGTCTTTGATGGGGTCGGGAGAGGGCAAGACGCGCAATGGCGGACCAGGAGAGGGCTTTCCGGTCATCCAGCCTGGGGCGTGGGTGGTTCAGCCTTTCGTCTGGGCCTCCTTAAGAAACAGATCTCTAAGGGCCTTTTCCTTCCTCTCCCCAGAGTGGGTTCTACCTTTATATATAGGCGGCAGTCCCGCTTCCCCCGTGGAGAGGATGGCCCTTAAACTGAGGACTATTCGAGACCGTCCCCCCCTCCTATATATGCGTAAACGCACGGCGGTGCGTTTTCTAAAAAGCGCACCGGCCCTGGCCCAATCCGGGTCTTTGATGGGGCCGAGGCCTGAAGATGCGGACCAGGGGATGCAGAAGGGCCTGGGCTGAGGGTTCTTCGTCTGGGCCTTCCTAAGAGACGGGTCTCTGAGGGTCGGTCTTTCCTCTCCCCAGAATGGGTTCTACCTTTATATATCCCTACAACGCCAGTTATTAGGCAACTCATTGATTTTGTAGGATATTTTAAAAACAATACTTTTTGGTTTTTATCAATTATTTCAAATGGTTAGCGTTTAAGTGGCGTTGTAGGGGTACACGACACGCATGAGTTCCAGGTGGTCCGCCCCTTTGTCTTTTTCAGGGTCGTATCCGATTCCGTGTTTCGCCAGAAATTTTCCAACCGGGTCTTTTCCATGAAGCTGGTTCGAGTTTTTGAGTTCCGAGACGATTTTGACGAGAAGCTCCTTGCCGAGAGGCGCGTACCGGTCAATGCTGTCCGTCTCCGCGAGAAGAATGTACTGCCTGACGACCCTGTACGTTTTGTTCGTAATGTTTTTTCCCACCCAGTCGGTCCAGTTTTCGCCCGCCGCCTTCACTACATCCTTCAGTTTTCTGAGAAACCTTCCCTCCTCGATTCTGAGCCGTGTCGCCATGCCTCCCGCCACGTTTTCGCTGAAACTGAGTTCCTTGTCGAACTGGGCGTGGATTTCAACCGCCTCTTTGAGAACATCCCCGATTTGTTTCTCCCTGCACAGTTCCCTGACACTCTTTCTTGTAAATGCTGTAAGTCTTGCCCTCGATTCGGCGTTGGTCAGCTTGGCGCAGCCGTCTCCCGAAACCATCGAATAGGCGTCCCCGAACGCGGTGGAGTCGCTGTAGATGTAAAATCCGCCGTTTCCCTCCTCTTCATTGACGGTTTCAGGGACCGGGAGATTCAAAGCCTCCATGACTCCCTCCATGACATCCTTCCTGGCTTCCGTTTCTCCCTTGTTGTCCGTTTCCTGAGCGCCGTTGACCGTGGTGTTCTCCAGATTCTGGTTCATGCCGTGTCTCCTTTTCACTTGGAAGGTTCAGGGCCTTGCCGCCGCTCCGCCTGGAGCGGTCTTGCCCTCTGAATCTCAAGTGTGACTTTCCGTGGCACACGGCGGCACATTGTGACGGGATGAAAAATTTTCTGGGGTATGCAGTTGGCTCAAGCCCCCGCCACATCTTGTGGTCCTTGTATTCCCAGGTAGGCGATGGCCTC
>JAGVGH010000062.1 GCA_020057225.1 Desulfobacterales bacterium | reverse complement strand
GCGTAGGTTGGGTGGTTCCGGGCCGCAAGGCCCGGGTTCACCCAACAATTATACCATTATTCCAAGATGTTGGGTGAATCTGCCCTTCGGGCGGAACCATTCAACCTGCCTCAAATTTGTGGTTTCTTAGAGTTTTGCAATTACCTCTTAGGAGTTAGAATAATAGGGAGAAAGGCCCTGTTTTCACAAATTTTTTTGATACAAATGGGCCTCATTCCTCATAGCAGCCGCGGTGCGGCAAGGTTTTTAATCTAGCCAGGGGTTTCAACCCCAGGACCATGGCACAGCCATTATCTGTGCAAAAAACGCGGATAATCCAAATACGGAATCCAGCCTCAGCATCCTGTCGCGGACAGCCCCAGCGCAAGACGGATACGCTGCATGGCCATGTGGACCACAATCATGTGGACATCCTCGACTTTCTGCATATCATGGACCCGCGCCACCACAGGCACATGGACCATGCCGGCAAGCCTGCCCCCGTCAAAGCCTGACAAGCCTACAGTGCGGCCTCCATGGGTGTTGGCGTACTCAATGGCGTTGAGGACGTTTTTCGAGTTCCCGCTGCCTGAGACGCCTATCACCACATCCCCGGGCCTGAAAAAATTAATAAGCTGCTCCGCAAACACACGCTCGTAAGCCATGTCATTGGCGTAAGCGAGCAGGGTGGAAACCGAGTCGTTCAGGCACATCATCCGGAAGCGCTTTTCCGCTCCTCCGGCGCAGCCCTTGTTGATGTCACACACCCAGTGGCTCGCCGTGGAGGCGCTGCCGCCGTTTCCCATGACAAAAATGGTCTTTTCCGCGTGATACGCCCCAAGCAGCTCCTCAATCATGGCCTCGAAGGCCGCGTGGGGAAAATCGGACAACACACGGGAAAGGCTTTCGATATATTCTTTGGAGAACACGGCCGGAACTCCCTTCACGCGTAATCCGCCTTGCGCACCACGTTCAGGTTTTTCATGGCGCGCATGGTGTAGTCCAGAATGTCTTCCACATTGTTCTGCTCAAAAAGCCAGTCCGCGTAATCGCGCACGCTGTCTTCCGGGGAGCGGGAAGGGGTCCATCCCAGGGCGCGGATTTTTTGGATGTCGGAAAGCGCGTTCCGGGTGTCGCCGAACCGAAAGAGTCCGGGAACCTCGGCTCTCGGAAGCTCCCTTCCCAGGCGGGCGGAGAACTCCCGGCGCACGGTTTCCGCAAAGGAGGTGACCGACCAGGGCGCGCCGCCGCCCACGTTGAACACGTGGTAGTCGGCCCTCGGGTCTTCCAACACAAGGAGGTTCGCCTGGACCACATCCTCGATGTTGACAAAATCCCGAAGCTGGTGGCCGTCCTCGTACACGGTGGGAGGCTTGCCGAAGTAGTAGTGGAGGCAGAAAATCCGGCACGCGCCGCTGTACGCGTTGTAAAAGGACTGGCGCGGACCCTGGACGATGGAGTAGCGGAGCGCCACCGAGGGGATGCCGTAGCGCCAGCCAAGGACCATGGCCTGGGTTTCCTGGGAATGCTTTGCCAGGGCGTAGGCGTTGGGAGGAGACACATGCTGCTCGGTGGTCCAGCGCCAGTCCAGCGTCATGCCGCACTCAGGACAGACATGCTCCCACATTCCCCTGGCAAGCTGGTCCGCAGGGCGCAACAGCGGCGCGTTTCTCCGGGTGCAGTCCGGACACTGGTACTGTCCCTCGCCCGCCACGAACTGGCTGCTGGCGATGATGACCTTTTTAAGGTCGAGTTTTTTTTCCACCGCCACCTCGTACAACAGGGACGTGCCCACGGCGTTGACATGGAGGAAGGTGGAAAAGTCGGGCATGTAATCCTGGTAGGCGGCGAAATGAAACACCGCGTCCACCCAGTCCAGGGCGCGCTCCCAGGCGGATTTGTCGCGGACATCGGCCTGGATGAACTCCGCGTCCTTGGGAACCCAGGGCGGTTTCCCGTGCAGATGGACCGGTTTTTGAAGGTTGTCCAAAATCCTAACGGTGTGGCCCCGCGAAAGCAGGGCGTCCACAGTATGCGAGCCGATGAACCCGGCTCCTCCGGTGACCAGGATTCGCATGGCGCTCACTTGCCTGGATACCTCCGGTGCTCGAAAATCACCTTGCTCCCGCTGTGGTCGAGCATGAAGGGGAACTCTCGGTACTCCCGCATTGCCTCGAATACCCGTGACTGCTTTTCCCGGGGAACCAAAAGCAGCAAAAAGCCCCCGCCTCCGGCACCGGTGATCTTGCCTCCCAGGGCGCCCGCGGCCATGGCTTTCTCATACATGGCGTCAATATGGGAGTTGGTGATTCCATCCGCCATTTGCCGCTTGAGCCGCCAGTTCTCGTCCAGGAGGCGGCCGCAGGTCGCGATGTCGCCTTCTTCCACGGCCTTGCGGAACAGGGGAACCAGTTCCGCCATCTGGCACATGGTTTCAAATTTGTCCGCTTTGGCTGTGTTTATTCCCTGCTGGGCAAGAATGGTGTCCGCGCTTCGGGTGATTCCGGTGAAATAGAGAAGAAGGCTGGAGGAGAAGAGGCGGAACACCGGGCCGGAGAGGACGAGAGGCTCCCGGAGGACCGATTGGTCTTTTTGGAAATGAAACACGGAGACACCGCCGCAGGCCGCGGCGTACTGGTCCTGGCGTCCGATGGGTTTGCCCAGAATGTCAATTTCAATGCGGCAGGCCTCTTCCGCCAGACGCTTCGCGGTCACCAGCTCGTTTTGATATGTATAGAGGGCGTGGAGAAGAGCCACGGTGATGGAACTCGAGCTTCCAAGTCCGGAGCCGCGGGAGGGGATGTCGGCCAGAGTGGTGATCTCCACGCCGCTTTCGACCCCGGTTATCCGCATGGCCTCCCGCACAAGGTCGTGCTGGATGTCGGCGACCCGCTCAACGCATTCCTTTTGGGAGTAATTGATGTAGATTTGCTCGTCAAAGCGCTCTTTGACGATGACATAGACGAATTTGTCCAGCGTGGCGGAAAGAACGGCGCCCGGGCTGCGCTGGCAGAACGCGGGGAGGTCGGAGCCGCCGCCGACAAAGCTCAGACGGAGAGGTGTTTGGACGATGATCATAGAGCCTGACTCCTAACCTGGCAAAGCCGGAAAGAAGGCTTTAGACTTAGTGCGTTAGGGCTGGCTGTAAACGGCCCGTTGTTGCGGGCCGCGCCATTATCTACGCAAAAAACGCGGATAATCCGGATATAGAATCTACTCCGCAGGCTTGTATTCCGGCACGATTTGCCGGATCAGGGCGCGGATGCCCTCTCCATCCCCGGCCTCCGCGCGCTCCTCCATCTCAAGGATGCGCCCTTTCAGGGCGTCGAGCGGCAGGCAGTCGGTCTGGCGGAGAACCATGATGTCCTTGTGGCGCGTCTCCACAACGTCCTCGCCCTGGGTGATAAGCTCCTCATACAGCTTTTCACCGGGACGCAGGCCCGTGTACCGGATTTCAATGTCCTCGTCCGGAGTATAGCCTGACAATGTTATCATGTCACGGGCCATGTCGGCTATCCGTATGGGCGTGCCCATTTTAAGCACAAAAATCTCGCCGCCGCTCCCTATGGCCCCGGCCTGCAAAATGAGCCCCGCCGCCTCGGGAATGGTCATAAAATACCGCGTGACATCGGGGTGTGTCACCGTCACCGGTCCGCCCCGCTCGATCTGCTTTTGAAACAGCGGAACCACGCTGCCCACGCTGCCCACCACGTTGCCGAAGCGGACCGACATGAAACGCGCGGGCCCCTGGCAGTTGTACGCCTGGGCCAGAAGCTCTCCCAGCCGTTTGGAGGCCCCCATCACGCTTATGGGGCGCACAGCTTTATCCGTGGACACCATGACACACCGGGAAACCCCGTGGCGGCAGCACTTTTCAAGCACACACCGCGTTCCGGTCACGTTGTTGAACACCGCCTCCCAGGGATGGTACTCCATCATGGGCACGTGTTTGTAGGCCGCCGCGTGAAAGACCACAGAGGGCTTGTGCTGGGCGAACACACGGTCCATGAGCCATTTGTTTTGCACAGGACCCGGAACCGCGGTGATGGCGACGCCGGGAAACCGGGCCGTGAGCGCAAGCTCTGTGTCGTACAGGCCGGATTCGCTCCGGTCAACAATCACCAGGGCCTTGGGGCCAAACCGCGCGATCTGCCGGCACAGCTCCGAGCCAATGGACCCGGCTCCCCCCGTGACCATCACCGTCTTGCCCGTGATGTAGCCCCCGATCTCCCGCTCGTCCAGCGCCACCGGCTCCCGGCCCAGCAAATCCTCGTACCGGACCTTCCTGCGGATTTCGAGGGATATTTTGCCGTCCAGAACCTCGGATATTCCGGGAATGGTGGTGTAAGGCAGGCGCGTGGCCCGGCAGGCGTCCAGAATACGGCGCATTTCTTTGCCGTGGACGCGGGAGATGGCGATGACGATTTCATCCGCCACGTGGTGTTTGACTATCTCGGGCAGCTCGTCCAGGCGGCCCAGCACCGGGACTCCATGCAGCATCCGGTTGATTTTCAAGGGGTTATCGTCAATGAATCCCACCACCTCGTAGCAAAGCCTGGGGCGGGACTGGATTTCCCGGATAAGGCGTTCGCCGCCGCTGCCCGCGCCGATGACGAGCACCCGTTTCCGCCCGCGGCCCCCGCCCCTGCGGATGGGGAAAAGAGCCGCGGCCGCCACGTTTTTGGCGTAGTACAGCCGGACGACCATGCGGTATCCGCCTAAAAAGACAAGGGTTAGGACGAAATCCATGGCGAGGATGCCGCGGGAAAAGCCCTGAAACTGGTACAGGGCAAGGACGGCGAGAACGGCGAGGATGGACGCGGCAAGGCTGGCCTTGATGAGGTTGATGAGGTCAAAGACGCTGGTGAAGCGCCACATGCCCCGGTAGAGGTTGAAGAAATACAGGCAGAACAGCTTGAGGGGGGTGAGCCAAGGGACGGAGTTGTAAAAAATTTCCAGGTGGTTTTGAGGTATATTGCCGTCAAACCTGAAAAAATAGGAGAAATAATTGGCGAGAACAATTAAAAGGGCGTCGGCCCCCAGCATGTACCAAAAATTGATGTTCCTGACACGCACGCGCATTGGCCTCCTGTTCCCGGTATCTCCTTCGCCCTTCCCGCGCGGCGCGGGACTCAGCCCGCTCCAACAAGGGTCTCGATGATTCTGCCCGCGGCGTCTCCGTCTCCGAAAAGCGTTTTGTCAAAGCGCACCGCCATCCCGCGCGCCTCCCTCCACGCTTCCAAAACCGCCCCAGGCCCGCCGTCCGCCAGACGGGACACGCCCTTTTCCACAAGTTCCGGCCAGTCTGTCCGGTGGCGGACAAGAACCGAGGGCTTGTGGAAAAAATACGCCTCGCGCTGGACCATGCCGGAATCGGTGATGACAACTCCGGCCCGCTTGTACAGCTCGAGCATGTCAAAATATCCGGCCGTGCCGGTGATGGTCAGCCCCTGGGCCCGGTTCGCGTTGTCTGTGTCCAACGCGGCCACCGCGGTTTCGGTCTCCGGGTCCACAGGCCAGATCACGCGGCATTCTCCGGCTATCTGGCAAAGGTCCTGGTAAAGGGCCGCGAGTCTTTCCGGCGCGCCCGTGGTTTCCGGTCTTGAGAAAACCGCCAGGGCCACAGGCGCATCCACATGGACACCGGCCTGGCGGGGCTTGGGGGCGATGTCCAGACGCCTTAGAATATGGCTTTGAAAACCGGCCTCCTGGGCGTGCAGCATGGCCGCGTCCAGGACAAGGTCTCCGGTGACATACACCTGTTCCGCCCCTTCCGCCCGCATGTTTTCCGCGGTCCCAGGTGTGGCGCAAAAGAAGATGTCCCCCTTCTGGTCCGCGGCCCTTCGGGCCTTGTCCTCCGGGCTGTTCCAGTCCCGCGACCGGACCCCGGCCTCGGCGCGCGCCACCGGCACGCCTTCCGTTGCCCCCG
>JAGVGH010000154.1 GCA_020057225.1 Desulfobacterales bacterium | reverse complement strand
GGTTCCGGGCCGCGAGGCCCGGGTTCACCCAACATTTCTAAATGATTCATATCTGTTGGGTGAACCTGCCCTTCGGGCGGAACCACCCGGCCTACCTCACATTTGTCGTTTCTTAGAGTTTTGCAATTACCTCTAAAAAATCAATCAAACTGAGCCGTTTTCCTTAGAATACGAACTCCTAACTCCTCCGGCTCCGCCGGGTTAGATTCTATGTCCGGGTTATCCGCGTTTTTTGCGTAGATAATGGCGCGGCCTTAAAAAAGGGCCGTTTGCAGCCAGCCCTAAAGCCGAAAGCCTTCTTTCCGGCTCCGCCGGGTTAGGCGTTTTAATCCACGATGACCACGGTGCGCTCGGTGGCGGCCTGGGCCACCTTGTTGGAGACGCTGCCGAAGAGGAACTCCTTGATTCCGGTAAGTCCCCGGCGTCCCAGGACGAGCACGTCGTAGCCGCCTTTGCGGGCCTCGGCCAGGATGTCCCGGGCAATGCCCTGGTCGCGTTTTTTGATGTTTACGGTGATGGACTCCGCCTTAAACCCGGCCGCGACGAGCTTGGCCTTGGCCTTGTCCGCCCCCTGGCGGAGCAGCTCCCGCTTGCCTTCCTCGATGGTGCAGAATGCCTGGCGGCTTTCCTTAAAGAGGGGAACCAGGGAGGGGCTGTCCATGCCGCAGGCCGCGGAAGGCTCGGGAAGAATGCTCAACACCGTGACAGAGGCGTCCTTGTTCATGGAAACCGCCACAAAATCCACGGCTTTCTGGGAATTTTCAGACTCGTCCACCGCCAACAGAATTTTCTTCGCCATGATGTAGCTCCTTAAAGCGGGCGTTGGTGAAATGCGTGATGGCGGCGCCATGGCGTGGCGCCGTCCGGATTGTCCGGGGCATCCTTGAATTAAAGGAGCGCGGGCCGCGTGTCAAGGATTAGGGCCGGGGGAGGTGTTTTTTCCGGGGTCCGCCGGGGGAAATGTTGAAAAAGGTTTGATGCCCCTGGGTTTCCATGATACAAGGGCAGGGTTGCTTGGACAGGTGTAAGAACAGAGGGGCGCGCGGATGGAGGGCATTTTGGACTTTCGACGACTGGTGTTGCTGGAACACGCTGTAAACAAGGCCGTCCTGGACGGACACGGACTGCCGGGCACTTTGCGCGGAATCTACGGAGCGCTCCGGTCCCGGGGCGGGCGCTATGTTTACGCATCCCCTTTTTTCCCCGACAAAGCGTCCCCCAACGTCCTTATCGCCCGCCTTCTCAAGCCGGGGGACGTGTACATTGACGTGGGCGCCAACGAAGGCCACATGGCAACGATTGCGCGGGCCGCGGTGGGAAGAACCGGCCAGGTCCATGCCTTTGAGCCGAGGACTTCCGCCTGGGAGAGGCTTCTTGCCATGCGCGAGGCCTACGGGTTTGACAACATGCATCTGTATTGCACGCTTGTGGGAGAAGCGCCGGGATCCCGGGTCTTCCACGAGTGCGCGGAGCATCCCTCGTCCTCCTCGCTGATGGCGGGGTGGGCCGGCGGGACGCCCTGCGAGCGTCCCATGGTCAGCCTGGACGCCTGGGCGGCGGGAAACCATGTTGACCGGGCGGAGCTTTTGAAAATTGATGTCGAGGGGGCGGAGGCGGAAGTTCTTAAAGGCGCCCGGGAGTTTCTGCGCGCGGCATCCCCCTGTGTCATTCTGGAAATCCGCGAGGCTGAAAAACGTGAAGAACTGTATGGTTACTCCCTGGGAACCCTTTTCGATCTTTTGCGGGACGCCGGACTTACGGCCTTTTATTGCCCGCGCAAGGACGGACTGCACAGGATTTCCGGGCCGGAAGAGGTGACAGAGGACGACGCGGACATGTTCGCCGTACACTTGGAAGGGCAGCGCGGCAAATATCTCATGGAGCGGTTGGGCCGTCTGGTGGCCGCATGAAAACTCTGCGCTTTGTTTGCGGGGCTTTTTCCAGCATAGATAGCGCGGTCTGCATGAAGAACACCATGGGAATCAAACATCTGCTCCGGCACATGGACAGGACATTCCTCGCGCGTTGGCCCCGTTTGCGGGCCGCGTTGTCCACAGGGGCAAAACGCGTTGTCCCCGTGAGCGGATGGGAGGGGCGTCTCTTATCCCGGTATCTGGCCGAATCGGGTCTTGCGCGGCCCGAGCGCTATCTCAAGGAGCGGCGGCTTCGCGCCCCCGCGTTTTTCTTTTCGCCGGGGCAACGGGAGCGCTACGCGGCCTGCATGGCCCGCTGGGACCGGAAAGACGGACAGGGAACGGCGGACAGGGCCTTGGCCCTAAGCGCCGGGAGGTTTTCCTCCACCACCGGCCTTGTCTTGGACACGGGTTTTCCGCCGGACTGGCACAAAAACCCCCTTACCGGCGAGGCTCTGCCCAAAAACCGTCATTTCGCGGACATAGTCCATCTCGGCGCCGGGGATTACCGCATGGCCCTGGATCTCTCCAGGTTCGCCTTTGCCCCTCTCCTTGTCCGGGCCTACTGGCGCACCGGGGACAACCGGCACGCGGAGACCTTTTTCACGCTGCTGGACGACTGGCGCGACAGAAATCCGCCCATGCGCGGCCTCAACTGGATGAGCGCGCGGGAAACCGCCGTGAGGACGCTTGCCCTGTGGTTTGCCCTGTACGGGTTTCTGGACGCGCCCGCAGCGCGGCCCCGGCGGGTGTACGCGCTGGTTCAGCTTCTGGCGGTGTCCCTGGAGCGCGTGGCCGCGGAATTTCACCTTCCGGGCGGGGAGGAAAAGAGCGCCCTGGGAGTGGAGGCCGCGGCTCTCTATACCGGCGGGCTGCTTTTTCCGGAATTCCGGGAGGCCGTACACTGGCGCCGGCTGGGCAAGAAGATGCTCACGGACCATCTCATGCGGTTTTTCCTTCCGGACGGCTCCCATTTGTCCCAGTCCCTGGCGGAGCACCGGATATCTTTGGAATGCGCGGCCTGGGCAATGCGCCTGGGAGAGACTCTGGGCGACGCGTTTCCGGACACGGTCCGGGAGCGGGTGGCCAAGGCCCTGGAATTCCTTCTCAAGGCAGCGGACCCGGAGAGCGGCAAAACACCCTGCGCAGGCCAGGAGGACGGCACCCTGGCGCTTCCCCTTTCCGGATGCGGGTACGGGGACACACGGCCTGTCACGGCCATGGTCCACTATCTTCTCAGAGGAACCCGCTGCCACTCGGACGGGCCATGGGACGAGGCGCTGTTGTGGCTGTTCGGCCCCGAGGCCCTGGACGCCGCGCCCGAGGCTCCGGCCCGGGGGGATATCGCGGCGCCGGACGGCGGATTCTACTCCCTTGGCGACGAGGAAGGACTGCTTTTCATCCGTTGCGGCTCCCACATCCATAAACCCGCCCACGCGGACATGCTCCACGCGGACCTCATCTTCCGGGGCGCGCCAATCGCAGTGGACGCGGGAACCTACAGCCTTTTCCAGCGCGCGCCGTGGAACAACCCTTTTATTCACACCGCCTGCCATAACACGGTCCATGTGGATAAAAAAGACCAGATGGAATGGCGGAAAAACGGCTGGACCCCATGGCTCAACGCCGTTGTCCACGCCCGCATGGTCTCGCCGGACAGGGTGTCGGCCTATTTCGAGGGAGAGCATGACGGATACCGCGCCCTGGCGGAGCCCGCGCTCCACCGGCGGGCCGCCCTCCGCGTCCAGCCGGGCCATTATCTCCTCATTGACCGGCTCGCCTCGCGCGGTGAGCACACCTACCGCCTCCACTGGCTGTTCGAGGACTACCCCCACACCCTGGACACCCGCACGGGACTTCTTGCCCTCGACACTCCCGCGGGAAAGTACCACGCGGCCTTTGCCGCCTCGGCGGCGGGAAAAAGGCTTACGTCCATGCGCGCGGACCCTTACACCACGCGGGGCTGGCGGAGCGAGAGCTATATGCGGAAGTCGCCCGCCATTTCGGTGGATTTGACGGCCCGTGACAAATGGGCCACATTTTACACCTATTTCAGCCCGGAGCCTGCCGCGCTCATTGCCAGCGACGAGGCGTTGACCTTTGAGGCGGGAAACGTGAGCGGCTTTTTGTATTTGCGCGGAGATTTTCCAAGTGAAAGGCCCATGGTCCGGACCTTGAAAATCCAGGGCGGGGCAGGAGGAGGGCTGGACTTTTCCGGGTTCGGGACTTAAAACTTGCCGTCATGCGACACGCCGCGCCGCGCGGCGAAGGGAGGGGCGCCCCATGGGAGCCGCCAAAGAACGGCTTGTTCTTGCGTGCATTCTTGCGTTTGCCGCGCTGTTTGCCGCTCCCGCCCAGGCCATGGATCCCTCTTTAGGACCGCCGCCGGAATGGCCCCTGGAGGTTCCCACCGGAAAGGGCGGCGCGGTCCAGGCTGTTCCGATGTACCAGGTTGTGTCGTTTGTCCCGCAATGGCTTTTGTCCGACGCCGTCACCGCGTTGAAAATCTGTTCCGGGACACCCGTCCAGGCGGGCATTCCGGACGCGGACGGCGACGGGGCCGTGGAGCCTGCGGACGCGGCGCGTATCCTCCAAATTATCGCGGGACGCAGGTCATGAGCGGTGAAGTTTTTCCTCCCACACGGATATTTCTTTCCCCGCCCCACCTGGGCGGCGAGGAGGCCCGTTTTCTGCAAGAGGCCATCGCCTCCAACTACATCGCCCCTCTTGGACCCATGGTGGACGCGTTGGAGCGCGAGGTCCGCGAGGCCACAGGGCACGCCGCCGCCCTTGCGCTTTCGAGCGGCACCGCGGCCATCCATCTCGCCCTGCGCGTTTTGGGAATTGGTCCCGGCGACACCGTGTGCGCCTCCACCCTCACCTTTATCGGCAGCGTCACCCCGGCGCTCTTTTTGGGCGCCACCCCGGTTTTCGTGGACGCGGATCCGGCCACCTGGAACATGGACCCCGCGCTTCTTGAAAAGGAGCTCGCGCGGGCGGCCCGGGAAGGAGAGCTTCCCAGGGCTGTTGTTCCCACCGACCTTTACGGCCAGTGCGCGGACATGGACGCCATCCTGGAGGTTTGCGGGCGCCACGGGGTGCCGGTTGTGGCGGACGCGGCCGAGGCCATGGGCGCCCTTTACAAGGGGCGCGCGCCGGGCAAGGGCGCCCGGGCGGCGGTGTATTCCTTCAACGGCAATAAAATCATCACCACCTCGGGCGGGGGCATGCTGGTCTCGGACGACACAGAGCTTGTCCTGCGCGCCCGGCGCCTTTCCCAACAGGCAAGAGATCCGGCGCCCTGGTACGAGCACTCGGAAATCGGCTACAATTACCGCATGAGCAATCTTCTGGCCGCGGTGGGCCGGGGGCAGCTTCGCGCGCTTCCGGAGCGTGTCCGGCAAAAGCGCGCGGTATATGCGGGCTACAGGGCGCGGCTTGAGGGGACGCCTGGAATCGGATGGATGCCTGACGCGCCTTACGGGGGCGGCACCCGCTGGCTGACGGTGATAACTGTTGACAAGGAGCGTTTTGGCGCGGATCCCGAGGATATCCGTCTGGCTTTGGCCAGGGAGGGCATCGAGGCCCGGCCAGTGTGGAAGCCCATGCATTTGCAGCCTGTTTTCGGGGGGGCGCCGGGCGCGGCGGGTCCGCCCGCGCGGGTTGTGCCGTGCCGGACCGTGGGGGGCGCGGTGGCGGAGAACCTTTTCAGGCGCGGGCTTTGCCTGCCGTCGGGCACCGCGCTCACAGAGGGGGATCTTGACAAGATTGCGGAAATCCTGTTGAGTTGCCGAGGCGGGGTTTAGGCTATAGGCTTTAGGCTTTAGGCTTTAGGCTATAGGGGTTAGATTCCTATGTCTGGATTATCAGCGTTTTTTTGCGCAGATGACGGGTCGCCCTGGGGTTGAAACCCCAGGCTAGGTCAAAAGCCTTGCCGCTCTGCGGCTGCTATGAGGAAAGAGGCCCATTTTTTTAAAATTGGGCCGTTTTCCGCCAGCCCTAAACCCTAAACCCTAAAGCCTAAAGCCTAAAGCCTAAAGCCTAAACCGGCAAAGCCGGAGAATTTAGGAGTAGAATAAAAAATCACCTTTTGTTGTGTTTTTTATTTATAAAATGGGCCTTTTTCCTCATAGCAGCCGCAGAGCGGCAAGGTTTTTGATCTAGCCTGGGGTTTCAACCCCAGGACTTCAACGGAGTATTCAAATGCCGATTTACGAATTCAAATGCCTGGACTGCAACGAAGTCCTGGAAATTCTGTTTGTCAGGAGCGACGACTCGGCGGAAATCCGCTGCAAGGCCTGTGGCTCGGAACACCTCGAACGCATCCTTTCCGCGGCCAGCCACGCCATGGCGCCGAGCGCGGGAGGCGGCGCCTCTTCGGGCGCTCCGGCCCAGACGCGCTCTTGCTCAAGCGGCTCCTGCTCCACCTGGACCCTTCCGGGCGGAGATTGACAGCGGCCCTTCAAGAAAAGGGACAGTCCATGTACCGCAAAGCCTCCGCCCTTTTGCTCGCCCTTCTCTTGTGCGCCTCCTGCACCGGCTCCTCCGACGAATCGGCGGGAACAGGCGCATCGCAGGTGGGCGCAAGCCCCCTTTCCGCGGCCGAAAAGATTTTCGGCGGCGCCTGGTACGAGGACGGGAAGTCCGTGCTCCGGAGGCTCGGCGGGGGTTACATGCTGGCCGGGCTTACCCATTCCCTGGGGGCCGGAAACTCCGACGGCTGGCTTGTGGCCACGGACGCGGCAGGCGCGTTTCTCTGGCAGAAGACCTATGGCGGCGCGGGCATGGACGCGGCCAGCGCCGTCATCCAGACAGCGGACGGCGGCTGTCTTTTATGCGGGGTCACGGATTCCGCCGGGGCCGGGGGACTGGACGCCTGGCTGGTCAAGACGGACGCCGCAGGCAACATCCAGTGGGAGACCACCCTGGGCGGGGCGCTGGACGATTCGGGCTGGGCCGTGACAGAGCTGGCGGGCGGCGGATACGCCATGGCCGGGGAAACGGCCTCCCAGGGCTCGGGCAAAAAGGACATTTGGCTTGTCCGGACGGACGCTGCGGGCGCTGTTGTGTGGGAGCGCGTGTACGGCGGGCTCTACAACGACTCGGGGTACGCCTTGCGGCAAACCTCCACGGGCGATTTGGTGATTGCCGGAGTACTTTCCACCGCGGACAACGACGCGGGCATGGACCTGTTCCTGGCCCGCGTGGACCTTGCCGGAACCCAGGCATGGGCCAAAACCTTTGGCGGCGCCGCCATGGACCGGGGCAACGCGGTTTTGGAATGCGCGAACGGGGATTTCGCCGCCGCCGGTGTTACGGCCTCCCTGGGCGCGGGAAGCGAGGACGCCTATCTGGTCCGGGTTCTGGCCAACGGGACCCTGGTGTTTGAGGCCGCCCTGGGCTATGCCGGGGTGGACCGGGCCGCGGCCCTGGTGGAGACCGGGGCCGGGAACTTCCTGTTGGCGGGATACACGTCCTCGTTCGGCGCCAAGGGCCAGGCATACATGGCCCTGACAGGGCCGGGCGGCAATCTTCTGTGGGGCGCGCACCACGGCGGCGGAGCGGGCATTGACACGGCCAACGCCGCTGTTGCGGCCCCTGGCGGGGAGTTTGTGCTGCTTGGACGCTCCGCGTCCTACAGCGCCACCCTCAACAGCGACGCTTGGCTTTTCAAAACCGCGGCGGACGGCTCGCTCTCGGCGTTCTAAGGGGCGTTTAGATTCTATATCCGGATTATCCGCGTTTTTTGCGTAGATAATGGCGCAGCCCGCAAAAACGGGCCGTTTACTGCCAGCCCTAAAGCCTAAAGCCTAAACCCAAAAGCCCTCTTTCCGGCTCCGCCGGTTTAGGTCCGGCAGGCGTCCTGCCAGGAGAGGCGCATGGGGCATATTCTCGAAACCGTTGTTCCGGTCTTTTTGGTAATCCTCCTGGGCGCGGGGCTTTCCCGCCAGGGTGCGCTTCCCGCCTCCGTGCTCGGTCCCCTGAACCGGCTGGTGTATTACATCGCCATTCCCGCCATGATTTTCCTCACGGTCCGCCGGGCTCCTTTTCGCGAGCACGCCGCTTTCGCCCTTGTGTTTGGCACCCTCGTCCCGGTGGTTTTGGGGCTTCTCGCGGCCCTTGCCCTTGCCCCCCTGTTCCGGCTGCGCGGAGGCTTGCGGGGCACCTTTGCCCAGTGCGCGTTTCACGGAAACCTGGGATACGTGGGACTCGCGGTGTCCTTCTATTACCTGGGGGACAAGGGCCTTGCCCGGGCCGGGATTCTCGCCGCGTTTCTCATGCTTCTGCAAAACGTGCTGGCCGTGGCCGCCCTGGAAGGCTGCTCCGGGGCCGGACGCTCCCGGGGCGCGGCCCGCAGGGCGCGGACCATGGCCTTGAGGGTGCTGGGCAATCCCGTCATTCTGGGGGTGGCGGCGGGCCTGGTGTTCAGCTGTTCGGGGCTTCCTTTGCCTGTGGCCGCCGAGAGGACGCTCTCCATTGTGGCTGACATGTCGCTTCCCCTGGCGCTTTTGGTGATTGGCGCGGGATTGTCGTTTGGCCTGGTGCGGGAGCGGATATGGCCTGTGCTGGGGGCCGGGGCGGTCAAGCTCTTTTTCATGCCCGCCGCCGGGGCCGGACTGTATTCCCTGGCCGGCCTTCCGCCCGCCGCCTTTTTGCCCGGCGTGATTCTTCTGGCCGCGCCCTCGGCCACCGTGTGCCACGTCATGGGCCGCGAAATGGGCGGGTCGCCGGATTTCGCCACAGCGGCCATCTCTGTGACCACGCTTCTTTCCATGGTGTCGTATTCTTTTTGGCTTGGCGTCCTTTCCTGACGGGCGGGCACCCTGCCCCCGCGCGCGCAAGGGAGGTCTTTTGGAATGAGGGAAAAGGCTTTTGGTCCGGTGCGGTTTTTGCCGGGCCCCAACAAAGGCAAGTATCCGGCCTGCCACAGCGTGTTTGTGGAGGGGGCCGGAGTGCTGATTGACCCGGCCTCGGACCGGGAGAGGCTCTCCGCCCTGGCCGGGGAAGGCGGAGTCAGGCTGTTGCTTTTGAGCCACTGGCACGAGGATCATTTCGCCCATTGGGATCTTTTCCGGGATGTTCCCGTGTGGCTTGCCGAGGAGGACATGCCGCCGCTTCAGAATATCGAGGTGTTTTTGGACTGGTACGGCATGATCTGGCCCGGGGACGAGAGGCTGCGGGAGACATGGGCGGAAATCATCCGCCGGGATTTCCATTACAGGAAGGTGACGCCGGACCGACCGCTTCAGGGGGGCGAGGTGCTGTCCCTGGGGGAGACGACCATGGAGGTAATCCGGGCGCCGGGCCACACTCCGGGGCATCTGGCCTTTTATTTCCGGGAGCAGGGGGTGTTGTTTCTGGGGGACTACGATCTTACCGCGTTTGGGCCGTACTATGGGGACCCGGCGTCGAGCATCGAGGACACGGTTTCCACGGTGGAGGCGTTGCGGAGGATTCCGGCCAGGGTGTGGATGACGGGCCACGGGACAGGGCTGTTTGAGGAGGAGCCGGGAGGGCTGTGGGACCGGTATTTGGGGGTTATCGGGGAGCGGGACGGGAAGATTTTGGAGTATGTGGCGCGGCCCAGGACGCTTGAGGAGATTTTAGGCCAGTGGTTTGTGTATCTCAAGCCGCGGGAGCCATTGGATTTTTACCGGTTTACGGAGCGGGCGCAGATTGTCAAGCATTTGGAGAAGCTCACGCGGGAGGGGCGGGTGGAACGGGAGGGGGAGAGGTACGTGGGCGTAAAATAGGTGTTGACATTTGTTGAGGCGCGGGCTAAATGCCGTCTGTTTTGGGCAAGGGGAAAACCGTGCCTGTCGCGCTGCGGGAAGAGATAGGCCGGGCGGGAAAATTTTCGGGCGCGTGTATTTTTTTCTTGCAAAGGTTTTAAAAAGAAGTTAGGCTTTCGACTTGTCCCGGCGAAACCGGAATGCGCGAACAACAGGGGTAATTGCAAAATGAGGCGTAGGTTGGGTGGTTCCGGGCTGTAAGGCCCGGAACCACCCAACAATTATACCAT
>JAGVGH010000063.1 GCA_020057225.1 Desulfobacterales bacterium | reverse complement strand
TGTTAAGGAAAGAGGTAATTGCAAAACTCATGGAAACGACAAATTTGAGGTAGGCCGGGTGGCTCCGCCCGAAGGGCAGCTTCACCCAACATCTTGGAATAATGGTATAATTGTTGGGTGAACCCGGGCCTTGCGGCCCGGAACCACCCAGCCTACGCCTCATTTTGCAATGACCTCTATCGTTTGAGGTAATTGCAAAACAGGGATACCGTCCCCCCTGTTGCGGAACTTGCGTCTCCATCCGCAAAAACATCCCATCCGGGACTTTTGCAATTACCATGTTTTTTTATGCAATAAGGCTGCTCCCATTGCCCGGGCAACATTCCGGTCCGGCAGGCATGCCACACGGCGTTTTAAAAAAGGTTTTCAACCATGCGTTGTCACCGCGATGACGCCGCGCAATCGCGGCAGACCATTTTGGACTGCCTGGCCTCCATCCGTCTCTTTGACGGGCTCAGCCCCCAGGAGCGGGAAACCGTGGCCCGGCATGTCATCCTGTCGGAGGTCGCGGAAGGGGAGATTGTGTTCGAGGAGGGAAAGCCTGGCAACTACATGTGTTTTGTGGCCAAAGGGCTTCTCGCCGTGCTCAAGGACTCGCCGGACAAAACAGACTGCGCGGAGATATGCGTGGCCGGGCCGGGATCTTCCCTGGGGGAAATGGCGGTGATCGAAAACAGGCCGCGCTCGGCCACTGTGGCCGCGCGCAAGGACACCGTGCTTGTGACGCTCACGCGGGAAAGCTTTCACAGCCTCCTCGACAGGCACCCCCACATCGGCATCCGCATCCTTAAATCCATCGCCACCGCTCTTTCAAGCAACCTTCGGGAGACAAGCCACGTCCTGGTGGCCCACATGCTTCCCATGCTGTGATTCTCCCCTTGCTGTTCTCCCCCCGCGCCTCAATCCTGGCCCGGGTTATTCCTCATGGTAGCAAACCTCCGCGCCCGGTCCTTCCTGGACCCGCACCCGCAGGATTTCCGCGTTGTCGCCCCTGATTTTGCCCCCAAGCGTCCGGAAAAAGTACACAGCCAGGTTTTCAGCGGTCGGGTTTTTATCCGCGAATTCCGGCAGTTCGTTCAGCATCCTGTGGTCAAGCCCGGCCGCGGCCTCTTGGAGAGCGCCCTCCAGAGCGTTGAAATCCATGCCCATGCCCAGGGGGTCGAGTTTCCTGCACCGGACCTCGAGGGTGACCCGCCACGTGTGCCCGTGTACCTGGGAGCAGCCGCCCGGGTAACCCGCCAGGGCATGGGCGGCGCTGAAAAGGGTTGTGACGGAAATATCGAAAACACCGGCCATTGGGATCTCCTTCGCTGGGAAAAACACAAAGAGGAGTCCCGGTCTCCCGGGCCTCCTCCCTGTGTTTGAAAACCAAAAAGCGTTACTTCCGCTGGGTAAGGTCCACCCTGCGGTTCAGGGCGCGGCCTTCGGGCGTGTCGTTGGCGGCGGCGGGCATGGAGAACCAGTAGCCGTTGGCTGTCAACTGGTCCTTGGACACCCCTTTGCCGCACAGGTATTTGACAACCGCCTCGGCGCGGCGCCGGGAAAGTTTTTTGTTGTAGGTCTCGCTTTTGGCGTTGTCTGTATGGCCGCGCACCTCGACCTTCATTTCCGGGTTGCTCTTGAGGATGAGCGCGGCATCGTTCAGCCAGCCCTTGTATTTGGGCTTAATGGCGGCGCTTGCGGTGTCGAAGCAGGCGCCTGTCATCCAGAAGCAGCCGGTGGCGCCCACAGGGGCGCCCTGGGGGGTGCCGGGGCACAGGTCCGCGGCGTTGGCCACGCCGTCGTTGTCATCATCCAGGAAGCCCGCGGCGGGAGCGGGCGCTCCGGCGCCCTGGGCAAAGAGGGCCTGGATGGCGAAAGCGGCCATGGGTTCAGGGCAGGAGATGGCCCCGGCGGTGGTGGCGACGCCGCAGGGCGCTGTCTTCGCAACGCTCTCCAGGAGGGCCTTGCCCTTTGGGCTCGCGCCCGCATGCACTGTGTGGATGCACAGGCGTCCGCCATAGGACGCGACCAGTTCCCTGGCCTTTTCAAGGGAGTTGGACGTGGTTTCCTCGCCGTCGCTCACGATGATGAGGGCGAGCCGGTCAGTCGGGGAGGCGGCGAAATCCTCGCCGGCCGCGGCAATTGCGAGGGCGAGCGGGCTTTCGCCGGACGCGCTCTTCACGGTACACAGGGCGCCGATGAACTCTTTCCGGTTAAACGGCGCCATGCCGTGGATGAGCGCGTTGGATGTGAGGAAGGGCTTCGGGGCGGTTCCATAGACGCGGAGTCCTGCCTTGGCGTTCATTTTCTCGGGGAGGGTCATGGCGAGTTTGTGGACCGTGTTCCAGGCGGTCTGGATGTTGCTTTGGCCGTTGTCCCGGGCGTTCATGGACTGGGAGGCGTCCAGGATGACGATGAAAGAGGTGGCGCGCTCTGAGATGTCTCCGGCGGCGACTTTTGCCGTCAGATTGACAGGAGCGAACTCCGGGGGGGACGTAATGGTGGCGCAGCCAGCAACCAGGGCGGCCGTGAGCAGGGCGATAAGGAGTGTCAGTCTGGTGTTGCCTCTCATTTGGTTCACCTCCGTCTGAAGTCCAGTGTTGTGGTGCGCCGGGCAGGTGGTCATGGCGGGGAGCCAGGCGCGGAAAGGCCGGGACCGCCTGTGGATTGCGGCGATGCCGCGGCGAAGGGAGCCGCGTCCCTTTGTGGGGCGGCGCCCCTTGGGCGGCTGGAAGCCGGAGTATCGTGACTTGTTGTATAGCGGCGGGCCGGTGTTCGTCAAGAGCCGCATGGGGAAAGGGGGGTGGAAATAAAAAACCCTCCCCGGCGGGGGGAGGGTTTTTGGGAGCTGGTAGCGGCGCAGGGCTTCGAACCCCGGACTCTGCGGATATGAACCGCATGCTCTGACCTGACTGAGCTACGCCGCCATTCAGAAATCGTTACTATAGCCTATATGCCGGGTTTCGTCAAGGACAAAATTCAGACAAATTTTGAGGCCGCATCCTTAATGCTTATCCCTAAATACTGCTGAGGAGGATTTTAGGGGCACTTTTTCATCGCGGGCGCACGCCGTGCGCCCGAACAGGGGAATCCCTTGCAATAAGATTATTTATGG
>JAGVGH010000064.1 GCA_020057225.1 Desulfobacterales bacterium | reverse complement strand
GTATGTCCTCTACAACGACATGTTGTGGAGGATCATATGCCCGAAGCACAAATGAGGTGTCTATGTACGGCAGAATACCGGACATAGACCCTCATTTAAGGATTTGAACGCAACTTGGTATCAAACCATCCATTCCTGGATTCTGGATTCGTCGGCGCGCCCGGTTGAGGAGGTGCTTTCGTGGCATTGATAGAAATCGTCACATGGCCGACCCCGGTTCTTCTTGCTCCGGCCAGGCCTGTGGAGAACATAGACGGGGCGTTTGTCAAGCTGGTGGAAGACATGCGCGAGACCATGTACGCCGCGCCGGGGCTCGGGCTTGCCGCGGTGCAGGTGGGAGTGGACAGGCGCTTTTTTGTGTATGACGTGTCCGAGGACAAGGAGAGGCCGGAGTTCAAGGTGCTGGTGAACCCTCAAATCACCGCCCGGGAAGGCACGGTCATTTCTGAGAACGAGGGCTGCCTGAGCGTGCCGGAATGCAGGGCGGACGTAACGAGATCGGCCAGGGTCACGGTGGAGGGGGCGGATTTGGATGGAAAGCCCGTCCGTCTGGACGCTGAGGATTTGCTGGCCCTTGTCATGCAGCACGAGATAGACCATTTGGACGGAAAACTGTTCTTGGACCACCTGAGCACCCTCAAGCGGGAGTTCATCAAGCGGAAACTCAAAAAGCGGATACGCGGGCTGTGAGGGGGGAGCCTGAGTTCCGGGGCTGAAACCCTAGGCCAGGGAGGTAATTGCAAAACTCATAGAAACGACAAATTTGAGGTAGAATTGCAAAATATGCCTTATTCCTCATAGCAGCCGCATAGCGGCAAGGTTTTTGATCTAGCCCGGGGTTTCAACCCCAGGACCACGGCTCCGTCTTTGCCGGGCTAATCCGTATCGGGCGTCAACAAACCCCGGTCCCCTTCGGGTATTTCACCTCCCGCAAAAAAAGCCCACGGGCGGGCGCCGTCGGCCCGGCCCTGCGTCTGTCCCGGGACGCCAGAATGGACGGGACACTGTCCGCGGGCATCCTGCCAAGCCCCGCATGCACCAGGGTTCCCACGATGTTCCGCACCATGTAGCGCAAAAAGCCGTCCGCCTCGATGGAAAAGACCAGAAGCCCGTCCCTGCGGGTGAAGCCCGCGCTGAAAACCGTCCGGACCGTGCTTTCACGGCGACTTCCGGCGCCTTCGAACGCCGCGAAATCATGGGTGCCCGCCAGGGCCCTTGCGGCGGTCTCCATGGCGTCCTCCGCCAAGGGCGGGCGCACGTGCCACACGTAATCCCGTCCAATGGCGGCGGGAAGCCACCTGTTGAGAATACGGTACTCATACACCTTGCTCAGGACATCGTAGCGGGCGTGAAACCCCGGGGCGGCCACTTTGCATTCCCGGACCACCACGTCCCTTGGAAGCGCCGCGTTGAGCGCCCGCACAAGCACCCCGGGATCGAGCCGCGTGCCGGAGACAAAGTGGGCGCACTGCCCCAGGGCGTGGACTCCCGCGTCGGTTCTTCCGGAGCCGTGGAGGGTGGCGCGTTCCCGGGTGATGGTGAAAACCGCCTCTTCCACTGTCTCCTGCACCGTGAGATCCCCGGCCTGGCGCTGCCAGCCGTGAAACCGGGTGCCGTCGTATTCAATGACCAGAAAAAAGGTTCTCTCCATAACGGCGGAACAGCTCCCCTCCGTTTTCCTGTTACGCGTGACCCGCCTCGCCGGATAACAGGGACGGGTCTATTCCTATGGCCCGGGCCGCCTCTTCCCAGCGCTCGCCGGGGGGTGTCCTGAAAAGCAGGCTGTCCGTGGAGGGCAGGGTGAGCCAGGTGTTTTCCAGAATCTCCTCCTCAAGCTGGCCCGGCGCCCAGCCCGCGCAGCCCAGGATGATGAGGAAATCCGCGGGACCCTCTTCCCGGGCGATGGCCCTGATTAAGTCCTTGGAATTGGACATGGCCAGAGAGGGTCTGACAGGAAAGCTGTTTTCCCACTGGAGCGGCGGCCCGTGCAGGATGAAAAGGTGTCCGGGATTCACCGGGCCGCCCAGATATAACGGCAGCCGGGCCGCCCGGGGCGTGGCCTCCACCTGGATTTCCTTGAATATCCCGCCCGCGTGAAAGCCGGGGATGACACGGTTGACAACCAGGCCAAGGGCGCCTTCGGCGTTGTGTTCGCACAGGCAGGTCACTGTCAGATAAAAGTTGGGATCAAAAAGCTGAGGCATGGCGATGAGAAGCTGGCCTTTCAGTGTTTCCCTGTATGTTTCAAGATCAGACATGGCGGTGTTCCCTGTTTGCCGGCGCGGCGCGCGCGTTCCAGCCTTCATTTCACTGTGTTTGCCCTGCCGCACGTGGTTTTTCCGTCCAGCACCTGGCGGAGAAGGACCATAAAATCCGTAAAGGAAAAAGGTTTCATCACAAACGCGCGGATGCCTTTTTCCAGGGCGTCATTCTCGGTTATGGCGGCGCTGTAGCCCGAGCAAAGAATCACAGGGGTTTCCGGCCGCAAAGCCAATACGGCCCGGGCCAGTTCCTCTCCTGTCATCCCTGGCATGGTCTGGTCCGTGATTACCAGGTCAAACGCCCATGGGTCTTTGGAAAACAGTTCCAGGGCTTTTCCGCTGTCCTCCGCCGCGGTCACACGGTAGCCGAAATGCCCGATAATCTGCACAAAGGAATCCACAAGGGAGGGATCGTCGTCCACCAGAAGCAGCCGCTCGCTTCCTCCTGGCATTTGTTCCAGTTCAGGCTCCGGTGTTTCAGGAGCGGGCGCGGTCCGGGGTAGCCATACGGTGAATGTGGCGCCCTCGCCTGTTTTGCTTTGAACCGCGCAGGCGCCGCCCGCGCCGGTCACGATGCCGTGGACCATGGCAAGGCCAAGTCCCGTGCCCTCTCCCACATCCTTGGTGGTGAAGTAGGGGTTGAAAATGCGCTCCAGGGTTTTTTCATCCATGCCGTGGCCGGTATCGGACACGGTGAGAACCGCATAGTCCCCGGGAGAAAGGCCCGGTCCGGGCGGTGTGTTTTCGGGTCCGGCCAGAAGAGTGTCCAGGCGCACCTCCAGAACTCCGCCTGTCTGCCGCATGGCGTGGCCCGCGTTGGAGCAGAGGTTCATGACCACCTGATGCATGCGCGTGGAGTCTCCGAGGACAGCGACAGGCTCTCCGGGAAGGGCGACACGGGTTTCGATGGTTGAGGGGAGCGTCGCCCGCAAGAGGGCCATGGCCTCGGTGATGACGAGGTCCAGGCGCACCGGCCGCGTTTCGGTTTCGGCGTGGCGGCTGAACGTGAGAATCTGGCGGGCGAGGTCCCGGGCCCTTCGGCAGGCTTTTTCTATCTCCCCGAGTCCGGCGCGCACTTTGGCCGGGTCTTGCCCGTTCAGTTTCGCGGCCTCTGTGCAGGCCATGATTGCGGATAGTATGTTATTGAAATCATGCGCTATGCCGCCTGCAAGGGTTCCCACGGCCTCCATTTTCCGGGCCTGTATGAGACGGTTCTCCAGTTCCTCTTTTTCTTTTTCCGCCTGCTTCGCAGGGGTTATGTCCATGTGGATACCGGCCATGCGCGCGGGTTTTCCGTTCTCATCCGTTCCCACCACGCATCCTTGCACAAAAACCCATTTCCATGCGCCTGTCTGGGTCTTTACGCGGTGTTCGTGCCTGAAAAAGTCCGTGCGCCCCTCGATGTGGTCCAAAACAGCGTCGGCGAGTCCCGTCAGATCGTCCTGATGGACCTGGCCCTGGTAACCATCCATGGTCCCGCCGCCGCGGTCGGGCGGAAGCTCCATCATGCGCGCCCAGGTGTCGTTGAAAACCACTTCGCCGGTTTTGAGGTTCCAGTCCCACAGTCCCAGGCTGGCCGCCTGAATCGCAAGGCTGAGCCGCTGTTGGCTTTCTAAAAGTTTGAGCTCGGTCCGGCGCTGTTCCGTCACATCCCGGCTGACTCCGCGAAAACCGGTGACTTCGCCCTCGGCGTTCACGATAACCGACGCGGTGACATCGAGAATCCGTACCTCCCCGTCCCGGGTGATAACCTCGTAGTCGGGTATCCGGGAAGGCAGACGGGTTGTATAAACCTCCTGAAATACCCTCAGCGCGTTTTTCGCGGTTTCCGGAGAGGTGTATTCCCGGTTGTTCTTCCCCAGGGTCTCCTCCATGGGGTAGCCGAGAGTGCGGCGCGCGGACTCGTTCATGAACGTGAAACCGCCCGCCATGTCCACCTCGAAGTATCCCTCTTCGATGCTTTGCAAAATGTTTCTGTACCGGGCCTCGCTTTGGGCAAGAAGGGCGGTGCGCTCCCCGACCTGGTTTTGGAGAGCGCCGGTGGTTTTGAGGTAGAGTTTTCGGCGGGACCGGTAGAAGACAAAGCTCATGACCAGGGAGACCAGGACCAGATAGCCAAAGAGGATGTTGCGCTGAAGCCGCAGGTTTTGCAGAATGCCGTCAATTTCCTGGTCCGGGGCGGATTGGCCGATGACGATTTTGTGGTTCCCCCAGTAGAGGGTGTTCCAGGCCACAAGTATCCGGGAGGAGGTGCTTGCGTCCTTGTCATCGAGCACGTAATCGTCCTGGCCCTCGAGTTCCGCCAGCATTCTCCGGTACACCCGCGCCATGCCCGGCGCCCCGTCCTCGGAGGCCGCCAGGATGTTGTGGCCGATACGGGAGGGGGCGCTGTCATGGACAACAGTTCCATGCCCGTCCAGCATGAAGCATCTGCCGCTGCGTCCAAAAGCCCCCTGGACAAGGTAGCGGCCTATCATAGGCCCCAGGTCGCAGACGATTACCAGAACCCCGGCAAGGGACTCGTCCTCGCGCACCGGGAGGAGAAGCCCGGCGAATTTGTCCTGGGACTCCGCGTGGATGGGCGGGACCAGGAGCGCGGGGCATCCGCCCGCAAGGACCGGCCAGGAGGAGGCGCACCATTCCCGGGCCTTTGCCTCGGCGCGGGAAGCCCCGGGGGCTTGGACGCTTTGGGAGGCAACGGGTTCTCCGGGGGCGGTGAAGTAGGCGCAGACCAGAACATCGGTATGGGCGGCGAGGGTGATAAGGAAGAGGTTGTTGACGGAATCCAGGGAGCGCTCCCCCCGGGCGAATTCCACAAGGGAGTGGTTGGCAAGCACCCCGGCGTCCGAGATAAGCCTGCTAACATGGTCTTCCATGGCCCGTTTGACAATGGCGGTCTGCTGGCCTTGCTGGATGTTGAAGACCTTTTCGTGCAGGGCGACCGCTTTTTTGTCCACAAGGGTGGCGGCCCAGAAAAAGGCCGTCAGGGCAAGGGCAAGGCCTAAGAGATAACGGATGACAAGGCGGGTGTCCGAGGTATCCGGAGCAAGGAGGGACGGGCCGTGGGAAGGCTGGTCCATGAGGCGCCTTTCAAGTCGGGAGCGACGGAGGTGTGTGGAAGGGACAAAGGCTGCGCGTTACAACACCGCAAACATGCTACACCATTTCAAGTGACATGTAAAACGCGAGGTTGAGGGGACGGCCGCGGCCTCCCGCCCTTCTTGCCTTCCCTGCCTGTTTCGCGTATTCTTTTCTCTGGGCGGATGACGCCCCTAAAAAGTCCGCTGTTTTTTTCTGGAGCGCCTTTGGAACCGGATTACACCCCCTACATGCGCGCCGCCATCGCCGAGGCCCTGGCGGCCCGGGACGAGGGAGAGGTTCCTGTCGGCGCCCTGGTCATCGCCCCGGACGGCTCTGTCGCCGCCCGCGCCCACAACCGCGCCATCACCCTGAGCGACCCCTCGGCCCACGCCGAAATCCTCGCCCTGCGCGCCGCCGCCTGTGGCGCCGGCAACTACCGTCTCACAGGGCATATCCTTGTCTCCACCATCGAGCCCTGCGTCATGTGCATGGGCGCCGCGGTCCACGCCCGGGTGGCCGTAATTGTCCACGGCGCCCCGGACCCGCGCTGGGGCGCCGCAGGATCCCTGTACGCGTTCCAGGAGGATGTCCGCCTCAACCACCGCCCTTTGGTGGTGCCCGGCATCCTGCTTGAGGAATGCCGCGCCCTTCTCCAGGACTTTTTCCGGCAAAAGCGGCGGGCCGCGGCAGGCCCTGAAACGGAACACCCATGACACCGGAAATCGAGGAAAAACTCGCTCTGTGCTCCACCGGCCCGGGCGTCTATCTCATGCATGCCGCAGACGGCGGGATTCTGTACGTCGGAAAAGCAAAAAACCTCAAGCGCCGTGTCAGCTCCTATTTCCGCCCGCCCGGACACCGCGATCTCAAAACCGGTCTTTTGGTCGAAAAAATCGCTTCGTTCGAAACCATCCTTACCGCCACGGAAAAAGAGGCGCTCATTCTCGAGCATTCCCTCATCAAGCGGCACAATCCCCGCTACAATGTGATTTTAAAGGACGGCAAACGCTATCTCTCGCTCCGGATAGACCCGGCGCGGGACTTCCCGCGCATCGAGATTGTCCGCAAGGTCAAAAAAGACGGGGCATGGTATTTCGGCCCCTACGCCGCCGCGGGCGCCGCCCGGGAGACCCTGCGGTTCATCCACAAAAATTTCCGCCTAAGAAAATGCAAGGGGGACGAGCCCCCTAAACGTCCGCGCCCTTGTCTCTTTCACCAGATGAACCAGTGCCTTGGACCCTGCTGCCTTCCGGTTTCCCGGGAGTCCTACCATGCCATGCTCGAAGAGGCCGCGCTGTTTCTTAAGGGCCGTGCGCTGGACCTTTTGCGCAAAGTCCAGGAGGGCATGGCCGAGGCCAGCGCCCGCGAGGAGTTCGAGCTTGCCGCGGAACTCCGGGACAGGATGTTCGCCTTGCAAAAGACCATCGAGAAGCAGGTTGTCGTGACCTCGGACCAGATGGACAGGGATGTGATAGGTCTTGTCCGGGAACCCCAGGGAGGCATGGCCACCGTGCTGTTTATCCGGGGGGGGCAGCTCATCGGCTCCCGGCATTTTCCCTTTGCCGAGGCCCTGGGGGACGACGGGGAGATTTGCGGCAATTTCATCCGCCAGTATTACGAAAAGGAAACCTTCATTCCCAAAGAGATTCTGGCGCCGGAGGCTCCCGAGGACACAGACATTCTTGAAGACTGGCTCACGGGACTCAAAGGGGAGCGCGCCCGGGTCCTGGCTCCCAAAAGAGGGGAAAAGGCCCGGCTTCTCTCCATGGCCCGGGAAAACGCCCTGGACGCGGCAAAAGAGCATTTCTCAAAACAGGCGGGCTTTGACGCCCTGCTCGAACGCCTGGCGGCGCGGCTTTCCATGGATAAAAAACCCGCAAGGATCGAATGCTTCGACATCTCGAACCTTCAGGGAGGCGACACGGTGGCCGCCATGGCGGTGTTTCAGGACGGGGTGGCGGCCAAGGACCAGATGCGGCGCTACAAGGTTCGGGGACTGGAACAGCCCGACGATTACGCGGCCATGGCCCAGGCGCTTGGGCGGAGGTTCAAGGAAAAGGAGGGGCGTCCGCCCTTGCCGGACCTTCTCATGGTGGACGGCGGGAGGGGCCAGCTTTCCACGGCCCTGGAGGTTTTGCGGGAGCTTGGCCTTGAGGGCGCGTTTCCTGTCATCGGCATTGCCAAGCCCAATGAGGCCCGCCGGGAGACCTCCGACAAAATTTTCAGACCCGGACAGGCGAATCCCGTGGTGTTTGGAAGGGAAACGGATTTGTTGCTTTTTCTTGCGCGGATACGGGATGAGACCCACAGACAGGCTGTGGGGTTTCACAGAAAAAAGCGGGACGCGGGAATCCGGCGTTCGGCCCTGGACACTGTCCCGGGAATCGGCGAAAAGCGCAAGCAGGCCCTGTTGAAGCGTTTCGGCTCTGTCCGGTCCCTTGCCGCGGCGAGTGTCGAGGAGATAGCGGCTGTGCCCGGTGTGGGCCGGAAAGCGGCCTTGGAGGTGGCGCGCGTCCTTTGCGGCGGGCAAGAGGGCGGCGGGGAGGAGGCTCTGGAGAACGGGGCGTGTTGAGCTCCGAGGGTTGTCGCCAGCCGGGCCCGCGCCTTTCAAAAATTTTGAAAAACGGGTATAACCTCAACATGCCGGGGCAACCACCGACGCGGCGGGAGAACGCCGGAAAGAGAGGATGCCGTGAAAACCGAAGACTTGGCGGGGTTTCAGATTTTCGACGGCTTGTCCTCCAAGGAACTCGAGGCCGTTCTCGCCTGCGGCTTCGAGTGCTCCTATCCCCGGGAGGACGTGATTATCCAGGAGTCCGCGTTTTCCACAGACCTGTTCGTTATTTTGAGCGGCAGGGTCAGCGTGGAGGTGGACGCGCGGTATTTTGACCAGTCCCGGCGCAGGCAGATAGTTCTTCTGCGGCCCGGGGACATTTTCGGGGAAATCGGTTTTCTTGAAGGCAAACGCCGCTCGGCCCATGTCATTGCCACAGATTCGGTGCGGCTTGTGCGTTTTGACGCGGACAAGCTGTCCCGGCTTTTCAGCAGGGACAGCCGCACGGGCTATGTGTTTATGAAAAACCTTGGGCTGATTCTGGCGCGCAGGCTTTTGGACGCCAACTTCCGCTGGCGGGACGAGATTGTGTAGGCGGCCCGGCAAAAGAAACCACGAAACGGAACACACGTTATGGAATGGCTGAGCGACCCGCAAACATGGCTTGCGCTGGTGACACTCACCGCGCTTGAAATTGTCCTTGGCATAGACAACATCATCTTCATCGCCATCCTTGCCGGACGTCTTCCCGAAAACCAGCGGGCCAAAGCCCGCACCGTGGGCCTGGCCCTGGCAATGCTCACCCGGGTGGGACTTCTGTTCTCCATCTCTCTTATCATGCGCCTTACCGCGCCCCTGGTCACCATTCTGGGAAACGCGCTCTCGGGCCGGGATTTCATCCTCCTGGCGGGCGGTCTTTTTCTTCTCGCCAAAAGCACCCTGGAAATCCACGGGAACCTTGAAAACCCGGGACACGAGGCGGCCCCTGGGGCCGGGGCGCGCGCCCCGGCAAGTTTTTCCGGGGTTGTCACGCAAATCATGATTTTAGACATCGTGTTCTCCCTGGACTCGGTCATCACCGCCATCGGCCTTGCCAAGCAGCTCGGGGTCATGGTGGCCGCCATCGTCATCGCGGTGGCGGTCATGATGTTTGTTTCCGGAGGGATTTCGCGCTTTGTGGAAACCCATCCCACCATTAAAATCCTGGCGCTGTCGTTTCTCATGCTCATCGGCATGGCCCTCATGGGCGAGGGACTCGATCTGCACATCCCCAAGGGCTACATCTACTTTGCCATGGCGTTTTCCACCTTTGTGGAACTGCTCAACCTGAGAATACGCGGAGGGGGGCGGCGTCCTGTGGAACTGCACGCGCCCAGGGCGCCGGAAGAAGGATGAGGGATGAGGGATTAAGGGGGCGGAGCGCGCAGGGCCGGGCTTAAAGATTCACCGGCAAGGGGGCGCGGAGCCGGACGGCTTTAAGGTCGAGGTGAACGTTCCAGGCCATGATTTCCACCCCGGCCCGCGCGGCGGACCGGAGGGCGGCGGCGTATTCCCGGTCTATAGCACGGCGCGGCGGAAGGCGCCAAACGAGCGTTCCTCCCGGAGCAGGCCGCCCCGCCAGCGGGGGCCGTGGTTTTTTGTCCCGTGAATGGCGCAGAGCCTGCCGCTCAGGGAGACGCGGACATCCCGCAGGTCCACGTCCGGCGCCTCCACGCGCAGGGTCACCTTGTGCCTGTCCTCGCGGACTTCGAGGGGCGGGTTGAAGTTCCGGGTGGCGAAGATGTCTTTTCCGAGGTAATTGCAAAATGAGGCGCAGGTTCATCAATCGGAACTGATTTATGAAACGCTATAACACCCCGGACGTATTCGTCTTGTTCCACCTTCAGGCTTCTGCTATACCCGTCCCGGGACCGGGACAAACACAGCCCGCCCGCCGGAGGAACCATGGGCCTTGGCGACTGCCACGTTCACACAAGCCTCTGCAACCACGCCACAGGCGCCATGGAAACTTTTGTCCAAAAGGCCGTGGAGCGCGGCCTTTCGGAAATCTGTTTTCTGGACCACCTCACCCTCGCCAAGGAGGGCGCCAGCCTTTCCATGTCTCCCGGCGAGGTGGGACTCTACTTTCATGCCGTAAAACGCCTGGCCGCGCGCTGGCATGGAAAAATCGAGGTCAAAGCCGGTCTGGAGGTGGATTTCGCCCAGGGCGGCATGGACATCGAGCGGCGCGTTGTGGATACCTACGCCTTTGACATCATCGCCTGTTCCGTGCATTTTTTGAACGGTTTCAATATCGTAAGCAAACGAACCCAAAAGGACAACCCCTACAAAGACCCCCGGAACATGGCGCGCGATTACCTCGCATCCCTGGACTCCATGCTGGACAACCCGTTTTTCGACATGGTGGGGCATTTGGACGTGGTGAAGAAATTCAGCGGCGTGGGGGAGGAGGGGCTGGAACAGGAATGGGAGGCTGTAATCCGGCGCTTGGCGCGCCTGGGTCTGGCTGTGGAGGTCAACACCAGCGGGTTCTTCCATGCCGCCAAAGAGCAGTATCCTTCCCGCAGGCTTCTTAAACTGTGCAGGGAGGCCGGAGTGGAGGCGGTTTTAAGCTCCGACGCCCACTCCCCCGGGGAGGTGGGCCGGGAATTCGCGCGCGCCAGGGCGGTTCTCGCGGAAGCGGGATACACCCGGCTGGTTTCCCACACGCGCAGACGCAAAGAAGTTGTTTCTCTGGAGGCGCCGTGAGGCGCGGGAGCAAAGGATGCCACACATGGCCATATACCGGGGAATCCGGGTTTTCGCGCTTGTAGCCATGCTGGCAATGGCGGGAGCGTGCGCTGCGGG
>JAGVGH010000203.1 GCA_020057225.1 Desulfobacterales bacterium | reverse complement strand
GCGCCGGACTACCGGGACGGCATCCTGGGCTTCCGTGTCCTCGCAGTCCGGCCGGGCAACTAAGGGCGAAGGCCCGGGCCGGCTATGGCGACCGGGGGAGCCGGGCGGAGCGAACGCGCGGCCTTTACCGGGGCCGGAGGCCCAGGGCAAGGGCAAGGGGATCCAGGGGCGTAAGCCCCTGGCCGATAGAAAAATGGGTTCAGGTTTATTGCGGTACATACTTCAACTTTTGTAGGTTTCAAGAATTATCAATTTTTCAACATTTAGAACTGTATTTTTAAATTACAGACAGGGTGGTGCCAGGCGCGCCAGGAGGATTCATTGGGGCGAATGCCTTGTTCGCGCGCGGGTGTACCCAACAACCCATTCCACAAAAACCATACCAGTGCCGGAAGAGCCTGCCCTTCGGGCAGAACCACTCAACCTGCAATAAATTTGTCGTTTCTATGCGTTTTGTAATTACATAGAAAATATTTCGATTCCATGTTTATCCCGGTACTACGTGGCCGGGAACGGGGATGCAGGCCGCGCGGGGCGCGGGCGGTGGCGGATTATCCTTTGGAGGCGCGGGCGCTCTCCGCGAATGTGAAAAAGACGGCCCTGTTTGGCGGGCTTATCCAGCGCATCCGGTCCGAGGGGTTTGATACCAAAATGCGGTCCAATCCGTAACATCTGCTGAAAGCTCCCGCTCAATCTCCCTCTCCCTGCGGGAGAGGGCCGGGGTGAGGGCATACCTTGTCTGATTGCACCTTGGTATGAGCCGGAAAACCGCAAACACCTTACCGCGTTCAACCTCAAGCATCCGGACTCGTTTTCAACCCTCACGGCGGAGGAGGTTGGCGCGGGGGACGCCGCCCGCCCATCCCCTGGAAACGTTGACGGATGACGCGGGGGCCGGACCGCTCCGGCATTCCCGTACCGCCCGGAAGAGCGAACAATCCTGTTTTAGCCCGGCGCGGGGTATGCTATAATGTTGCACCGAATCCGCGGGACACAAGGCGCCAGGGAGCGGCCGGGACGCCCGGAGAACACCCCGTGTGGAGGGCATCCCACAAAGACGCGCCGCGCCCCGCGCCTATACCCTTCCCGGAGCACCACCGGCCATGAGCGGACACCACCGCGCGGGAGACCCCGCATTGCGGGACTTGCTCGAAAGCACGGAAAACGCCGTGTTCGCGGTGGACGCGGGCGGCATCGTGCTGGCCGCCAACGCCCCCGCGCGGCTTTCGGGCTATGCCCCGGAGGAGGCTTACGGCCGCCCCTTGAGCGAGGTTTTTCTCGTCACCCCGCCTGTTGTCCTGCCGCCTCCGCTGTTCCGTTTTCCTTTTCCGGCCCGGCTGGTCACCCGGGAGGGCAAGACCCTGGACATCGAGTACATGGTCGTGCCCCTTGGCGCAACGGACACACGGCATGCTGTCGTTTTCAGGGCCACCCCCCCTCCTTCCTTCCCGGCCGGCTCAGGCGAACTTGCTGATATTCTCCAGGGGATCCCGGATATTATTTACCGTCTGGACGCGGACGCCAACATCACCTTTATAAGCGACGCTGTCCAGCGCTACGGGTATTCCCCCAACGCCCTGATAGGGAAAAGCCTTTTTACCCTCATCCATCCGGATGACCGCGAGGCGGTAAAATACAAGGTCAATGAGCGCAGAACCGGGGACCGCCGGACCACCAACGTGCCTTTCCGTCTTCTGGTGCGCCAGGCCGGGCCTGGAGCTGAAAAAGCCATTGCCCGCTGCCGGGGGCAGTACCCTGTGATGCTGCTCGAGGCCCAGGGTATTTACCGGGGGGAAGCCCCCGCGCAGGAGCGTTTCTGCGGAACCCAGGGCGTGGCTAGGGACGTGAGCGAAAAAGTGTGGGCCGAGCAGGCGCTCAGGGAAAGCGAGCAGCGTTACCGGGCGCTGGTTGAAAACACGGATGTGGGCATCGCCCTGGTGGACGCCGGGCACACCGTTCTTATGGCCAACAGCGCCCTTGCGGCCATTTACGGCCTGGAACCTGGCGAAATCGTCGGCTCGCGGTGCCATGAGGTGTTTGATGGCAGGAAAACCCCGTGCGAGGAATGCCCGGGAGCCTGGGCCATGGAGACCGGTCTATCGCGGGCGGTGGAGCGCAAAACCAAACGACGTGACGGCGCGGCCATCGTCACCCGGCAGAAAGCTTTTTGCGTTTGCAGCGGAGGAGGCCCCACCGGATACACCAAGTTTGTGGAGGATGTGACCGGAAAGGCCAAGGCCGAGGAGGAAAAGGCGAAACTCCAGCAGGAGCTCCAACAGGCCCAGAAAATGCAGGCCATAGGCACCCTCGCCGGCGGCATCGCCCATGATTTCAACAATATCCTTGGCGTCATCATGAGCTACGCCGAACTCTCCAGGCTTTCCGCCCGCGATCCCGTCAAAACCGCCCACAACATATCCCAGATTTTAAACGCCTCCCTCCGGGCCAAAGAGCTGGTGCAGCAGATTCTCACCTTTGGGAGACAAAAAGAGGCGGACCGGCGCCCCCTGGACATCGGCCATATTGTCCACGAGGCCACCCGGCTCATACGGGCGACCCTTCCGCCCTCCATCGAGCTGGAGACACGGACCGGGACGGACCAGTCGGTTGTCATGGCCGACCCCATCCAGGTCCACCAGGTGCTTATGAACCTGTGCTCCAACGCGGAGCACGCCATGGAGGAATGCGGGGGCAAACTCACCATCGCGGTGGAGCGGATTTCTTTGGGCCCGTTTGATCCCCTGCTTCCGGGCGATTTTCCTCCCGGCGACTACGTGCATCTGTATGTCCGGGACACGGGCCGGGGGATGCGCCAGGAGGTCCGGGCGCGCCTCTTCGAGCCCTATTTCACCACCAAGCAGATTGGTAAGGGAACAGGGCTTGGGCTTGCGGTGGTTCACGGCATCGTGGAGGCCCATGGCGGCGCCATCTGGGTGGAAAGCGAGCCCCGAAAGGGGGCGGTGTTCCATATTCTTTTCCCGGCGGTCGAGGCCGTGTGCCAGCAGGACGAGATGGACGCCTCCCTTCCCCAGGGCAGGGGAGAGCACGTGCTTCTGGTGGATGATGAAGAGATGCTGTTGGACGCCAACCGGGAGATGCTTCAAAGCCTCGGATACCGCGTGAGTGTGGCGGCAAGCGGCGAGGCGGCCCTGGAGCAGTTCCATGCCGCGCCGGAGAGCTTTGATCTGGTCATCACCGACGAGGCCATGCCCAAGATGCCCGGGCATGTTTTTGCGCGGGCCGTCATGGCCGTCCGTCCGGACCTTCCGGTTATGCTCTGCACGGGATACGGCGGTTTCGGCACCGAGGAGGAGGCCAAGGCCCTGGGAGTCCGGGGATGCATCTACAAGCCCTACAGGCTGGAGGACCTGGCCTCGCGCGTCCGTCAGGTGTTGGACGGAAAGGACGGGCACGGAGGGTCAGGATGCGGCCGCCCTGAGGAGCGCCCGGGTGACTAATCCGGTCACGCCCCACACCGCGTCCGGAGCGAGATGGCGCTCCACCGATTTATCGAAGAGCAGGCTGAAGGACGGGGGGAATTCTCCGTCCCCCAGCCAAAGCACATAGGTCAAAGGGATTCTGGGGAACGGAAGGAGGGTGTAGGCAAGGCCGCCCAGATCCTGTTTTTCCCCTCCCAGGCGCAGGGCCGCGCGGGCAAACCGTTCCGGGTCCGCGCCAAAGGTTTTCACCAGCGCCCCGGTCTCGATGGCGTGGGGTTCTGTGAAAAAATGGCCGGAGGCGAGGTCGCGCGGAGCGGCCAAAACCCCTGCAAGGGGCGCTTCCCGGCAGTTTAAGAGATACACCAGTACAAGGAGCCGGAGCAGGGGGTCATCCCGTTCCGCCAGGCCCTCCGCGCCCATGCCGTATATCCGCTTCCCTGGCGCGTCCACCAGCAGGTCTTCCCCCAGCACCCTGAGAACAAGGCTTTTCCCGAAAAGCCGCCCTGCAGGGGCGCGGCGTTCTATAAGCTCCAGGTCCGCCGCGGCAAGCTCTTCCCAATAGGCCGGCGGAACAAGAACCTCGGCGGCCCCGGCGGGTTTTCCCGCAAACGCCCCTTCCCGCCGCCTTTGCTGCATGGCAAGAAATCCGGCGCTGTAGGGATACGGCCCTGTGGAGAAGTTGTCACAGGGAAACTCCGCGCAGTCCCGGGCGCAGTGGGGAATGCGCCGAAGGTTGGCGCAGGCAAGGACAGGGCAGGGCGCTCCCAGAATCCGCTGTTGCTCCTCTTCTTTTTCCCTGCCCCGGACGCTTCCTCCGGGCCCGCAGCGTGAGCACGCCCCCGCGAGGTTAAGGCCGCAGACTCCGCATTCTATTCCACAGGCGGCTGGAGACATCGGCGTTCTTTCTTTAAAGGCGGACGCCTTGGCGAGTTCCGGGATTTCGGGCCGGACAGAGGATTTCGGCGGCTCCGCCATTGTGTCAGGTGTTTCAGAAACGCGCTGGGAGCAACCATCAACACGCGTCGGGAAGGGATACGCCAAGAACAGAAGCATGTCAAACCGTTCGATGGGGTTGTCCGCTCCCCGTGCCGCCCGAGTTGGCGCCCCCGCCCCGCTGTGGCCTTGGAGAAAGCCTTGGTGAGAGGCTTTTACCGGTCCCAGGGCCTTGGTTTTCGCCGGGGAGACGGCAGGCCGCCGCCCAGGCGGGGCAGTGAAATCCTTCGGAAAAGGTCTTCTTGCGGGGCAATTGCAAAACTCATGGAAACGACAAATTTGATGTGGGAAGGCTGGTTCCGCCCGAAGGGCAGGTTCACCCGGCCTACCTCAAATTTGTCGTTTCTAAGAATTTTGCAATTACCTCTTATCTATGGAAAACCCGCGGATGACCCGGACATAACATCCAAAGCCTGCCCCTAACCTGCCTTTTCACCACTCCACAGGGCACCGCACCCGCTTTTTCGATTTGTTCTCAAACAGCACGTATCCGTGCTTTCTGCCATACAGATACAGATCCCGGGTCAGCTCCACGTCCACGCGGCAGTAGGCCACAAGCTCCGCGATCCGCCCTTCCCGGTAAAATTTGATGGCCTCAAGGCCGTTGGCCGTCTTTTTCGCGCCCAGAGTGTGGGTCGCCAAATGGTCCAGGGAGAGCCGGTAGCCCAGACGCTGGCGGACGGACTCCAAAAGATCCAGAGTGTTCAACCGCCGGAAATCCGTCCGGGTGTAGCCCTTGAGCACATTGTAGTCAAAGTTCTTGACGTTAAAGCCAATGACCAGGGGCAGCCCCTTCAAATGCTCCACCAGCCTGGGCACGTCCTCCTCCAGGTACTCGAAATACCGGTCTTCCCGGGAATCATACAGCACCGCGCAGCTTACCCGCATTTTGGTAAGATTGCCCCAACCCCCCACGTCCTCGGCGGAATTCTGGGTTTCGAGATCGAAAACCCCGTAGTGGCGATTGTCTTTTACGGGGACGGAGCCGCCCTGGGCGCCGCCGGGTGACACGCCCTTGTCCTGATTCATCGGCGGCGTTTCCTTTTTCCGGTCCGCCAGGAGTTTTTCCCGGGGAGCCTTTCGGTTCGTCTCCATGGAGGGCGCTCCCTGTTTTTCGGCCACAACGGGCATCCCGCCTTCCGGCCTCATCTGTCGGGCGCCGCCTCCTGCCGTCGGAATCCTTGGCGGCGCTGCGCCGGGTTCCTTCCTGTCCAAGGGCCGTTTCCGCCCTGTTCCTTGCGGCGCTCCTAATCCGGGTCTCTGGGGCATGCCCATGAGCCGTTCCAGCAAAAACACCGCCGCGGCCTTGTCTATGGGACGGTTTCCCGACCCGCACTTGGGGGAATGCACACAGCTCGGGCAGCCAAAGTCGCACTTGCACGAGGAAACAGCGGCGTGGGTTTTCCGCAACAGATCCCCGGCGGAGCGGAACGCCTGCCAGGCCAGGCCGGCGCCTCCGGGCAAGGCGTCATACATAAACACCGCGGCCCTCCCCGCCTGAAGATGATATGGGGTGGAAATTCCCCCCAGGTCGTTCCGGTCGCAGATGGCGATGACCGGCACAATGCCAATGGCCGCGTGCTCGATGGCGTGGATGCCGCCCATGAAGTGGAGTTCCATATCTTCGGCCGCGCGCTGGGCGGCTTCGGGAATGACGAACCAGATGCCTGTTGTCTCGAAGACACAGGGGGGGAGGTCCAGGGGGAAAACGCCCAGGCTTTGGCCGCCCCGGACCCTGCGTTTTTCATATCCTGTCACATGGTCCGTGACCTGCAGCCCGCCGTAAAACACTTGGCAGGCCATGACCTTGCGGTGGTCGAGGATTTCAAGGATTTCGGTCTGTTTGCTGCTCCGCGCGCGGGTGTAGTAGTCGGTCTTGGCGGGGAGCACCCGGACAACGGATTCCGGCTCGCAAAGCTCCTCGGCCTTGAAGCTCTGGCCCAGATGCAGATACACAGCTCCCGGATGGGCCTCGTAGTACACCCTGTGGCGGTCCATCCGGCCCACAGTCTCCCCGGTGTCCGCGCGGACAAGGGAGTACTGGAGGCCGCCGCCCCGTAAGTCCACATCCTGGTGGGGCCGTTTTCTTCCGGCGTGGAGCAGGCCGCCCTCGGCGTCCCGAAGGAGCCCGCCTGAGGCCTCCATCTCCCGGGCGACCCGCCGGGCCTTTTCCGACCGGAGGAGAATATCGCCTTCCGCCAGGGGCACCTCATGAGCGGCGCACACAAGGTGTTTTGCCAAAAGGATGGGGTTTTCGGGGTTGATGTTGGCGCTTTCGGCGCCCCGGGCGAAAAAGTCTTTGGGATTCCGCATGAAATACTGGTCCAGGGCGTCCTCGCCCGCGACCAGGACCACGGCGGACTCCGAGAGGTCGCGCCCCACGCGGCCCCCGCGCTGAAGGGTGGCCATGACCGTGCCGGGATAGCCCACGAGGATGCACAAATCCAGGCCGCCAATGTCAATGCCAAGCTCGAGGGCGCTGGTGGAGACCACGGTGAGCAGGTCGCCGCTTTTGAGCCGCGCCTCGATTTCCCGCCGCTCCTCGGGAAGATATCCGGCCCTGTAGGCGCTGATTTTTTCCGCCATGCCGTTTTTGCCGGAGGACGCCCACAAAGCGATGAGTTCTGCCATCTTGCGCGACTGTGTGTAAACGATGCTCCGGAGTCCCCGGTGCATTGCCGCCCTGAGGAGCGCCATGGTGGCGCCCACGGGACCGTCGGGCGGGTTTAAAAAGACGAAATGCCGGGGCCCGGCGGGGGCCGCGCTTTTGTCCACCAGGGCCACGTCCAGGCCCGTGAGGCGGGAGGCCAGTTCCGCGGGGTTTGCGATGGTGGCGGAGGAGAAAAGGAACACGGGACTTGATCCGTGGTACTCGCAGACGCGCCGGAGCCGGGAAAAGACCAGGGCCATGTTGGAACCCATGACCCCCCGGTAGGTGTGGACCTCGTCAATGACCACATATTTCAGACCGGCGAAAAAGGGCGCCCAGTTGTGGTGAAAGGCGAGCAGGCCCAGGTGGAGCATTTCCGGGTTTGTAAAGAGCACGTTGGGGGGGGATTCCCGGAGTTTTTTGCGGCGGCGGGGCGTGGTGTCTCCGTCATAGATGGCGGCGGTGGGAGAGGGCATGGCGAGGCCCGCGAGGGAGCGGAACGCGCGGATCTGGTCCTGGGCCAGCGCTTTTAAGGGAAAGAGATAGAGGGCGTGGCCGCCCTGCCCAAGGAGCAGGCTTTCGAGCACCGGAAGGTTGTAGATGAGGGATTTGCCGCTGGCGGTGGGAGTGGCGACCACCACGTGGCGCCCCTCGCGGACAAGGCCGATGGCCCGGACCTGGTGGGCGTAGAGGCGCGGGATTCCCGAAGAGGCGAGGAGCGAGCTGACAGAGGGAGGGAAGGGGGGGGAGGGATCGGCGTAGCGCGCGGAAAAGGAAGGCAGGCGTTTGTGGAAGACCACCATGTCCCGCATGCGTTCCGAGGCGAGCATGGAGCGTATGTATTCGGCGACCGTTCCTTCGTTTGCCGTTCCTCCGCGGCGTCCTTGCCGGTCCGCGCCGGTGTCTTGTCGGTTTTGCCGGTTCATGACGGCGCTTTCGCCGTTTTCGCCGCCCGAAACAGGGGTTGTTTCCCCGGTGATTGGATTTTTCCGTGTCCAGCCAGACGCGCTCATCACTCCCCTTTGTCCAAAACCTCCCTGAGCGCCGCCGACAGGATCGGCACGTCAAAGGGCTTTTGCACAAACCCGTTGCAGCCCTTGCTCAAAATTTCCGAGGCCTGGCCCCGGATGCTGTATCCGCTGCACAACAGCACCTTTACATCCGCCCTGATCCGCCTGAGCCGCGAATATGTCTCCTCCCCGCTCATCCCGGGCATGATCATATCCAAAATCACCAAATCTATCTCATCCCCCCGCGCCTTGAACACCTCCACCGCCTCGGGGCCGCTTCGCGCCGTAAGCGTCTTGTAACCCAAAGCCTTGAGCATCTGCGCGCTCACCTCCAGCACCATTTTCTCGTCATCCACCATTAAAACGGTTTCACGGCCCTTCCGCGCCTCCGGCGCCCGCGTCTCCGCCGGAACAGCCCGCGATCGCGACGCCGGGATATACAACGTAAATGTGCTGCCCTTGCCCGGCTCGCTCTTCACGGTGATGATTCCGTTGTGGTTCTTCATAATCCCGTACGCCGACGCCAGCCCAAGCCCTGTGCCGCGGCTTTTCTCCTTTGTGGTGAAAAACGGGTCGAACACCCGGGCGCAGGTTTCCTGGTCCATTCCGCATCCTGTGTCAGTGACCGCGATTTTCGCGAAGAGACCCGGGGCGACACCGAAAGGCCGGGTGTACTCCTCGTCAAGCTCCACGTTGGAGGTCTCAATCAGGAGCACGCCTCCTCCGGGCATGGCCTGCCAGGCGTTCACAAACAAATTGAGCAACACCTGCTCCATCTGCCCCCGGTCCACGTCCACGGTGGTAAGGTCTTTCCCGTACCGGGTCTCGATATGGATTTCCTTGCGTGTTCTTCCAAACATCTCCGCGGTGGCGGCCACCAGCTCGTTGGGATCCTTGGGCTTGATCTCGTATTTCCCTCCCCGGGCCACGCCGAGAAGCTGCCGCGTGAGGGCCGCCCCGCTTTTCACCTGCTGCCCGATTTTTTTCGCCCTGTCGTGCTGGGGATCCTTGGGGTCCAAATCCATGAGCATGAGGGAAACATAGCCCTGAATCCCCATGAGAAGATTGTTGAAATCATGGGCCACGCCTCCGGCAAGGGTGCCGATGGCCTCCATTTTCTGGGCGTGCTGGAGATGCGCCTCCAGCCGCTTCGCGTAGGTCACGTCCCGAAGCACTCCCAGTGTCCCGATGGTTTCCCCCCGCTCGTTCCTTAAAAACGAGGCGGAAAGGTTCACGTCCATAAGGGAGCCGTCTTTTTTCCGGAGCTGCATCTCGTGGTTGGTGAGCCCCCCGCTCCGTTTGAGCGCGCGCATGATGAAGACCGCGTCCTCCCTGCCTTTGGAATAGTAATGCCCGACCTTGTTCGAGCGCATTTCCTTGGGTGTGTAGCCGAGAAGGTCCTGGATGCTCGGAGTTGCGAATTCGATGTTGCCCGCGAGGTCCGTGCTGACAATGGCGTCTTTGGAGCTTTCCATGATGTTTTGAAGAAAGCTCTTGGTTTTTTTAAGCTCGGCCTCCATGGCCCGCCGCTCGGTGACCTCCCGGACAATGCCCCGGAATCCGGTTTTTTTCCCGTTTTCCACAATAAGTGAAATGGAGAGCTCGATATCGCGTTTTTGTCCGGCCTTGGTCACAATCCGCCTCTCGACGCCTGTGGCCGGACGGCCGGTCCGGTACACCCGGTTGAACGCCTCGAAGGTGCGGCGGGCGTTTTCGCGGTCCGTGTACTCCCTGTTGTTCATACCCAGAAGCTCGCGTCCGCTGTAGCCGAAGATGTCGCACAGGGAGTCGTTGAAGAATGTGAGGTTGCCGGAAAGGTCGGTCTCGTAATAGGCGTCCTCGATGCCGTCCAGGATGGTGCGGTAGCGCTCCTCGCTGTCCCGGAGGGCGTTTTCCCGAAGACGGATAGCCTCGGCCATGGCCTCGAGGTCCCGGGCCAGAATGTTGAGCTCCGTGTACGCGGGAGGGGCGAGCCGCGCGTCGTAATCTCCCATGGCAAGGCGGGTGGCGTATCCGGAAAGGGCTTTGAAGGGGCGGGTGAGGCGTCCGGTGAGCCAGACCGAAACGGCCAGGGCGGACACCAGGGTGGCGGGAACGCCCATGGCGAAAAGGCCCTGGAGTTTTTGCACAGGGGCCATGGCCGTTGAGGCGGGCATGGCGACCACGACAGACCAGCCCGCGGCGGGTACCGGGGCAAGGGCGGCAAGAACCGGCGCGCCGCCAAGCCGGGCGGTGAACACGCCCCGGGCCGGGGCGTTTGTGAAGAGCGTCTTTAAGTCATCCCGCGTCCATGGCGCGCCCGCGCCTTCCTCCCGTGCCTGGGCGACCACATTGCCCCGCGCGTCCAGAAGGAAGGCGCCCTTTCCCCCGGACGCGGTGTCCGGGCCGGGCTTGGCAAACCGGGCGAGGAGGACGCGGGGACGCTCCAAATCCAAAAGCCCCACCACAACCCCTCCCGAAAACGGGCGCGCCATGCCTGGGCCGGGCCATCCGCCTTCTTTAAAGGCAAAGGAAAACACGCGGGCGGAATTCCGGTCTGTCCAGGCTCCGGCGGGGGTCTCCCCGGAGGTTTCGGGCGCTCCGGGCGGAGCCTTGCAAAGGATGTTTCCGGCTCCGTCCTGGATTTGCAGGGTGGAGAACGGAGCGCCGGAGCTTAACAGGAGGTCAAGGGAGGCGGCAAGGTCCGTTCCGGGCCTGGACTTGGCCTCCTCGGCAAGGGCGGCGGCCCGGGCCAGTATTTCTTCCCCAGGCTCCATCCATTGGCTGGTCTGGCTTGCCAGGTGTTCCGCGGCCAGCCGGTTCCGTTCCGCGATTTCGTTTTCCAAAAAGGAGGTGGTGACAGCGAGGGTGGCAAGCCCAAGGACAAGGAGGGGCAGCATGGACCAAAGCACGCCATGGGCCACGAGAAGGGTTCTGTAGCTTTTTCCTGCCATCATGGCTGTTGTGTCCAAGAGCGAAGAGGGCCGTTGCCCTTTGCCGCAAAGGTTGGCGGCAGGCCTCCCGCCGCATGCGGGGTCTTTTCGCGCGTTCAGGAGCGCGGCGCCGCTTTGCTGAACGTGAAAACCGAGAGAGCAATCTTTTTTATCGTGTTTTTTTGATGAGGTAATTGCAAAATGAGGCGCAGGTTGGGAGGTTCCGGGCCGCAAGGCCCGGGTTCACCCAACAATTATACCATTATTCCAAGATGTTGGGTGAACCTGCCCTTCGGGCGGAACCACTCAACCTACCTCAAATTTGTCGTTTCTATGAGTTTTGCAATTACCTCCGTGGTTTTTTGATATGTAAAAACCGGCGGCGGCGCAACCGCTTCAACTTGCATAGGTTTGTAACACAGACGGGGCACGGAGACAAACGCGGAGAAGACTTTTCGGTTGACCTGGGAAAGATTTTCGCCCATCCTGGATTGGAACCCATGTCTGCCCGGACAAGAAGGGGAGGAGGCGCGCCCATGGCAAAGACAGAGAAAAAACGTCTGGTCTGCATCCGGTGCGGGGAGTGCTGCGTCAGGAGCACTCCTGCCCTGCATGGTCCCGATCTTCCGTTGCTTGTTGATAAAATTCTTGAATTACAATGTCTTATAACAATTCGGGAAGGCCAGCCCGTGTATGACAACCTGGCCGGGACAGCGCGTCCGGCCCCCGGCGAGTTCGTAAAAATCGCAAACCTTGGGCCAGGCGCGGGCTGCGTGTTTCACGCGCCCGAACGGAAAGCCTGTTCGGTTTATAAAAACCGGCCTCTGGAGTGCAGGGCGCAGAAGTGCTGGGACGAGCAGGAGATGCGGGCGCTGATGGGCCGGGACATGCTTCGGAGAGAGCACATTCTGGCGGGGCAGACAGAGCTTTTGGAGTTTATTTGGAAGCACGGGCGCCGTGTTTCCTGGCCGCGTCTGGGTCCTTCCTTGCGCGCGTTTTGGGAGCACGGGGAGACAGACGCCCAGGCCAGGGTGATAGAGGTTCTGGAGGCGGATGTGTCTGCCAGACGGGAATTGCGGGAGCGGTTCGGAAAAACAACCGGGGAGGAGATGTTTTTTCTGGGCGCGCCCGTGCAGGAGGTTCTCAGGTCCATCGGCATCCGCGTCCGCGAGGTGGGAGACCGTATGTTTCTGAGAGTGTTAGCCCGGGATAGATAATCCTTTTTAGGCGCCTTTGGACCACATTCCGGGCGCTCGCCGTGCGCCCCGACGGCAATTGAACCTGCAATTAGGATGCTACAATCCTGCTGCGGATTCAGGTCTTGCCAT
>JAGVGH010000093.1 GCA_020057225.1 Desulfobacterales bacterium | reverse complement strand
TCGAAAAAGGCTTCCATAAAAAACAAAAGAGCCCTGGCGGCCATGGATCATAAATTCATGGAACAACTTCTCGGAATTTTTTAGATGCGTTTGCCCTGAGGCGGGGAGTAAAAGGCAGGAAATTCAGATAAATCAGAAATGTCTATGGGTTAAAGACATTAAGAGAATTGCGCGTCACCCGGCCTTTTTCCCGGCCGGTGTGAACACCAACACCGCCCCCAAATGCCCATACGGATCCGTGAGCGGAATCACCGCCACCCGGTACGCCCGCCCCTCAAGACCAACCTCCGGCAGAATCCGGCTCCCGCCCTCTGTGACGCTTTGCCGGACCGCCTCCATCACCGCCCCGGGCCAGGCCCGCGGAACGCCCCGCCCTGAAACCAGCTCTCCGCCTCCCGGCAACAGCGCCCGCGCCCTTCTGTTCGCGAGCAATATCCTCCCGTCCAGGCCGACGCTCACAATCAGCGAGGGAAGCTCGTCCAGGACAGCCTCCGGCAGTCCCGCCGCGTCCACGGATATATCTATCACGTCATGGGCCGCGGCGCCCGGCCGCGCGGACCCGCCTTCCCCGTCCCGCCACCGGCCGCCCTCCCTCTCCCGCCCGCTATCCCTCTGGGCCAGCGCCTCCCTAAGCTCCCTTCGCAGGTCCTCGTCGCTCCAGGGCTTAAAAAAAAACTTGAACACATGCCCCTGGTTCACGCTCTCCATAATGGAATCCACGTCCGTATATCCCGAAAGAATTACCCGGATGACATCCGGATGCCGCTCCTTGACCTTTGCCATAAGCTCCGTGCCGTTCATCCCCGGCATCCTCTGGTCGCTCATCACAAGCCGCACATCTTCCTTCTCCAGCAGGGCAAGAGCCTCTTCCCCGCCTCCCGCCGTAAGGACACGGTAATTCTCCCGGCGGAGCACCCGCCGGAGCGCGGACAACACATTGGCCTCGTCATCCACGCATAAAATAGTTGTACGGAAATCCCTCATGGCAGCCTCCTTTCCCGCCGGTTCTCCCGCGCGCGGTCCCCTTCAGACAACGCTACCCGCGTCCCGGCGCGGCCCGCCGTCCGGACGGAGAACACCCCGCCTCCAGCGCCGCGACATGCACCGCGCCCGCAAGGCTGCCCTGGGCCATCAGCCCGCGCAGTTTTTCAATGGCGCCCTGCCCAAGCACGGTGTCCCGGGGAAGGAGAAAGACCCCTGCGCCCGAATACAAAGGCCGGGACAAAACCATGCCCTCCTTAAGATCCTTGGGCGCAACCGCGCGTTCCGAGTCCGGCTCCGGAGCGTTTTTCCCGAGCACCGCCAAAAAAGCCTCGGCCACAACAGGGTCGAACCGTATGCCCGCGTTTTTTTTCACATGATGGAGAGCGGCGCGCGCCGTAAGGTCCAGAGGATTGCCCGCCGGATCCCCCCCGGTGTCCGAGAGGAACTCCCGCATATAGGGCGTGGAATTGGCGCGCACACAGGCGATCCAGTCATGGGCGTCGGCCACCGCGATGATCCGCGCCCCGATCGGTATGCCCTCGCCGGAAAGCCCGTCAGGAAATCCCTTTCCATCGAACTGCTCATGGTGGTGCCGGATGACTCTGCCCACCTCCTCCAGCCTGGGGATGAACCCCACCACGGTCTGCCCCTCCACAGGATGGCGCTTGTAGGAGGCCAGTTCCTGGGCGTCCCATCCCGTGTCATCCCCCGAAACGAATTTTTCAAAGTGGCCCGCCATGCCCAGATCATGCAAAAGGGCCGCTATCTCGACACGGACGATTTCCTCGGGGGAAAGGCCCAGGGCCAGGGCGGTCTCCCTGGCTCCCTCGCTGACCCGCCGGCTGTGCCCGGCCAGACCGGGAGAAAGGGTCTTGAGAAGCGAGGAAAACGCGCGGACTGTGTTCCAAAGACCCGCCTCCAGCTCGTCGGCAAGCTCCGCCAGTTTGCGGTTGATTCTGGCAAGCTCCCGGGTCCTTTGTGCCACACGCTCCTCCAGCTTCGTGTTCCAGTCCTCGAGCTGCCGGTTCTGGAGATGCGTGAGGGCGAACAAGCGCCGGTTTTCCGCCACCAGCTCAAACTGGGCAAGGGCCTGGCGCACCGCCAGCACCAGTTCCCTGTCGTCCCATGGCTTGGTGAGATAGCGGTGTATCTGGCCCTTGTTCACGGCCTCCACAACAGCGTCCAGGTCCGAGTATCCGGTAAGCAAAAAACGGATGGCGTGGGGCGTGATATTCCGGGCCTGTTCGAGGAATTCCGAGCCGGTCATGTTGGGCATTCTCTGGTCCGAGATGATGAGGGACACGGACTTGTCCAGGCCCTTTAGCAGTTCCAGACCCTCTTCTCCGCCCGCCGCCGAGAGCAGGGTGAAGCTCTCTTTGCGAAAAAGACGCCTCAAGGAATTCGTGATGGATTTTTCGTCATCCACAAGCAGGACAGTATGCTCAATAACCTGAGATTGCATGGGACCCTCCATGGATAGACCCCGGCAGGGGCGTTGTCGCCTGTCTGTCCGTCTTTTAGCAAAAGCCGCGCCAGAGACACGCGGAACCGGAAAGGGGCGGAAGCAGGGGCGCCGGGCGGATAGTATAGGAGGAAGGAGTTAGAAGTTAGGAGCCAGGAGATGGAATAATAAGATAGCTTTTTGTTTTTATTAGATTTTTTTGTAAAACAGATTTTATCCACATAGCGGCCGCATAGCGGCAAGGTTTTGTCATCGCCCGGGGTTTCAACCCGGGGCGCCCCATTATCCAAGCTAAAAACGTTGAAAAACCAAAAAGATAGCGTTTTTCACAAATCCGTTCCAATACGCATGAGGCCATGCTGGTGGGCCCCGGCATCCTGCCGGGGCCTCAACAGTTAGAAAAACTTGCAAAACCATAGAGTTGCTGTTTGCTTCCCGAAAACTCCGGCAAGATGCCGAAGCCGCGTGGCCCTTCAATCGCCGTCACCCCGAAAGCAGGCCGCCGGCCCATCAAAACACTCAAGCCAATCGGAAAGATATTTTCCAAAACGCTGTCGAATCCAGCCGTTCCCTCGTCCGTTCCCGTCAAATTCTTGGCGCTTGCGCCACCTGGGCGCCCCGCCCGCCCGTTGTCGCGCGCCCTTCCCGGTCCGGGCACGGTTGTTGCTCTTGTTTGATGCAGGGCATACGGACGCCCGGGCACCCGGTCCTGGAAATATTTTGCCCGGGTTTTTTTCATTCTTCAAAACGGGTTGCGCAAAGGAGCGGCCATGGCCGAGCTCGACCTCAAACAAAAACTTCTGATTGTCAAAATCGTGTATTACGGGCCCGCGCTGTCAGGCAAAACCACCAACCTCATGAGCCTGCACGATTTGGTCAATCCCGACGGACGCGGCGATCTGCTGACCCTTGAAACCAAGGGAGACCGCACGCTCTTTTTCGATCTCCTGCCCCTCCTTGCCCGGACCGGCTCCGGGTTCCGCGTGAAGTTCAAGCTCTTCACCGTGCCTGGGCAGGTGGCCCACGATGCCACCCGCAAAGCCGTCCTTTCGCGGACAGACGGAGTGGTCTTTGTGGCCGACTCCCAGCGCGGACAGGCCATGAACAATTTCGCAAGCTTCGACAACCTCGAAAAAAACACGGGCAGAGTGGGGCTTGATATCGAAGACCTGCCCCTGGTGATTCAGTTCAACAAGCGCGACCTGGAAGGCGTTGTCACGGAACAGGAGGTCCGGGACCGGTGGTCTCCCACAGGATTGCCCGTCCTTTTCGCCTCAGCCCTGTACGGCCCGGGAGTCCGCGAGACGTTCTCTGCCATTCTCAAGGAAACCTGGACGCGCCTGGACGCGCGGCTGGGCTTGTCCCGGAGCCACGGGATACAGGAGCATGAGTTCTTGAACGTGCTGGATGGCGAAAACGCCCTGGCGCGGTGAGGGGGGGAGGGGAAGACGCCATGCTGGACGAGAAAACGCTGCCTGAAATGCACATGGAAGGGGATGCGGGGGAGGGAAAGCCCTCGGAGGACGCCACCCTGAGCATGGAGTTTGACCGGGAAACAGGTCTTGCCTCCCTTCTCTCCCAAACGGCGACCGCCGCCCTGTGGAAGGAGGCCGCCCAGGCCGGTGTCCAGTCCCTGATGGTTCTTGACATGGAAGGGGCGCCCCTTGCCCTTGAAGGACGTTTCACCCGCGAGGACGCGGGCCTTGTGTTCCGCTTTATCAGGGCCGGAGATCCGGAAAAACGCCGGGCCGTAAAATTTGCGGGCGGCGTCGCGGCCGTGTTTCCCGTCATCCATGAGCTCTTGCCCGCGGGCCACCTTGTCCTTGGCTGGGAGCCTGTGGGAAAACAACGGCACAGCCTGATGATGGCCCTTGGCGGAATTCTCGCCCGCGCCCTCGATGCCATGGTCTCCTCCCGGCACAAGGTGCTGATGACCTCGGGCCTTCACGGACGCGTGGTCGAGGAGTCCCACGCCCAGCTTCTCCGCCAGAACGCGCTGTTGGCCGAATCCAGGGCCAAATACAAGGCGCTCGCTGAAAACCTGGAGGCCGAGGTAAAGCGCCAGACCGCCAAGATAGAGGAAACCCGCCGGCTGTTTTTACAGCAGGAGAAAATGGCCTCCATCGGGCAGCTTGCGGCGGGTGTTGCCCATGAGATCAACAACCCCATGGGATTCATCGCGTCGAACCTCGCTTCGCTCAAGGAATACGCGCGGGATTTTCAGAAACTCATTCGGCGCTACCAGGAGCTCGTCAGGGCGCTCAGTCCCGTACTGGAGGCGAATCCCAGTTTTTCAACCCTTCTGGAGGACATGGCCGAGGCGGAAAAGGAGATGGACCTTGATTTTCTTATGGGAGACGTGGATGCCCTTATTTCCGAGTCCCTGGACGGAGCCGGACGGATTAAGAAGATTATTATGGACTTGAAGGATTTCGCGCATCCCGCGCTGCAGGAGGCCGCGGAGTGCGATCTCAACGCGGTTCTTGAGACAACGCTCAACATCGCCCGGAACGAGCTTAAATACAAGGCGGACATCATCAAAGACTTTGGCCCGGACGCCCGGGCCTGGTGCTATCCGCAGCAGTTGTGTCAGGTGTTTTTGAATCTCGTGGTCAACGCGGCCCAGGCCATCGGGCAAAAAGGGGAAATCCGCATCGCCACGCGGAGCGAAAACGGCAATGTCATTATCACCGTCCGGGACAACGGATGCGGCATCGCCAAGGAACACCTTTCGCGGATATTCGACCCGTTTTTCACCACCAAGGACGTGGGGAAAGGGACAGGGCTAGGTCTCAACGTGGCGTACAATATTGTGAGGAAGCACAACGGGACAATTGGCGCGGAGAGCCTTGAGGGGAAGGGCACGGAGTTTACAGTGACGGTTCCTAAAAGGATGAAGAATGAAGAATGAAATCAAATTGCGTTCAAAGCCTCAATACGTGCTGAAAGATTTCTTTAAATATCCCTCTCCATGCGGGAGAGGGTCGGGGCGATGGAATAGCTTTCTGGCGATTCCTGATTGCAGCTTTGTGAGAGTGGTCATAGAGGTTTTTCTTTATAGAATGGTCCTTTCTCCTCATAGCAGCCGCGGTGCGGCAAGGTTTTTGACCTAGCCTGGGGTTTCAACCCCAGGGCCATGTCTCGGACATTATCTGCGCAAAAAACGCGGATAATCCG
>JAGVGH010000066.1 GCA_020057225.1 Desulfobacterales bacterium | reverse complement strand
GTTCCGGGCCGCAAGGCCCGGGTTCACCCAACAATTATACCATTATTCCAAGATGTTGGGTGAACCTGCCCTTCGGGCGGAACCACCCGGCCTACCTCAGATTTATCGTTTCTTAGAGTTTTGCCATTACCTCTGCTATGTTATTTTAAGAACGGACTACTAGGAGGAGGGACTTAGAATAAAATATCCTGTTTTTGTTGTGTTTTCTTGTTATAAAATGGGCCTTTTTCCTCATAGCGGCCGCGGTGCGGCAAGGTTTTTGAGCTAGCCTGGGGTTTCAACCCCAGAACCATGGCTACACAAAAATACAAATAATACTGAGGTAATTGCAAAACTCCCGAAGGAGATGTTGTTGCGGATGGGGACGCGCCCCAATCCGATAGGGGCCGGGAAGGGCTCGCGCCCTCCCCGACCCCTATCGCACAGACGCAAGTTCCACAACAGGCGGAAACGGTATCCCTATTTTGCAATTACCTCTACCGATACAAAATCTATCCGCATGTGAGCTTTTGCGGCAAGGTTTTTCCTGCGGTTTGACGCCCTGCAGCAGGGAACAGCTCATTTCCGCTTGACACCGGACTGTCCGGCGGCTTCCACCAGGCTCGCGCCTTCGGTTTTTTTCTCCTGATCCCGCGCCGTCTGTTTTCACGTCCCGTTGTATATCCTCGCGCAGGATCTGCCCCGCCCCGGGGGGAAAATCCCCGGAGACCGCGGCCCCCCCCCTGTTTCCCGGCTTTACATCCCCTTACCCCTGCGCTATTTTGAAAAACGCGTCCCGCATGCAGCCGGGGACGCCCTCGTCAAGGGAATACTCCGGCGGCCACAGCCGGTGCCCGGCACTTTCGCGGAGGAGCGGACATGGACTACATCAAGCTGCAGTTCGGTCACGGCATGGGAGAGTTCCACAACCGGCTCGGCAGAACCATCGAGCAGGTATTTCGAACCCTGAACCCTGTTTTCGACACCGGGCACTCCCAGTGGAAGCCGCAGATGGACATCCACGAAACAGCCACGGAAATCGTGGTGATCGGGGAAATCGCCGGAGTGGCCCTGGAAGACCTCGTTGTGGAGCTGGACACGCGGGCGTTGAAAATCTCCGGAAAACGCGCGGAGACCCCCAGGGAGCCAGGAGCGAAATTCCATCTTGTTGAAATCCAGTACGGCCCCTTTGAGCGGATACTGTTTCTGCCCGCGCCCGTGAACCCGGAAAAGGTATCGGCCACCTGCGTAAACGGCCTGCTGCACATCCGCATGGTCAAACGCGCGCCCGAAGGGCCTTTGCGCGTGAGCGTCGAGGAGCAGCCCTGACAGCAGGGCGGGTGTTGCCGTCCGGTGTCTTTAGACCTGTCCCGCGCGGCCTCCGCCGCGCCTGAATATCCCGGCCTGTCCGGGAAGGGAGGCCCAGATGAGCTCCGATCTGCCTGAAAACATGCTTCCGCGTGAAAAATCACAGGGCGCGCTGCCTGAAATCATCCCAATCATCCCGGTCATGGACGTGGCCCTGTTTCCCAAGATGCAGTTGCCCCTCATGGTAGCCCAGGCCGAGCTTGTCCAGCTTGTGGACGAGGCCGTGGCGGGCGACAGGGTGGTGGGGGTTCTTGCCACACGGAAAAAGGGCGCCGGGAACGTCAACAATCCCGAAGACATGCACGGGGCGGGCACAGCGGCCCTGATTATGAAAATGGCCAAAGGCGGCCCTGATAAAGCCCAGATGCTGGTCCAGGGCCTTGCCCGCTTCCGGGTTCTGGGGTTTGTCGAAGGCAAGCCCTTTCTCCAGGCAAGAATTGAGCCTCTCCGGGACATCCTTGTCCGCGACACGGAGACCGAGGCCCTGGTGGCAAACCTGTTGCGCGTGTACGCCCAGCTTGTGGAGATCGCGCCCTATCTCCCCTCCGAGCTGGTGGAATGGGTCAAGGGACTGGACGATCCCGGCACCTTGGCGGACGTGGTTGCCTCCACCATTCAAAGCACCCTCGAGGAGAAACAAAGCATCCTCGAAGAGGCGGACGTGAAAAAGCGTCTGGAAAAAGTGTTCCGGGTTGCCAGCCACCAGTTGGAAGTCCTGGAACTGGGAAAAAAGATTCAAAGCCAGGTCAAGGAGGGGATGGACAAGAAGCAGCGGGAGTATTTCCTGCGCGAGCAGATCCGGGCCATGAAGGAGGAGCTGGGCGAGACCGAGGACGGAAACGTCGTCGAGATGGACGGATACCGGAAAAAGATCGAGTCCCAAAACCTGCCGGAGGAGGCCCGGCGGGAAGCGGAACGAGAACTGGACCGGCTCTCCCGGATGCATCCCTCCTCCTCCGAGTACAGTGTGGCCACCACATATCTGGACTGGCTGACAAGCCTGCCCTGGAACGCAAACACCGAGGACAACCTGGACACCCGGCTGGCCTTGAAGATTCTGGACGAGGACCATTTTGGCCTTGAAAAACCCAAGCGCCGCATTGTCGAGACCCTGGCGGTGAAAAAACTGAATCCCCAGGGCAAGGCCCCTATTTTATGCTTCGCCGGTCCTCCGGGCACAGGCAAGACCTCTCTGGGCCGGTCCATCGCCCGGGCCATGGGCCGGAAATTCGTCCGCATCTCCCTGGGCGGCGTGCGGGACGAGGCCGAAATCCGGGGACACCGGCGCACCTACGTGGGAGCGCTCCCAGGGCGGATCATCCAGGGAATCCGGCGCTGCGGCACCAACAACCCGGTGTTCATGCTGGACGAGATAGACAAGGTGGGCGCGGATTTCAGGGGGGATCCGGCGGCGGCGCTCCTGGAGGTGCTGGATCCGGAGCAGAACAACTCCTTCACCGACCATTACCTGGACGTGCCCTTTGACCTCTCCAGGGTCATGTTCATCACCACTGCCAACGTGCTCGAAACCATTCCACCGGCCCTGCGGGACCGCATGGAGGTGCTGGAGCTTCCCGGGTACACCCAGGAGGAGAAGATCAAAATCGCCAAGCGCTACCTGATTCCCAGGCAGCGGCAGGAAAACGGGCTTTCCACGTCCCAAATCACGGTTACCGAGGGAGCGCTCAGGCTTCTCATTACTGGATACACCCGGGAGGCGGGGCTGCGGAATCTGGAGCGGGAGATCGGCACGGTCTGCCGGGGAGCGGCGCGGAAAATCGTGGACGGCGAATGCCAGAAGGTCACGGCCGGGCCGAAAGACCTTTCCAAATACCTGGGTCCTGTGCGTTTTCAGCACGGGGAGATGGACCGTTGCTCGGTGCCCGGGGTGGTGATGGGTCTTGCCTGGACGCCCGTGGGCGGCGACCTTTTGTTTGTCGAGGCCACCGCCATGCGGGGCGGCAAGGGGCTCATCCTTACAGGGCAACTGGGCGACGTGATGAAAGAGTCCGCCCAGGCGGCCTTAAGTTTCATCCGCTCCAACCTGGAGCATCTGGGGCTTGACCCGGCCTTTTTCGACGGCAAGGACCTTCATGTCCACGTGCCCGCGGGCGCCATTCCCAAGGACGGACCTTCCGCGGGAGTCACCATGCTCACGGCGATCACCTCTCTGGCGGCCAATGTGCCCGTCAAGGAGGGACTTGCCATGACCGGGGAAATCACGCTCCGGGGCAAGGTGCTGCCTGTGGGGGGCGTCAAAGACAAAGTCCTTGCGGCCTACCGGGCGGGAGTGCGGGAACTCATCCTCCCCAAATGGAACGCCAAGGACATCGAGGAGATTCCGTCCGCGGTGCGTTCGGGCATAACCTTCCATTTTGTGGACCAGATGGAGGATGTTCTGCGGATCGCGTTGCCCGGGCGCGCGAAAAAGAAGGGGAAATAACGTGGAACGGGCGGGCGCTCAGCGCGGGGGGAGAGCCTGGAAAGGAAGGGCGCTTGCGGCCCTGTGTCTGGCGGTTTTGGCGGCGTTTGCCCAGGGTTGCGCCGGAACCGGGACAACCCTGGAGGGGCCGTATCCCGAAGAAGGAACCCGGGGCGGCGCGCCATCCCGGATGAAAGGCTATCCCAAACCCTACTGCGTAAACGGGGAATGGTATCAGCCCATTCCGGACGCGCGGGGTTTCCGCCAGCGGGGGCTTGCCTCGTGGTACGGCAAGGATTTTCACGGCAAAAAGACATCGAACGGCGAAATCTACAATATGTACGCGCGCACCGCGGCGCACAAAACCCTGCCGCTGGGCACGCTGGTGTCGGTGCGGAATCTCGAGAACGGGAAGAGCGTGGAGGCGCGGGTGAACGACAGGGGCCCGTTTGTCCGCGGACGTATCATTGATCTTTCGTACACCCTGGCGGGCGAGCTTGGGGTGGTGGGCCCGGGGACCGCGCCGGTGGAGGTGGTGGCTTTGGCGGCGCCGGTGGGAAGCCATGATCCCAATGTGTATTACACGGGCAATTTCACCATACAGGTGGGCGCGTTCCGGCAGCGGGACAACGCGGAGCGTTTGCGGGACAAGCTGGGGGAGAGGTATAGGAACGCCCATGTTGTGAGCGCGGAGGTGGGCGGGGAGATGTATTACAGGGTTCGCGTGGGCAAATGCTCTTCCCTTGCGGAGGCGGCGCGGCACGAGAAAGCGCTTGGGGGGGCGGGGTATCCGGAGGCGTTTATTGTGGCGGAGTGATGTGTCTGGAAAGCTGACAGGAATCCTGGTTTCGGGACAGCGCCTTGGCGCGGGGATGCCGGGGCGTTTTGAGGGTTTTGGTACTAAAAACGAGATATACCGGACAGTTGCCGCCAGGGTTTTCCGGTGGCTTTGTTCTTTTTGTGATGGCACGCTTCCTGCTTATACATAGAGCAAGAACGAAGCGGCCCCGGAGAAAGAGATGAGGTTCGGGGACGGCGCGACGCCTGGCAGAGGGATTGGCCGAGCTTGAGCGGGCATCGCGGTTATCAATGAGCGTTCGTTCAGCGATCCGGAAAAGGGACAGAAGTCCCGGAACCGGGACAAGGCGTTCCTTTGCAATAAGGAGGCGCCATGAAAGACACCAACCGGCCAAGGCCGGAATAACGATTCCCGCCGTAGTGCCCACCCGCCATAAGAAGCACAAGCCCTTCACTATCCCACCCCAATCCCGCACCCCGGGGTCGCGCTTGAAAGAGCGGCGGCCCCTTCTTTTTTGGGGGGATCCCTCCCTTTTGGCGTACCAAATTTATACTGTGGATTCAGTTTGTTATTGGCATATTGCGATTTCCGGGGCGGTTTCCGGAATTCCGCGCCGGTCAAGTTGCCGGCCCCTCCGGGCGGAGGACTTGGCTTTCTTTCCGGCGCGGCCAAGGTTCAGCGGCTGCGGACGCCTTTGACTTGGAGAAGGCGGGAGGCGCGGCAGGCTGCTGGCTTGGTCTGGCCTGGCGGGACGGCCGTGCTGGTGGGTCCCGGCATCCTGCCGGGACGCCACGGGTTGGACACGGGTTGGAAAAAATTACAAAATCATGGAGTTGCTGTTCGTTTCCCGAAAACTCCGGCAAGATGCCGGAGCCACGTTGCCTTTCAATCGGAACGGAATTTTGAAAAACGTTCTATTCGGGGAAGCACGTAATTGGAACCGGGACAGGATTAGGAACAATGCTGAAAAAGAACTTGACAGGAATTTATAAATTGGTATTTTAGTACCAGAATATAACGAAAGGCCCCGCCCATGGCACACATCCTCAAACTCGCGGAATCCGCCTCCATCGCCCTCCACGCCGCCGTCCTCCTCGCGGGACGCGACGAACCCCTTAGCAACTCCGACATCGCCGCCCGCATCAACGCATCCCCCGCACACCTCTCCAAAGTCCTCCAGCGCCTCGCCAAAGCAGGCCTCGTCTTCTCCTCCAGAGGACCCAAAGGAGGCTTCACCCTGGCCAAACCGCCTGAAGATATAACCCTCCTCGATGTTTACGAGGCCATCGAAGGTCCCCTCTCCTCCAGCCGCTGCCTCCTCGGAACCCCGGTGTGCGGCGGCCAGTGCATCCTGGGCGGCCTTCTTAACAATATCAACCAGGAAACACGCGGCTACCTCAAAACAAAAAACCTCGCGGATTTCAAAAACACCTTCGACAACCCCTGACAGCGCCGACGCGCGCCCGGAGGCTCCCATGCCCTTGCGCAACATCATTCAAATTGACGAAGACAAATGCAACGGCTGCGGCCAGTGTGTTCTGGCATGCGCCGAAGGCGCCCTCGCCCTGGTGGACGGCAAAGCAAAACTCATCGGCGATGTTCTGTGTGACGGCATCGGCGCCTGTATCGGCGAGTGTCCCCAAGGCGCCCTCACCATCACCCAAAGAGAAGCCCCGGATTTCAACGAGGCCGTGGTCCACGAGCATCTGGCGCGCCAAAAGGAAAAACCCGCCCTCCCGTGCGGATGCCCCTCCTCCCAGGCGGTGGAGCTTACGCCAAAAGCCGGCCCTGGGGAACGCCAAGCCTCTTCCCTGGGGCATTTCCCTGTCAAGCTCCGGCTGGTCAACCCCGGCGCCCCTTTCCTCAAGGAAAAGGACCTTCTCATCCTGGCCGACTGCGCCGCCGTGGCCTATGCCAACCTCCATCAGGATCTCTTAAGAGAAAAGGCCGTTGTCATGGCCTGCCCCAAGTTCGAGGACATGGACGCGGCCATCGCCCATCTCACGGAAATCTTCAAGACCGCAAAACCCAAGTCCCTTACTGTGGCCTACATGGAGGTGCCCTGCTGCAAGGGCCTCGTCTATGCAACGGGCAAGGCTCTGGAACAGGCCGGGATTAAGGCTCCGGTCACTATTCTTGAAATCGCCAGGGACGGCGCCGTGAAAACCACGCCCCCAGGACCCGGGGCGGCCCAGGGCTGCGCCTGCGGCAACTAATTCCAACGCCCGGCGGCCTCTCGCCGTGAAAGGACATAGACCATGAGCTCAACCCTGTGCCCGGGACAGAACACCATGTTCTGGTCCCCCAACGACGTGTTCGAAGTGCCCTGCGGCAAATGCGGGGCCATGGTGGAATTTTTCAAGGACGACGCGCGCCGGAAGTGTAAAAGCTGCGGGACCACAGTGAGCAATCCCAAACTCAATCTGGGCTGCGCGTTGTGGTGCGAGCATGCGAAGGAATGTCTGGGATACGATCCCAGGGAAAAACTGGCGCAGGCGGGAGGGGCCGGAGGGGAATCCCTGGAAGAGCTGCTTATTTCCGACATGAAGGCCCGGTTTGGCAAGGACACCCGGCGGATCAACCACGCGCTGGCCGTGCTCGGGCATGCCAAGGCTCTTCTCAGGGAGGAAAAGGGCGACCCCCGTGTGGTGCTCGCAGCCGCCATTTTGCACGATATCGGCATCCAGGAGGCTGAAAAGAAGCACGGCTCAACAGCAGGACGGTTCCAGGAGGCCGAGGGCCCGCCCATCGCCCGGGCCATCATGGAGGCGCGCAGGATGCCCCGGGACATCCTGGACCATGTGTGCCTCATCATCGCCAACCATCACTCGGCGAAAAACTGCGACACTCCGGAATTCCGGATTTTGTGGGACGCCGACAAAATTGTGAATATTCCCGACGATTACAAAAATTTCACCCCGGAGCAGCTCGCGCGGTTCATCGAAAAGGTGTTCAAGACCGGGACGGGAAAGAAGATCGCGCGGGGTTTGTATCTGGAAGGAGGAGCGTCATGAAAAAAATGAATCTGTTTGATGAGGGAGGATTCAGCGCCAAGGCGTTTAAAAAACTCCTGGTGCATGACTCGGAGAATTTCCGGATTATCAACTTCAACTTTGAACCCGGCCAGGAGCTTCCTGTCCATTCCCACGACCTGGACGGAGAGCTTTCCATCACGGTTCTGGAAGGGGAGGGGGAGTTTTTAGGGGAAAACGGGGCTGTTCTTCCGGCCAGGACCGGGGACGTTTTGGTGTCCCGGATCCGGGATCCCCACGGGGTCCGCGCCGCCTCCAGGATGCGGGTGCTTGTGACCATCGCCCCGCCGCTGTAGTCCGCCGGCGTCCTGTCCTTTGCCCCCGGGTCTTGCCGCGCCGCGGCGGTCCGTGGGCAAAGGGCTGGTCCGGCGGAGCGGAAGGAGAAGGACCTGGGGTTGGACATTCCAAGTGGATTTGCCCCTGCCTTGCCCCTGCCGGGGAGTGTTGACAAACTCCCGCCGTTCTTGTCTAATGCCCCGGCATGTCCGCGCCGCCCCGCGCGGGCCGCTTCCCGAAAAATCCCTGCCGGCGCGAAGCGCCAAGGAGGCTTCCAGTGGTCAAGGCACCCCAGAAAACCAGGCGGGCGACAAGGCGCGCCGCGACAGTTATCCCGGTTCTTGCGATTGCCGTTTGCGTTTTCTGTTTATGCGCGGGCTGCCGGGGCATTACTGTGCCTCTGGACGCCAATGAGGTGGCGCCGCCCCTGGAGAAGGTGGCCGTCCTGCAGGGACTCCGGTGCAACCTGATGGATGTGTCGAACACCGCGTGCTACACGGACTCCCGGGGGTATAAAAGCCCGTACAACCTGGACAAATACCCCATCCGGGGCATGCTTCTTCCCGAGTATTTCCGCGCGGTGTTCCAAAAGGGATTCACCCAGGCGGGGATGCTTGTTCTCCCCTACACCAAGCCGGACACCGGGGCGCCCTATGTGAAAATCACCCTCCTGGCTGTTTCCCCCGCCGAATTCCGGTTTACCCTGAACGTGCAAAAAGGGCGCAACGTTTTGCTGAACAAGACCTACTCGGTGGTGGAGCCGCCGCTTCCGGACCGCGCCCGCAATAAAAGCAACCTGAAGGAGAGGGCCTACCGGATGACCAGGGGAATGGTGGAGGCGGTGCTTAAGGACCAGGACTTCCAGGTGGCAATGAAGGCCGGCCAAATCGGGTAAAAACAGCGCGCCGGGGTTTTTCCGGGAGCGGAATGGAGGGGGGAATGGAGCGGAAAACGCGGGCGCGCCTGACGGGCGCCTTGGGTCTTTCGGCGTTGATATGCGTCTGTTGCGCCCTCACGGGCTGCGGGGGAAAGGGGCGGACAATCCGGCTGGATGACGCCCTGTGCCGTCCTGCCATCTCCAATATGAAAAACCTCTCCGGGATTGCGGGGAAAACGGTCCGGCTGGAAGTTCTGAACAGGGCCGGGGATCCTGGCGCTCTTTTGGGATACGAGGATCCGGCCAGAGGGGATACCTATGTGAGCTCGGGACTTTCCGGATATTTCTGGAATATTTTTGAGAAGACCATGGCGGAGGCGGGGCTGGTGGTTGTGGCGGACGGGCCGGGCGCGCCGCCGGCACCCCTGGTCCGGGCAATCCCCCTGGATGTGGGGGCCTGGGCCTGGTCGTTTAAGGTGGAAGCGCGGAAGGGCGGGACGGCGGTTTTCAAGAAGACCTTCCGGGTTTCCGGGGACGCGCAAATCGCCTCGCCCGAAAAGAGGGCCTGCGCCATGGCCAACGCCCTGATGGTCCAGGTTCTCTCGGACCCATCCTTCCGGAAGGCGCTGGAGTAGAACCGGTCTCCGGGCCGTTTGTTTTTTTAAGAGGAGGTAATTGCAGAATTCCCAACCGGGATGTTTTTGCCGCTGGAGACGCGCCCCAATCCGTCATTCCCGCGCAAGTTCCGCAACATACGGAAACGGTGTTCCTATTGTGCAATTACCTCGTAAGACAGTAAAAATGTTTACACGGGCCGCGCTTCCGGGCCGAAAGCGCCAAACTCCAGGTTCCGGCATCTTGCCGGGACGCGGGCGCTGGATGAGAACGAGGCCCGCGCCCTCCCTCCCTGTCTGTTCGCCCGCCTGTATTGCCCATAAATAAACGCTTTGACCAGGACAATCAATCCATAGGAACCGGGAAACAGCCCCCATCACCCATCACCTCATAACGCCCCCGGCCACGGGCTGGTCCGGAGGGCCTGGAAAGGGACTCGACATGGACGTTCGCAAAGTGGTGCTGCGCGAGGACGAGATGCCCAGGGAATGGTACAACATTCTTGCGGACATCAAGATGAATCCGCCCCTTGGGCCTGACGGAAATCCCGTGTCCCCGGACATGCTGGCGCCTGTCTTCCCCATGAACCTTATCGAGCAGGAGGTTTCCTCCGAACGGTGGATTAAAATCCCTGAAGAGGTTTTAGGCATTTATAAAATCTGGCGGCCCTCCCCCCTTGTCCGGGCCGTCAACCTGGAAAAAGCCCTGGGCACCCCGGCGCGCATCTATTATAAAAACGAGGGCGTAAGCCCCCCGGGCAGCCACAAGCCCAATACCGCCGTTCCCCAGGCTTATTACAACAAGGTCTTCGGCATCAAGCGCATCACCACCGAGACCGGGGCCGGACAGTGGGGATCCGCCCTGTCCTTCGCCTGCTCCCAGTTCGGCCTGGAATGCCGCGTGTACATGGTGCGGGTGAGCTTTGAGCAAAAGCCCTACCGCAAGACCATGATGCAGACCTGGGGGGGAGTGTGTGTGCCCAGCCCTTCCACCGAGACCAAGGCCGGCAGGGAAGCCCTGGAAAAAGACCCCAACACCCCGGGAAGCCTGGGCATCGCCATTTCCGAGGCTGTCGAGGCGGCGGTCTCCGACACCTCCGGGCAGACCCGCTATTCCCTTGGCTCCGTGCTCAACCATGTCATGCTGCACCAGACCGTCATCGGGCTCGAGGCCAAAAAGCAGTTCGCCCTTATCAACGAATATCCGGACATCATCATCGGCTGCGCGGGGGGCGGAAGCAACTTCGCGGGCACCGCGTTCCCCTTCACCCTTGACAAGGTCAACGGCAAGGCTATCGAGATTTACCCGGTGGAGCCCGCGGCCTGCCCCACCCTGACCAAGGCGCCTTTTGTCTATGACCACGGCGACACGGCGGGATACACCCCGCTTCTGCCCATGCACAGCCTGGGGCACGCGTTTGTGCCCGCGCCCATCCACGCGGGCGGACTGCGCTACCACGGCATGGCGCCCACAGTGAGCCAGCTTGTGAACGAGGGTATTTTGACGGCCAAGAGCGTGAACCAGCTCGAATGCTACGAGGCGGGCGTGTTGTTCGCGCGGACCGAGGGCCACATTCCGGCGCCGGAGACCGCCCACGCCATTGCCCAGGCCATCCGGGAGGCGAAGCAGGCCAAGGAAGAGGGCAAGGCCAAGGTCATCTTCTTCAACTGGAGCGGACACGGCTGCCTGGATCTTGGAGCCTACGAGAGGTATTTCTCCGGGGCGCTGCAAAACCTTGAAATGAGCGGCGAGGAAATGCGGGCCGCCATGGAGATTTTCAAGAATTACCCGAAGCCGGCCAATTTGAAGAGCCGGTAGAGGCGCGGGAGCGCGGAGCAGAGAAAGCAGAGGGCGGCCAGGCCGCCCTCTGTATGCAAGATGTTTGGACTTTTGCTGAAACTATGGAGGTAATTGCAAAATGAGGCGCAGGCTGGGCGGTTTCGGGCCGCGAGGCCCGGGTGTACCCAACATTTCTAAATGATTCATATCTGTTGGGTGAACCTGCCCTTCGGGCGGAACCACCCGGCCTGCCTCGAATTTGTCGTTTCTATGAGTTTTGCAATTACCTCGGACCTTTTTTATATTTGCGGGCGTTTTTCAGTGGATATGATTTGGATGGCGGGGCATGTGGGGCGCAAGAACACCATGGCCCTGACGGGGATGTTCCGGGAGAAGCGCCGGGAGCGGAACATGCCGCTTTTGAACATCCGTTATGATTTGTCGGACACCCGGGTGGTGTCGCCGGAGGACATGCGCCAGCAGGTCCGGGAGTTTATGGAGACGGTGATGGGGGAGCGGCGGCTGGTGTAGGGGGCACGTTTTTTTTGTTTTGCTTTTCTTCTTGACACTCTTTACCCGGCCTGTTATATGTTGGATAGAACATTTAGCAAAGCAGGATCATTGCCATGCAGACCCAGACCATCCTCCGTTTCCAGGCACTCGCCCTTATTAGCGTAGCAGGGATTATTATCCCCTGCTACGGAGGCGGGGCTGGATAACGGATAATTAGCTGAATTTAAAGCAAAAACAAAATCCGTTGCCAGCCTCTGGCAACGGATTTTATTTTTGGGGCATAAACGACCCAAACCGGGCAAAAGAGGGAAACATGAAAAGCGACAGCGTCCTAAAAGGCCTCGAACGCGCGCCCCACCGCAGCCTCTTCAAGGCCATGGGCTACACCCCCGAGGAACTCTCCCGACCCTTGATCGGCATCGCCAACCCCGAAAATGGCGTCATTCCCGGCCATGTCCACCTGGGACGCATTGTCGAGGCGGTAAAAACCGGCGTTCTCATGGCGGGCGGCACCCCCGTGGTATTCGGCACCATCGGCGTGTGCGACGGTATCGCCATGAACCACCCAGGCATGAAATACTCGCTGGGAAGCCGCGAACTCATCGCCGACTCCATCGAAATCATGGCCATGGCCCACGCCTTTGACGGACTTGTGCTTGTCACCAACTGCGACAAAATCGTGCCGGGAATGCTCATGGCCGCGGCAAGGCTGAACATCCCCTCCATCCTGGTCAGCGGCGGACCCATGCTGGCGGGCAGGCACAAGGCCGTGCGGGACGGCGCTCCCATTGACCTTATAACGGTCTTCGAGGCGGTGGGCGGGGTCAAGACCGGCAGGGTTTCCGGGGAGGAGCTTGCGCTCATTGAGGACCACGCCTGTCCCACCTGCGGCTCCTGCGCGGGCATGTTCACCGCTAATTCCATGAACTGCCTCACTGAGGCCATTGGCATGGGACTGCCCGGCAACGGCACCATCCCGGCCGTGTACTCGGCCCGGGACCGGCTGGCCAAGCGCGCCGGAATGCGGGCGGTGGACCTGGTTCAAAAAAACATCCGCCCCCGGGACATCCTCACTCCAAAAGCGTTTGAAAACGCCCTGGCCGTGGACATGGCCCTGGGCTGCTCCACCAACACCGCGCTGCATCTTCCCGCAATCGCCAAAGAGGCCGGGGTGCCGTTCCATCTCACCATGCTCAACGCCATCAGCGCCCGGGTGCCGCACCTGTGCTCGCTCTCTCCCGGCGGAACCCACCGGCTGGAGGACCTGTGCCAGGCGGGCGGCGTTCCGGCTGTCATGGCGGAGCTTGCGCGGCACGGTCTGCTGGACACCGGCCTTCCCACCGTCACGGGCGGCACGGTTGCGGAGAATATCAAGGACGCGGTGATTCTGGATCCCGGGGTCATCCGCACGGTGGAGAACCCTTACCATAAGGAGGGCGGACTTGCGGTGCTCTTGGGAAATCTCGCGCCGGACGGCTGCGTGGTGAAACAAAGCGCGGTGCGGCCCGAGATGCTCAGGCACGCGGGCCCGGCCCGGATTTTCGACTCCGAGGAGGCGGCCACAGAGGCCATTTTAGGCGGAAAGATTCAAAAAGGAGACGTGGTGGTCATCCGCTACGAAGGCCCGCGCGGCGGACCTGGCATGCGGGAAATGCTCACGCCCACCTCGGTCATCTGCGGCATGGGACTGGACGCCGATGTGGCGCTCATCACCGACGGGCGGTTTTCCGGAGGCACCCGGGGAGCGGCCATCGGCCATGTGTCGCCGGAGGCCATGGCGGGCGGGCCCATCGGTCTTGTCAAAGAAGGGGAGGTTATCCGCATTGACATTCCCGGGCGCTCGATACGACTTGACGTGGACGGGGCGGAACTCGCCCGCCGCAAGGCGGAGTGGAAAGCTCCGGCCCCCAAAATCACCACCGGATACATGGCGCGCTACGCGAAGATGGTGTCCTCGGCCTCCACGGGAGCCGTGCTGGAAGACTGACCGGGTTCCCCGCGAGGGGCCTGAAGAAATAAAGGAGCGGGAACATGCCGAACAGAGTGTTGAATTTCAAGGGCAAAGGCCCCAAGGAAAACAGCAAGGGCGCGGCCTCCCAGGGCGCGCCCGAGGCGGGACAGGACGGACAGGCTGTGAAAAAGGGGACTGCGGGGCCTGTCATGACCGGCGCGCAGATTCTCATGCGGATGCTGAAAGAGGAAGGGGTGGACACGGTTTTCGGCTATCCCGGGGGCGCGGTACTGGACATTTACGACGAGCTTTTCCGCTCCGGCCTGCGCCACGTGCTGGCGCGGCACGAGCAGGGCGCGGTGCATGCCGCGGACGGCTACGCCCGGGCGGCGCATAAGACGGGAGTGTGTCTTGTCACCTCCGGGCCGGGCGCGACCAACACTGTGACCGGCGTGGCCAGCGCCTACGCCGATTCCATTCCTCTTGTGGTGTTCACCGGCCAGGTTCCCACGCGCCTCATTGGTAACGACGCGTTCCAGGAAGTGGACATTGTCGGCATCACCCGGCCCTGCACCAAGCACAATTACCTGGTGAGCGACGTGGAGGATCTTGGACGGATCATCCGCGAGGCGTTCCACATTGCCCGGTCCGGACGGCCCGGGCCTGTGCTGGTGGATTTGCCCAAGGACGTGATGGCCGCCCAGTGCCGCTTCAAGATGCCGCCCGACCCCAAACTCCGCACCTACAATCCCACCTATGAGCCGAATATGCGGCAGGTGGCCAAGGTGGTCCAGCTTCTGCTCGCGTCGGAACGGCCTCTGTTGTTTTCGGGCGGCGGGGTGGTGCTCTCGGGCGCGTCGGAGGAGCTGCGGAAACTTGCCCGGCGCCTGCATATTCCTGTCACCATGAGCCTCATGGGCCTGGGGACCTATCCGGGCACAGACCCCCTTTCCCTGGGCATGCTGGGCATGCACGGCACCTGCCGGGCCAACATGTCCACCGCGCACTGTGACCTTTTGGTCGGCGTGGGCGTGCGGTTTGACGACAGGGTGACCGGAAGGACCGAGACCTTTGCCTCCCAGGCCAAAATCGTCCACATTGATATTGACCCTACGAGCATCCGGAAAAACGTGCCGGTCCATACCCCGGTGGTGGGGGACTGCCGGATCACTCTCGAACGCGTCAACGAGCTGCTTGACAAGGAAGACCTCTCGGGCGTCGGGGAAAAGCGCCAAGGCTGGCTTTCCGAAATCGAGGAGTGGAGGCGCGGAAACGCCCTCGCCTACGAACAGGCCGAGACCATCAAGCCCCAGTACGTGGTGCAGCGGCTGCACGCTCTGACCAACGGGGAGGCGATTATCACCACGGAAGTTGGGCAAAACCAGATGTGGGCCGCCCAGTATTACCATATTGACAAGCCTAACCAGTTCATCACCTCGGGCGGCCTTGGAGTCATGGGGTTTGGTCTTCCCGCCGCCATCGGCGCCCAGGTGGCGCGTCCTGGCAAGCTGGTGGTGGACGTGGCCGGGGACGGCAGCATCCAGATGAACATCCAGGAGCTTGCGACCGCCGTGCAGGAGGGTCTGCCGGTCAAGGTCTGCATTCTCAACAACGGCTATCTCGGCATGGTGCGCCAGTGGCAGCAGCTTTTCTATGACAAGCGTTACAGCCAGACCCGCATGGAGGTGGCGCCGGACTTTGTCAAGCTGGCCGAGGCTTACGGCGCCACAGGCTTCCGCGCCACCCGCGTAGAAGAAGTGGATAGGGTGCTTAAAAAGGGTCTTGAAACTCCGGGTCCGGTCATCATGGATTTTGTGGTGGACCGTGAGGAATGCGTGTATCCCATGGTGCCCGCGGGCAAGTCCATTACAGAGATGCTTTTGGTTTAATGGGGGGATGCCAATGGAACCCAAGCATGTTCTCACCATCACTGTGGACAACCAGGCCGGGGTCCTTTCCCGGGTTGTCGGCCTGTTCTCGGGCCGGGGCTTCAACATCGAAAGCCTGTGTGTCGCCGAGAGCCATGAGCCGGGACTTTCCCACATGACCATCGTGACCCGGGCCAACGCCGCGGTGCTTGAACAAATCGAAAAGCAGCTCAACAAGCTGGTGAACGTCATCAAGGTGCAAAACCTCTCGGATGTGCCCGCGGTGTGCCGGGAAATGGCGCTCATCAAGGTGCGGACACGGCCCGAAACCCGGGACGAGATTTTGCGGCTTGTGGATATATTCCGCTGCAAGGTGGTGGATGTCACGGCGGAGCATTACACGCTGGAGGTCACGGGCGACGAGGGCAAGCTCGCGGCCCTCGTTGACCTGTTGAAACCCATGGGAATCAAGGAACTGGCGCGCACAGGAATCACGGCTTTGAGCCGTGAGAAGAAAACCAACTAGGGGAGGATGTCATGGCGAAGATTGACTTTGGCGGCGTGAGTGAAGAGGTGGTGACTGTGGAGGAGTATCCCCTGGCCAAGGCCAGGGAAACGCTCAAGAGCGAGACCATCGCGGTCATCGGCTACGGCGTGCAGGGGCCGGCCCAGGCGCTCAACATGCGGGACAACGGGTTTCCGGTCATCATTGGCCAGCGCCCGGGCGAGCATTACTGGGACAAGGCTGTGGCGGACGGGTTTGTGCCCGGCGAAACGCTCTTTCCCATCGAGGAGGCGGTGGAGCGCGGAACCCTGGTGCAGTACCTCGTGTCCGACGCCGCCCAGATGCTTCTGTGGCCCACGGTGAAAGAGCGGCTCAAACCCGGCGACGCCCTGTATTTTTCCCACGGGTTCTCCATTGTCTATAAGGAGCAGACCAAGGTCATTCCGTCCAAGGACATTGACGTGATTCTGGTGGCGCCCAAGGGTTCCGGAAGAAACGTGCGGCTCAACTTTCTGGACGGCTCCGGCATCAACTCCTCCTACGCCGTGCATCAGGACGCCACAGGCCGCGCCATGGAACGCTGCCTGGCTGTCGGCATCGCCATCGGCTCGGGCTATCTCTTCCCCACCACCTTCGAGCAGGAAGTGTACAGCGACCTCACCGGAGAGCGGGGCGTGCTCATGGGCTGCCTCGCGGGCACCATGGAGGCCCAGTACAACATCCTCCGGAAAAACGGCCATTCCCCCAGCGAGGCGTTCAACGAGACCGTCGAGGAGCTGACCCAGTCCCTCATCCGGCTGGTGGCCGAAAACGGCATGGACTGGATGTTCGGCAACTGCTCCACCACCGCCCAGCGCGGCGCCCTGGACTGGGCGCCCCGGTTCCGCGACGCTGTGGCCCCGGTGTTCGAGAAGCTCTACAACAGCGTGAAAACCGGCGAGGAAACCCGGATTGTGCTCGAGGCCAACAGCCGTCCGGATTATGCGGAAAAGCTGGGGGAGGAGTTGAAGGCGCTTAGGGACTCTGAAATGTGGCGGGCAGGGGCGGCGGTGCGCGGCCTTCGGCCTGAGAACCGAAAGAAGTAAAGGAGAAGGAGTATGGAACCGGTAGTCCTGTACGACACCACCCTTCGTGATGGAACCCAGGGAGAAGACATCAACTTCACCTCGGAGGAAAAGCTCCGCGTCGCCCGGCGGCTGGACGACGCGGGCATCCATTATATTGAGGGCGGGTGGCCCGGTTCCAATCCCAGGGATGAGGAGTTTTTCCGGCTGGCGCGCGGCTGGAAGCCGAAGCAGGCGGTGCTCGTGGCGTTCGGGTCCACCCGGCGCCACGGGATTGCCGCGCACAACGACCCGAATTTGCAGGCCATTGTCGCAAGCGGCGCGCCTGCGGCCTGCATTTTCGGGAAAACCTGGGACCTGCATGTGACCGATGTGCTGGAAATCCCCCTGGCGGACCATCTTGCCATGATTGAGGAGAGCGTGGCCTTTTTGAAAAGCCAGGGGCTTTTGGTGATTTACGACGCCGAGCACTATTTCGACGGGGCCAAGGCCAACCCGGAATACGCCCTGGACACGCTGCTGGCCGCGGCGGGGGGGGGCGCGGACTGGATTACGCTGTGCGACACCAATGGAGGCAGCCTGCCCCACGAGGTGGAGGAACTTGTTGGAACGGCCTTATCACACCTCAGGGAGCATGCGGACCGCAAGGTGCCTCTGGGAATCCACACCCACAACGACTGCGGCCTTGCTGTGGCCAACACCGTCACCGCGGTGCGCGCCGGAGCCACCATGGTTCACGGCACCGTCAACGGCTACGGCGAACGCTGCGGAAACGCGGATTTGACCAGCGTCATCCCGGTGCTCCAGGTCAAGATGGGCCGCTCCTGCGTATCGCCTGAAAAACTCGCGGGCCTGCGGCGCCTATCAAGATACGTTTCCGAGGCGGCCAACATGATTCCACGAAAGGACAGGCCCTTTGTGGGGGAAAACGCGTTCGCCCACAAAGGCGGCATCCACGTTTCCGCGGTCCGCAAGGTCTCGGCCAGTTACGAGCATATAGACCCGGAGCTTGTGGGCAACCGGAGGCGGACGCTTGTCTCGGACCTGGCGGGCAAAAGCAACATCGAGGTGAAAGCCCGGGAGCTGGGCGTTGACCTGAATGACGATGGCGAGGACAGCCGCAAGGTGGCGCGGGAGGTCAAGCGGCTGGAGCACGAGGGCTACCAGTACGACGTGGCCGAGGGATCTTTTGATTTGATGCTCCGGCGGACCCTGGGCCGGTTCAAGCCCCATTTTGACTTGAAATCCTTCCTTGTCACCATCCGCAAGGAAAAGGACCGGAAGTGCAACGCCGAGGCCACGGTCAAGATTTCGGTCAACGGCAGGGACTGTTTCATGGGCGCCGAGGGCAACGGCCCGGTGTCGGCTTTGGACAACGCGCTCCGGCGCGCCCTGGGACAGTTCTATCCCGAGGAGTGCGCTTCGATGCGGCTGGTGGATTTCAAGGTCCGCGT
>JAGVGH010000001.1 GCA_020057225.1 Desulfobacterales bacterium | reverse complement strand
GTTCCGGGCCGCAAGGCCCGGAACCACCCAACATTTCTAAAATGATTTCTATGTGTTGGGTGAACCTGCCCTTCAGGCGGAACCATCCGGCCTACCTCAAATTTGTCGTTTCTTAGAGTTTTGCAATTACCTCTTTCATTAACACTTCCGAAAAAACAACGGTACATCCTCCTACCGCGCCCCTGCCACCTTCTGCAGCACAAAATGCGCCTCGGGAAAACCAATCACACCGTCCAGATTGGTGTCCGCGTCCATGTTCAGCGGCGAGGGCTTTTGCCCCGCAAGCACCCTAAGCGCGGTGATGGCGTCCATGAGATCCACGTTGGTGTCATTGTTGATATCACCCTGAAACGCCTTGAGGATTTCAACGCTTGCTCCGCTCCACGACCCCGCCGTGATGGGCGTAAGGTCTGACGCCAAAAGACCGGGCCGCGCAAACTGAATGTTCGTGGCGCCAATCTTTCTCGCCAAAAAATGGATGGTCACCAGCGTCGCGCCGTCCGCGTCCACTCCCGCCGCGTCCCCGGACCGCGTAAGCCCTAAAACCAGCGTGCCCGGTGTGGCGTCCTGAAGGGCGGAGCGCAAAAACGTCGTGGCCGCTCCGTTCTGGTTGAAAACGACCCCCTCGTCCACCTTGGGCTGCACCTTGGCGGGCGAGGCGTCAATATCCACCACCTCCAGAAACTGGGGGTCATACACCACGTCGCAGGCAAGGCCGTAGGCCCCCAGCACGGAGTCCGCCTTGACCTTGACTGTAAACTCATGGTCCTTGACCTGCTGGGCCCGTGTCTCCATGGACACACCCGCGGCCCCGCACGGGACCGACCCCGTCAACACGGCCAGAAGGCACGCGACAATCGTCACAAAGGGCTTGCCGTTCGTTCTCATACAACACCTCCCTGCGGCCAGGTCATCCGTTTTGCACGTTCAGCCGAAAACTGTAAGAACCCACCTGCCCGTTCAATCCCGCTTGGTTGATGGTCACCACATGCTCCCCGTTGGGCATGCGCGCGGTGTCAAGAACGTAGGTGTAGGGCGTCTGGGCGTGCTCTTCCTCGTCCACGCGCTCGTTGTCAATAAACACCACAATCTCGTAGCGCTGGTTGTTGAACGCCGCCACGTCCTCAGGCGCCACCTCGATGACAAGCCGAAGCAGCCCGGAAACCGTTGCCGCGCCCTTGTCCGCAAGGCCCGTGTTCCTGTCCGCCTCGTCATAGACGGTGAACCGGACAGGAGGGTCCAGGGCCGCGCCGGAAACATAGGGCATGGAAAGCGCCTGGCCCACGCGGACTATCGCCGCCTGCCGCACCGCGTCAAAGGACACGGTGGAATCGTCCGACCCGGGGGTTCGGGTGGCCAGGGCCTTGTGGTATTCCGGATAATCGTCCTTGCCCCCTGCAACCAGGAGGGTGTTGTCAGGCAGGGTGTAGGCCTGGGCGTACACATGGCAGGCGGGCTGCTCCATCACTTTGAATTTGCCTGTCGTGTCCAGTCCGTCCCACGCCCTGGCGTGGGCGCCCGGAGGAAGCGCTTTCCACGGCATGATGTTGGCCAAAAGCGGCCCCTGGTGAATGCCGGCCCGTATGTCCACCCGGGCCGCCTCCGGAACCGTGAACCGCGCCAGGTATCCCCCGCCCTGGCTTTCAAGCCGCACCGGAATATCCAGGCCCGCGCCCCCTGTGTCCGCTGCCGGGTTGTAAATTACCTGCCCTCCGTCCGCGCTTTTCGCGGTGAGGGCGATGTAGTACGCCTCATCGGGCGCCTGCGTCCCCCAGGTGTCTTTCCCGTCCCATTCCAAACCATTGGTGCCTGCCGGAAGCAGCCTTCCGCTCTCAATTTTACGCACCTGTTCGTAATGGGGAGAGAAAATCTCCAAAACAGCCTCGGCCTCCCGGGTAAGGAAGAAAGAGACCTTCACCTTGTCCCCCGGGGCAAGAACCGTTTTGTCCAAAGACACCTCGCGCACCGCAAGCTGAGGCTCTCCGGCCCTGGCCGGCGCCAAGGCCCCCGCGCACGCAAGAAACGCCGCGGCGGCCAGGAGCAAGGCGGTCCGCACATTGGTAACTCTCCGGAATTCACGCATGGTTTCCCTCACTGGTGTTGTCCCGCCATGCCGCCCCGCGCCCAGGAGGGCGAGGCCACGCTGCTCTTAAGGTCCGTCAGCCGCCGTTCCGCCCCGCCGCGGACAGGCGCGGTCCAAAGCTCCCGGCGCCCTGTCCGGTTGGAGACAAAGACAAGTTCCCCGCCATCCGGGCTAAAAGCCGCCTCTCCGTCAAACCCCCTGTCCAGGGTCACCCGCGTGTCTTTCGTCCCGTCCACAGGGGCGTCCGCCGCGCGGGTCCACACATCGTAATTCCCAGCCCTGTTGGACGTGAAAGCAAGAGTCTTGCCGTCCGGGGACCACACAGGCTCGAACTGGTCCATCTTTGCATCGGTCAGAAGAACGGTCTTTTTTTCGCCGATGTTTAAAACCGCCAGATTTTCAATGACCCCGAGCGCCGGATCACGCCGAAAGACCGAGCAGGCCAGGCGTTTCCCGTCCGGCGCGTAGTCCGGAAAAAGGACCATGGGAGGAAACGTGGTCAGGCGCTCCAGCGTTCCCCACCCTTTTTCAGCCTCCCGCACCCGTATCAGCTCGCTCGCGTCCGTGGGGAGCGCCGTGTAAACGGCGCACGCGAATTCCTTGCCGTCCGGCGCCCAGGCCGGATGTCCGTAGGTTCCCGCCGGAAGAGGCACGGCGGCTTTCCCGCCGGTCCGGGGCGTGTACATCCACACGTCCTTCCTGTCCCCGATATAAAGCACGCGGGCACCGTCCGGACTCACTGCCGGGAAGCGCTCCATTTCCTTGTCGTTGGTGAGCCGCTCCACCTTTCCGCCTTGAGGGTCCACAGCGAAAAGATCCCACTGCGTCCCGGCCATGGCGGAAAAGACGATTTTCCCGCCCAAATCCCCTTTGTAGGGAGAAACATTCCCGGCAAGGGCGGCCAGCGGGAGAAGAAACACCGCGGCAAGGCCAAGGGCAAGTCCTTGTGTTTTCCGCGTCATGCCGTCCGGCCTCCCCTGAATATCAGCCAGTCCATCCGCGCCTTGAGCGCCTCCAGATATTTCCCCCGGGAAGGCTGGGCGTCCCGGTGCCGGTGCAAAATGTGCCACGAGGTGTTGGGCCGGGTCTGAACATAAAACAGCCAGTACCTCAGCGGATTGTCCGGACGCCACGTGTCCTGGACCAGACGGATTTCCGCGACATTGGCAAAGCTCTCGGCCCGCTCCCATACCGCCCCGAACACTTCCTTATGCTCCCGGATTTCCCCGCGCCCCGGGTCAATCACCAGACGGTGCCGGACCCCATAGCGGACAGCGGCCGCCAGGGCGCCCCCGGCGAGCCACACCCCGCCGGTCCGGAGGAAATACGCCGAAAGCCCCCATCCCGGGTTCAGGGTCTCCGTGGTCAGGGCGAGCCATGCCACTCCCGCAAAACACACGATAAGAAAGGGTATGCCCATGGACCAGAACACCGACATGCCGGTGTCCAGAATCAGCGCGCCCCCGTCCTCCTTTATAAGGGGACTGGAAGGCAGGGGACTCTCTCCGCGGTATCCCTCCGGAAGGCCCTTGTCCATCCTCTGGGCCAGCCGGTCCCATTCCCGCTCCTTCACCAGCATGGCCGCCGCGAGCGCGATGAATCCCGCGCACACTGTTAGCAGCAGAAAACCGTCCCGGAGGTACTCCCGATTGAGCGCCGCCTCCTCCGGCTTTTCCGGATTGATCCATATCTCCACGGGCTGATGGGGGCGCAGCTTTTTCAAATAGCGCGGGAGATCGTTGAGGGAATCCTCTTTGATATGAAAACGTTCTCCCTGGTAAACCACCCCGCCCACTGTGTAAACGTACCGAAGCCTCCGGTTGACCTGGGCGGCCTCGTCCCACCAGCCGGAAGGCTCCACCCGGAGGATTTCCCCTTGCACGGCAACCCATTGCGCGCGCGCCCGCCACTGCCGCGCCGTGTAGAGGGCGAAACTTGCGATGAAGAGGCATAAGAGCGCCGCGAACACCGCCAGTTTGCCGCCCATCCGGGATTCCCCGGGGGGTATCGTTTCCATTTCAGCCATTCCGGTCCGATCGGCCCGTCATTCGGGGCCGCGTCCGCGCGCCCCGGGGATGCCCTGTTTAAATGCTGAATATCTGCCAGGGCCCTATGTCCTTGCTGATGGCCCAGAACTCCTTCTCGTACGTCCATTTCCACACGCCCAGCACTCCCTTGATGGAGCCGCCGATGGTCGCCTTTAGCTCTCCGGAGAACGCGCCCCGCTTGGCCACAAGGCATACCGAAACACTGCCCTGCACGCCGCCCGAGACATAGGCTTTGAACATGCTGTCGCCGGTGAGCTTGTCCTCCTGCTCCTCCGCCGCGCCGAACAATGCCTCGACAGCCACTTGGCCTGTGATGCAGCCCGATGCCTGGTATTTGTCGTAACAGTTGTCGGTGCCGCCCGCAAGCGACCCGGAAAGCCCCCAGGAAACCTTGGCCACAAGGCCGATGAATCCCTTGGATTTAAAGAAATAGAAGTCAATGTCCCAGGCCATGCCCCAGGGGGTCGGGATATACCCCGAGTCCCCGTTCCAGGCCACGCCAACTGACAATTCCTTGTCATAAACGGTCTGCCCTTTTTTCGGCCCGTCCTCGCAGCAGACATCGCAGTCCTTGTACGTGACCTGAATCTTCGGCTTGCCGATTTTCTTGGCGAGGAAGTCCGGCAGATAGTCGGCAAACTTGCCGGGGTCGAACTCCAACTGGTGCTGGGTGCATTTGGCGCCGCGCGGATCCACATACCGCAAAGGATTGGACACCGCGTACTCGTACAGGTTGAGTCCCTGGACATAGCCCATGGGGTCGGGGTTGAGGAACCGTCCCAGGGAAGGCGCAAGATACCGCGCCCGGAAGTAGTACAGACCAACCTCCGGCTCCCAGTCGCGGCCCGTGAAGAGCCGCGTCATGCCGTACTGGGACTGCTGCTGCGCCCGAAGCGCGCCCTGGGCGTCCCGGAACCCAGGCAGCCCGTAGGGGCTGTATGTGTAGGTTTCGAGCACGTTGCCCGCCGTGTCCGACACAGCCGCGGCGCTTCCCAAAACATCCGTGTGGAGGTAATACCGGGTCCCGCCCTTTTTGGCCACGAGAACCTCGTCCAGTCCGGACCCGTTCACGTACTCCGTCACCACCGAGGCGCCCTGGCGCTCCTGAATGACCTGGCTGTCCAGATAGATGTACTCGGTGGTGGTCCCGCCGACAGTCTTCTGAACCCGCCGCGCCGCCGCGTCAATGGTGTAGGAGGCCAGCACCGCGTTGTCCGATTTCCGGTTCACCCGCACAAGCTGGTTTTCGTAATCATAGGTGTAGGTCTGGACCCCGTCATCCACCAGATTGCCCGCGGAATCGTACACCAGATTCCGCCCCCCGGCTGTCGTGTACTGGTTGAGCGCGTTCACCGTCCGGTTTTCCGTCGCGCCGTTGGTCTTGACCGCGGTCTGGTTGGCCACGCCGTCCAGGGTGAATTCCTGGTCAAAGCCGGGAGTGGGGATGTCGCCGGACCCGTCGGGCGTGCCGCGCTTCATGCCCGTAAGCCTTTGAGCCGCGTCATAGGCGTAACGCTCCGACAGGGCTGTGTTGTCCGTCCTGTTGGTCCCTGTGCGGTTGCCTTCGGCGTTGTGGGTGTACTGGAAGAGCGCAAAGGCGGTTCCGTTGGCCCGGTTGTGGGAAATGGCCGAGACCTGGCTGTCCGGGGTGTAGGCGTAAGTGGTGTACAGCCCGTTGTCATAGGTGAGGGTCTGGGGCCTGTCCGCCGCGTCGTAGGTGTACGTGGCAAGGTTGATTCCCAGGGTCATGTCCTCCACCCGGGCAAGACGCTCCCGCCGCGTGTAATGCTCGACAATCACGTTTCCGTCAGGATAGGTGATGGTCCGCTTCCGGTTGGCCATGTCATAGGCGATGGTGGTGGTTATTCCCCTCTGGGAGGTGGAGTTGAGCCTTCCGGCCTGGTCGTAGGCAAACGCCACCGTGCCGTAGGCGTTGGTGGCGCTGGTCATCCTGCCCAGCTTGTCGTAGGTGTAGGTATAGCTGGTGGAGTCCGGGAAATTCCGGGCCGTGATGCGGCCCAAATCATCCCGTGTATAAGTGATGACATTCCCGTTCTGGTCTGTTTTCTGTGTAATATACCCGCCCGTGTTGTACACAACCGACTTGGTGCTCCCGTTGGCGTAGGTGACAAGCGTCAGACGGTTCGCGTCGTCATAGGTGTAGCCGGTCTGGTTGTTGTTGGGGTCTGTCATCCGCACCATGTTTCCCGCGTCGTCGTAGGCAAGCTGGGAAACATTGTCCTCCGGGTCTGTCACACGCACAGGCCGGTTGAAAACATCGAACTCCGTGTAGGTGGTGTTCCCCAGCCGGTCCGTTGCCTGGGCGAGATTGGTGTTGGCGTCGTAGGAATAGTAGGTGGTGTTGCCCCGGGCGTCCGTCGAGGCGGAGGGCTTGTTGAAGTAGGTGAACGTGTAATAGGTGGTGTCGCCTGTGGCTGTGGTTTTCCGCGTCTGGTTGCCCACGCCGTCGTAAACGTAGGACTCGAACCTGCCGGCAAGATCGCCCACCTCGGCAATGCGGTTCAGCTTGTCGTAGGTGTAGGTGATGATGTTGCCCGCCGAGGTGGTCAGCGTCCGGACATTGCTGTTTTCATCATAGGTCCAGGAGTGGACCTCTCCCGCCGGATTGGTGCTGGTTGCCTTTTGGTTGTTGTGGTCGTAAGTCCATGTGCTGGTCTGGCCCAGGGCGTTGGTTTCGGAAATCTTCCTCCCCAGGCAGTCGTAGGTGTAGGTGGTGACGATATCGTCCGCATCCTCTTCGGGCGCCGTGTCCCCCACCTTGGCGATGCTCTTCACCATCCGCCCTGCCGCGTCAACCACAAACCAGCTCACATGGCCCGCCGGGTCCGTCCTTTTAATCTGGTTCCCCACCGCGTCGTACTGGTTCGCGCTCGTCTCGTTCAAGGGGTTCTTCTCGGTTAAAAGCCTCCCCAGCGCGTCGTAGGTGTAAGTCCAGACTTTGCCCCTCTGGTCGGTTTTCGTCAGCCGGTTTCCCGCCGCGTCATAGGTGTAGGCGATGGTCTTCCCGGCGGGATTGGTCTCCGTCACCACATCCCCCCGGTTGTTGTAGGTGTATGTCCAAACCCTGCCCAGGGCGTCCTTCTCTGTCAAAAGGTTCCCTGCCGCGTCGTAGGTCCACCCGGTCCGGTTGCCCATGGTGTCAATACGGGCTGTCCTGCGGCCCAGACCGTCATACTCGAACCACGTGGTGTTGCCGTTCTCGTCCGTCACCGAGAGGCGGTTGCCTTCGCCGTCGTAGGTGGTCACCTTTGCCTTGCCGTCGGGGTCCTCTTGCCGGATGAGGTTGCCCAACAGGTCATAAGTATAGGTCCACGTGTTGCCTTTGGCGTCGGTAAAGGAGGTCTTGCGCCCCAGGGAATCATAGGTGTAGGCGGCGCTGTGCCCTCCCGCGTCGGTCTCCCGGACGAGATTTCCATACTGGTCATACTCGAAGGTGATGGTGTAGCCAAGGGCGTTTTCCCTTGCGGTTATCTGGCCCTGGTCGTTGTAGAAAATCCGTTCGGAGCACCCGAGAGGGTCGGTTTTCCGGATAAGATTGCCTTTGGCGTCGTATTGGTTGGTCCGGGTATGCCCCAGGGCGTCTGTCTCGGTGGCGGGTTTTTGGAAAACCGGGTCATAGGTGGTGGTGGTGGTGTAGCCCAGAGGGTCCGTTGCCATGGTCACCTGTCCATGGCTGTTGTAGGTGTAGCGCCAGACATTTCCCGCAGGGTCTGTGGTCTGGGTGACGTTGACTCCGTCATCCACCTGGGAAAGCAGCTCGCGTCCGTCGGGAAGGATTGTCCGTGTGACGTTGCCGTTGGCGTCGAAATAGAACTTGTACACGAGGCCCCGGGCGTCGGTTTTCTGGGTGTAGCCGCTGTTGTAAACGTAATTTTCGATGGCGCCTTCGGAGCCGTGGCTGATGACCCGGTCCTGGCTGTCATAGGTGACGATGTGGGCAAGGTGGCCCCGTTTGTTGGTGACCGACAGAAGGTTGTGGTTGAGGTCGTAGGCGTACCGGATGGAATAACCCAACGGGTCCACAGCCCGGACAAGGTTGTCCGACTGGTCGTACTCATACGTCCAGGTTCTGTTGAACGAGTCGGCGACCGAGGAAACCTTGCCGGCCACGTTGTAGGTGAACAGTATCCAGCGGCCTGTGCCCTCATGCTCCACGGTGAAAAGGCGCCCGTCCCCGTCCATGGAGAAGGCCAGGGAGTTTCCGTTTTCATCCGTCATCCGCGCGAGATTTCCATCGGCGTCAAACTCGTACACCGTTTGTAAAAGCCCCTTGCAAACCGGGCAGTTGAGCGTCCAAGTCCCGTCCGGATTCCTTAGCAGGGTATCCGTGGTGCTGTCGGACTCCGGCGTGTACGAGCCGTCCGGCTGCTTCTTGTACTTGACCCTGGATCCCGAGGCTTTCCGTAAAATCACAATCTCGTCCTGGCCTGACACGGTCCGGGCGAGTTTGATGAACAGGTTGGATGTCCAGCCGTATCCAAAGGGGCCGTTGTAGCGGTCCTGGCTGTTGTAGGTCCGGACCAGCGAGAGGGCAAGCCCGGCGCCGGCGATTTCAAAGTCGGTAAAGCCCAGGACGAGGTTGCCGGTTTTGACGAAGACAGGCGATTTTGTGGCCTTGGGCGGGCACTTGCCCGTGCAGTCCTTCTTTTCGCAGTCGTCATCGTCATCATCATCATCATCATCGTCGTCATCATCATCATCATCGTCGTCATCATCGTCATCGTCATCATCGTCATCGCCGTCATCCCCGGTGTCATCCCCCGGGGGACCGTCAGGCCCCGGCCCCGGCACGCTGGTCGTGTTGTGGCCCGAGTCCCAGGGCGCGTCATAGGCAAGGGCAACGCGCCGGCACAGGAGCAGCATTAACAGAATGGCGAAGAAGACGGGCCACATCCGCGCTATTTTGTTGATTCTCTCAAACATGCCGCTCTCCTTAATAGAAGATGACCACGAGGCCATTGGCGTCCTCGGACCGCGAGCCTTCCTGGTCGGTCGCGACCAGCTTGACCCGGTAAATCCCCGGGCCCGCGTAGGCGCCCTCGGAATTTTTGCCGTCCCAGTACAGCGTGTTTCCGGAGCCCGCAGGCACATTGGCCTGGGTGATGGTCTGGACGATGTAGTTTTTGTCGTTGTAAATCCGCGCCGTCACAGCGGCCTGCTCGGACAGGGTGTAGCTCATCCGCAGCCTGCCCTCGTCCGTGTCGTATGGACCTATATCCGGACAATAGTAGCTTGGGGTGACTGTCATGTCTGAAATGACCGGCTCGGTCTGCACGATAATGGCGTTTGCGGGCAGCTCCCAGCCCTGGGGCGCGATGACATAGGTGCCTGCGGGAACCAGATTGCCCGCGTCGTCCGTGCCGTCCCACACCATGACGTAGCTCCCCGCCTTTTGAGGCTTCCTGAGCTGCAGCGTCTTAACACGGTTCCCCGCCCCTCCGCTGAACGGGGCGATATAGACCGTCACCTCCGCCTTTTTATCCATAGAGTAGCGGAAGAAGTTCGACTCCGCGCTGAAGGGGTTAAACTGGGGCGGGTACGTGGTGCTTGGCGTGAACCGGCTCAGGCTCACGTTGTTGGTGACATCATACACATAAGCCTTCCCGCCCACCTGGTATTCGATGATGTAGAGGTAAACTCCAGACCCCACAGTCTGCCCGGCGTCGTTCTTCCCGTTCCACACGTCGGAGTAGTACCCCGGGTTGCGGTTCGCGTTTTGCACCAGCGTCCGGACAGGGTTCCCGTTCCGGTCCCTGACCTTGAGGGTGAACACCGTAGGCGCCGTGAGGGTTGTGTTGATACTCACGGTCTCACCGGTTGTTGGGTTGAACACGTCCTTGGACAGGGTGGCGGTAAGCCCTGCGCTCACCGTAATGGAAACAGTCCCGGTGCTTGTCCGGCCCTGGCTGTCCGTCACCCGCAGCACCGCGTCGAAGTCTCCCGCCACGCTGTAGGAGTGGCTGGTGTTCCCCGTTGTGGAGGAACTATAGTCATAGGTTCCGTTGCCGTCGAAATCCCACTCGTAGAGCGTGACGGGCGATTCGCCGCTGGCCGTGGCTGTAAAGGCGACATTCAAGGAGGCCGCGCCGCCGGACGGATCCGCCGAGGCTGTCACTGTCGGCGCGCCGTCCTCCCTGACCTGCACAAGCACTGTGTCCTCCCCGGTCCTGTCGCTGTTGTCCGTTACCCTGAGCTTCGCCCTGTACACGCCCAGAGCCGTGTAGGTGTACCACGCGGACGGCGAGGACAAGGAGGTGAAGTCAAAGGTTCCGTTGCCGTCAAAATCCCACTCGAATTTTTTGATGGTGCCGTCCAGGTCTGTGGCCGCGCCGCTGAACCGCACAACAAGGGGCGGATTTCCGATCTGAGGTGTTGCCTTTGCCAAAACAACAGGCGCGCCTCCCGCAGGCGGGTCCACGATAACCTGCACGGTTTTCGAATGGGACAGCCCCCGGTTGTCCGTGACCTTTTGCGTCACATTGTAGGTTCCGGGCGAGCCAAATGTCTTGCTGAAGGATTCGGAAATCGGAGTTTCCCAGTCCCAGGTGCCGTTGCCGTCAAAATCCCACTGGAACGACTCGATGGTGCCGCCCGGGGAGCGCCCGTTGCATCCCACCACAACCGTAAGAGGCGCGGCGCCCCGTGTGGGATAAATAATGGGCAACGACTCGGGATAGCTCCCGGCATTGATTACCACCGAGTCTGTGTCCGTGTTGCCGTCATTGTCCGTAACCTTGAGGATCGCGACGAATTCCCCTGTGCCGGGATAGATAAACGAGGTGTTCCCGTTCTGGGTGGAAGTCCAGCTTGCGCCTTCAGGCGTCTGGACAACGACTGCCGTTGGGTAGTAGAGACCGCCCGTTTCCTGCAGTTTTTCCCCGTCTTTCGAGAAGACCGTCAACAGATGCTGGTAATGGGAGACCGTCCACACCGTGCTGTCCGCGGGGTTGACAAAAAGGGCGTGGGGCGAATTGTAACTGATGCGCCGGAGTTCCCGCGTCCCGTCAGAGGATATCTTGACAAGAAGGTTGGCGTTGAAAATGCCGGCCCAGCAGGAGCCGTCGCTTGGGTCCACGTCCACAAAATACGGACGGTCAAGTCCTGTAACCGCGTTCCAGTACGGCACGGTCTCGTAGGTGTCGAGCTTCCAGTACCCGATAAGCCCGGCCTCGCCGCCCGTAAGGGCGGAATCCTTGGCGCCCGCGATTTCCGCCTGGGTCCGGACCGTGCGCCAGAACCGCACGTCGTCAATGGAACCCAGGAAAGCCTCGCCGGCGCAGCAGTAGGACACGCCAATCCGGAAGGGGTCCGGGTTCGAATTCGCCGCTGACTGGCTGGCGGTCATGGAATACTCGCCCACCTTGGCTCCGTCCACATACACAATGAGCTTCGTGTTGGGCCGGTCGTAGGTGGCCGCGACGTGATACCACTGGTTGAGGTTGAGGGCGCTGGCTGTGAGCACATAGCGGCGCGCTCCGTCATACACCTGGGCACCGAGCCTCCCGTTGTAGGCGATGAGGGCGAAATCCCTGCCCGAGCTGACCTTGCCCGCGATAAGCCGTTCTCCCGTGAGGCTCTCCTGTTTGACCCAGGCTTCCAGGGTAAAAGAGTCCACCTTGTGGGAGTCGGAGTTGGGAACCGTAAGGTAGTCTCCGGAGCCGTCGAAACGCAGCCCGCCGTTGATCTGGCCTGTTGTGGCTGTCACGCCCCCGAACCCGCTGGCCGCGGTGCCCGTGAGCGCGGGAGACACCCCCGCCGCCGTGAGATTGTACCCGTCCGGCAGGCCGGGACGCAGGCGCACCACCCTGTCGTTGTTTTCGTCCGCCACCCAAACAGCGCCGCTGTTGGAATCCACCGCCAGCCAATGGGGATTGTAGAATCCGGATATCTTCTTAAGCAGATTGCCGTTTTGGTCCAGTTGCGACACAGTGTGCTGGCCGTAATTGGCCACCCAGACCGTGTTGTCGGCGGGATTCACCTCGATGCCTTTGGGATTCCCCATTCCTCCTGTCCGTTGAAGCTCCGTCCCGTTTTGAGACAAATGCACGGCCTGGCTGTTGTTGTAATCCGCCACCCACACGCTGTTGTCATTGCGGTTGACGGAAACACCGTGGGGATAGCTGAACCCGGAAAGGCGCAGGATCTCCGCGCCCGTGTCCGGATTGAGCTTGACGATTTGATGATGGTAGTAATCGCTCATCCACACGGAGCTGTCGTTGGGGTTGATATCCGCGTAGAGCGGGTAGTAGAAGCCCGAAAGGGTCTTGTCCAGATGGTAATCCGTGTAGCGCTTGACCTGGTGGTGGCTGTGGTCCATGACCCAGGCCACAGAGCCGCCGAAGTTCCAGTCGTACCTCACAATGCTTCCGTTTGCGTCGCTGGAGCCGTTGGCCGAGAAATTCACGGTGAGCGGGGTTTCCCCGATAACCGGTGTTGCCCCCGCCTTTGCGGTGGGGCTTCCCGGCGTTTTCACGGTAATGAGCGCCGTGGCCTCCGCGGTAAGGGCGTCCGCGTCCGTCACCTTGACCTTGGCTGCCCACACTCCGGTCTGGGCGTAGGCGAACTGGGCGGTGGCCGAGGAGGTCGAGGAGGCGTCCCAGGAGCCGTTTCCGTCAAAATCCCACTGGTACAGCGTGATCTGTCCGTCGTCCGGGTCATTGGCGCTGGCGGTGAAGGTCACGGTGAGCGGCGCCGCGCCCTCGGTGTTGTCCGCCGCGAGGCTCACTGCGGGCGGGGCCATGGTGTTGTCGACAGTGATGACCTTGGACGCTGTCGTGAAAAGCCCGTCGTTGTCGGTCGCCCGGAACGCGGGCGTGTAGGTTCCCGGACTTGAGTAAACATAGTAGGCATCATCGCTGGTTTCGGAGTACCAGTCATACACCCCGTCCCCGTCATAATCCCATTCACGCAGCACCACGGAGCCGTCCGCGTCCGAGGAGATCCCGTTTAGGGAAACCGCCAGCGGCGCGTTGCCTGTGACGGGCGTGGCATAGTTGTTGGCGACAGGCGGCTGCCTGGAAGCGTTGATAGTAATACTGGCCAGAGCCTGATTGCCCAGGTTGTCCGTTACCCGGAGAACAGAGCTGTAAACACCGCCCGGGCTGTAGTTGCGCTGGACTTTGGGCGATGCGGAGCTGGTGTAATCAACCATGCCGTCCCCGTCATAGTCCCACTCGTAGCGGACCACCGCGCGGCCCGGCAGGAGCCCCGCCACCCTGCCGTCCAGGTTGACGCTCAAGGGCGCCACGCCCGAGGAGGGGCTCGCCAGCGCGGTGACCGTCATGGGGCCCGCGTATATAACCAGCGATGTGTTGTACCCGGCAAGCCCGTCGTTGTCCGTCACGCGGAACACGGGATTGTACGTCCCTGCCCTCTGATATGTGTGGGCCGCGCTTCCCGTGGAAGAGGACGCATAGTCAAACACGCCGTCCCCGTCGAAGTCCCATTCGTAGGAGACAATGCTTCCGTTGTCCGTGCCGGTTCCCGTGAAGTTTACCTCAAGGGGCGCGTCCCCCTGGGTAACGCTGGCCGAGGCGCTGGCTGTCGGCGGGCTGGTCTGGTTTCTCCGGGGGGAATCCAGAGAGACGCACACCGGGTAACTGAAGCCGCCAAGCCGCAAGAGTTCCGTCCCGTCCGGCGCCAGCTTGACCACCTGATGGTGGTAATGGTCCGCCACCCAGGCCGTCGCGTCCTCCTGGTTCACCTCCACAGACCAGGGACGGTCAAACCCTCCAACGCGCGCGAGCTCCTGGAATCCGGCCCCCACCTTGACAACCTGTCCGTTGTTGTAGTCCGTGACCCAGACTGACTGGTCGCGGGCGTTCACCGCCACCGAGAGCGGATTGTCATAGCCACCCAGGCGCGCCTGCACCACTCCGTCCTTGTTGAGCTTGACCACCTGGTTCTGGTAATGGCTCGCCACCCACACTCCGCCGTCGTTGGGGTCCACGGCCAGCCGGTGCGGCGCGTCAAATCCTCCCACGGCCTTGCCCTGGCCGACGCTAAACGCGTTCATGGTGTAATACGCCACCAGCCCGGCCTCGTTGCCAAGAAGCTCCGCGTTCATTCCAAAGGAAATCTGGGAGCCGGTCCGCGCCGTGTTCCACAGCCGCGCGTCGTCAATCACGCCGTCAAAATAATCTCCAACGTACGTGTTGAACCCGTCGAAATCCGCGCCGATGAGCGCGTCCGAGCCGCCGAAATCCAACGTCGCCGCGCGGTCCTGCTCGGAGCCGTACAGCGCCCCGTCCACGTACACCCGCGCCTTGCCCGCGGCCTGGTCAAACACCAGGGCAACATGGTGCCAGTTGCCGTCGGCGAAATTCACGCCGCCGTTGAAATACAGCGACGTGTTGTCAAGAATGACCTGGAGCTGGGTGTTGCCGTAAAAACCAAAATAAATCTCGTTATTGCCGTTCTGATTGCCACGCATAAAGAGACAACGGTAGGAAACAGTTCTCCCCTTGACCCATGCCTCGAAGGTGAAATCCTGCACGTCCAAAGCCGGGCTGACGGGTATCTGGATATAGTCCCCGTCCCCGTCCAGGTCCGCGCCGCCTGAGAATTTTCCGGCCGCGGCCTTGGCGTTGCCCATCAGTAATCCCGCGGTTCCTCCGGACACTGTGTCGGGAGCCGTTCCCGTGGCGCCCGCGACAAAGCGCCCGGAGAAGTCCGCAGGCACTCTGATTACCCTGTCATTGGACATGTCGGTAATCCAGACATAGCGGTTCACCGCGTCCACCGCCACATCCCAGGGATTGGTCAGGCCCGTCACCCGGCCTGTCTCGGTTCCGTCCGCGGCCAAATGCCTTACAATGTGATTGTTGTAATCCGCCACCCAGACCGAGCCGTTGGCGCTGTCCAGGCCAATGCCGTAGGGGGCGCTAAACCCTTCCACCACCAGATGGTGCGGACGGTAAAATTCGTTGAGCTTCCAGTACCCGACAAGTCCCGCCGTGCTCCCGGCTATCTCCTGGTTCCGGTTGCCGGCGATTTCGCTCTGGGTCCGGACCGTGCTCCACAGGCGCACATCGTCAATGGCGCCATGGAAGGACTCGCCGCAGCAGGCGGATGTGCCGATACGGAATGCTCCCGTGTTGGGGCTTGCCGCGGAATGGTTGAGCGTGTGGGTTCCCTCCGTGATTTGAACCCCGTCCACATAAACCCTGACCTTGGCCTCCGCGCGGTTGTAGGTGGCGGCGGCATGATACCACTGCCCCTGGGTGACCGCGCTCCCCGTCATCAGATATTGCCGGTTTCCGTCATACACCAGGGCGCCGATTTTTCCATCCTGGACCATGAGGGCGTAGTCCCGGCCCTGCTCCACCTTGCCCGCGATAAGCCGCGTGCCCGTGAGGCTGTCCAAACGGACCCAGGCCTCGATGGTCCAGTTGTCCGTATGCTGGGCCGCGGCGTCCGGCACGTTCACATAATCATAGGAGCCGTCAAAGGTGTACGCCCCGTTCAGCGTGCCCGTTGTGGTTCCTGTCTGGTTTTCCGCGGTTCCGTGGTTGGCGTTGGGCGAGGAGTCCTCGGCGTACCTGGGGTAGGTGTTGTACCCGTCCGGAACACTGGCAAGCACCTTGACCACACGGTTGCGGTTGGTGTCCGAGACCCACACGTCGCCGGTGGCCTGGTTCACCTCCACGTCCCTGGGATAATAGAAGCCCGTCACTGTGGTGAGTTTTTCTCCATCGTCGTTCAGTTTGACAATCCTGTGGTTGCTGTGGTCGGAAACCCAGGCAAAGGTGGAATTTTCAGGCGCGAACGCCTGGATGTCCACAGTGGCCCCGGTCTGGTTGCCCGTGTTGTCCGTGACCCTGAATTTCGCCGGGAACCTGCCGAAGCCGGTGTAGGTATAGACGATGGGTTCCCCCACAAACACGTCGTCCACATACCAGCCGTCGCCCGTCCCGCTGGCGTTGGATGTGAGGCGGAAACGGACTTTAAAGGCGGCGCTGGTCTTGTAGGCGGACAAATCGTATTCCTGCCGCGTCCAGGAGCCCGTCTCGCCGCTGAAATGGCCTAGCTCGGTCCAGGAGCCTCCGTCGTTGGCAGAGACTTCCACCCTGCATAAATCGTAACTCTGCTGGGTGGAATAGCGGTGCCAGAAAATGAGTTTGGGCGCGGTTGTGCCCGCAAGGCTGATGGTTTTGGAAACCAGACTGGTGTCGGTGCTGTTTGCGTAGTTGCCTCCGGGGCTGTCGGCAAAGCTCCAGGAGCCGGAGTTTTTCGACTGGGTGGTTCTGCCCCAGGAGCCGCCGGGGATCCAGTAGTTGTTAACAAGCTCCATGGAGTCGGCGAAAACCGTGGGCGGAACACTGGCCGTGTGGTCCCAGGTTCCGTTCCCGTCCCAGTCAAAGGCGCACTCTGTTATGGTTCCGTCGCCGTCCACGCCGTGGGCGTAGAATTTCACGTCCAAAGGCGTCACCCCCCGGACAGGCGCGGCGTACAGAACCGCGGCGGGCATGCCGGCAGGGTCAACCGTGACGGTCACCGTGGCGGTTCCGGTCAGGTTGTCGTTGTCGGTCACCCGCAGCCGGGCGGTGGTGGTTCCCGCCGTGTTGTAGGTGTACACCACCGCGGCGGAGCTTGCGGACTCATAATCGTAGGTTCCGTCCGCCGTGTAGTCCCACTCGTACCTGGTGATGGTTCCGTCCGCGTCGGTTCCGGTCCCGTTAAAGGCCACGCCAAGCGGGGCCGCGCCGCGCACGGGCGCGGCCTGGGCGCTTGCC
>JAGVGH010000209.1 GCA_020057225.1 Desulfobacterales bacterium | reverse complement strand
GTTCACCCAACACAAAGGAATCATTTAGAAATGTTGGGTGAACCCGGGCCTTGCGGCCCGGAACCACCCAACCTACGCCTCATTTTGCAATTACCTCTTGGGTTTCCTTTTTGCGGGTTTGGTGTTTCTGGCGGGCGACATAAGGGGCAAGCATTTGTTTTGGAAGTGAATTCATCCACCATATAGAGACTTGGGTTTTTGTGCGCCTCTAAATCCGGGCGTGTCGGGGGAGGGGTGTTTTCGCCCACAGGGGCGCATGGCAAGAAAATTGCAAAGTTCATTTTAGGCATCGGGAAGCTTGCACGGCCGGCCCCTCATTTCCTGCCGCAAAAGGCATGGAGAAAAAGCATATTGCACCTGCCTTGTCCCCGTAATTTGCATGTCTGTGCAACCCTGCGGAAAACGCGGCTTTTGACAGACAGGGAGAGGATGCTTTTTTCAGGCGGCAATTTAATAACGGCCCGCGTAATAGAGCATTTAATGTTGACGAAACAAAATGTTATGCTCTATGATGAACCCATTGCCGTAGGCTGCCCGGCGGATGCGCGGCCCCGGCCTCCCGGGCAGGCCCCGGAAAAGAGATTCCAACAGTCCGCCACCGGAGGAACACATGCCAGGAATTGTTATATGCTGCGCCAACAACAAAGGCGGAATAGGAAAAACATGCGCCGCCGTCCACCTCGCGGTCGCCCTGGCGCGGAACCGCCAAAGGGTGCTTGTTGTGGACAACGACGCGCAATGCAACTCCACGGGCATACTCCTGTCCTCCAACACGCTCATCCGGAAAAGCCTTTATGAAATCTACGATGCCCCGCGGGAACCCGTCAACCTCGCCAATTGCGTGTACGCCTCCAAATACAAGGGGGTTTACTGCCTTCCCAATGTCGGGCAAACATCAGGCCTCGAGATTAACCTCGCTGCCCGATACCCCGAAAGCCTCTATTGCCTTCGCAACAGCATCCGGGACTTCGCTGTCCGGGAGTTCGACTACGCCATTCTCGACTGTCCGCCCTCTCTTTCCCTGTTCGTTGCCAACGCCCTCTACGCCAGCGATTTCACCATCGTTCCCATAGACGCGGGCTCCGCCTACAGCCTGGACGGGCTTCGCAAGGTGCTGGAGCTCATCGGCAGCGTCCAGGCCTCCGGAAATCCCGGGCTTAGGCTTTTCCGGCTTCTGGTCAACCGTGTGGACAAACGCACGGCCATCAGCCGCATCATCCTGGACGACATCGCCCGGCGCTTCTCCGGCCAGCAGGTGTTCGAGACCTCCGTGCCTGTCAACACCGCGTTTCAGCAGGCCGAATATGTCAACGAGACGGTTTTCCGCTACCACGCCGCCTCGCGGGGCGCCAAGGCGTTCCGCGGCCTGGCGAGGGAAGTGATGGAAATCGTGCAGGAACAAAGGGTGGCACATGCCGAGAAAAAGTTTGGCGGACAGAATTCGTGAATCCGGAGGCGGCACCCAGCGCCGGCTGGACGAGTCTGTCCAGGTCCTCACCCGGATATCCGAGAGGCCGTCTGAAAACGGCCAGGAAGACGGAGACGGGCTTTCCTGGACACCGCGCGCGAACCACTGGGATCTGGCCCGCCGGGACGCCGAAACACGGGGGGAGGCGCACCGCACGGACCGGCGCGCGGAAGGGGAGGCGGAGGCGGACGCGGAGCGCGTCCAGGCCGACCCCGGGGAGGCCCTGTATGGAGACCTCTATTCCTATTACTGGGAGGTTCTGGGCCGCGCCTCCCGGGACGAGGCGTTTTCCGTTTCCCAGGGTGAGGAACTCATCGCGCGCGCGGTGGACGCCATGGCCGCGCGCGAGTCCTTGTACGTAAAGGCGCTGTATTCCGGCGAAACCATGGACTTTCTCGCCTACCATTCCATCAACGTGGCGGTTTATCTGATAAAAATGGCGTCGGGACTGGGGCTTGGCAAAGCACGGCAGGTGGAGATGGGGCTTGCCGGGCTGTTTCATGATATCGGGAGAAGCAAAATACCGCCGTCGGTGCTTTATAAAAAGGAACCCCTCACCGAGGCGGAGCAGCGCCTTTTCAAAAAATCCCCTGTTTTAGGGTACGAAATGCTCAAGCCCAACGCGGGCGAATACCCCTGGCTTCCCGAATGCGCCCTGCAGGCCTATGAGCGCATTGACGGGTCCGGTTATCCCAACGGGATACGGGGCGACGAGATCAACGATTACGCCCAGCTTATAGGCCTGGTGGACGTGTACGAGGCCCTTACCCACTCCCGTCCCCAAAGAGACAAATATCCGCATTTCACCGCGGTGAAGGAAATCATCCAAAGCTGGAAAAAGGCGTTCAAGCGCCAATACTTAAAAGCGCTTCTCATCAATTTTTCAGTGTTTCCGCTCAACAGTTACGTCCAGCTCAACTCCAACGCAATCGGCAGAGTGGTGGAAACCTATCCGGACCAGCCCCTCAGACCCAGAGTGCAAATCATGTTCGACTCCCAGCGCAAGCGGGTGCGAACAGAGCGCATTGTGGACCTTCCCAAGATGCCCCTGCTGTACATCGTGGACTCGGTTCCGGAAGGGGAGCTTGAGCGGCTGTTTTCCGCGTCATGATGGATTATGCAGTCCTTTAAAGTTCCCGGGTTCTGCGGTTCCGGGGTGGAGAATGTGCCCATGCGCATGGGGAATCGGATACTGAGAGGGGCCGCGCGGATTGTTTGGATGGCGGCGGCGCTGTGGGTCTTCGGCGCCTGCGCGGCGGACGGGCCGGAGGCCCCCGCTCCCGCGGAGCAAAAGGTTCCCTCCAAGTGGCTCAAGGACTCGGGTCCTGTCTCCACAGGCAAGTTTTTCAGTGTGGCGGCCCAGGACCTTGACGGGGACGGGCACGTGGATCTGGCGGCGGGCGCGGAAAACCCGGCGGGTGTCGCCGTGTGGTACGGGGGAAAAGACGGCGCTTACGCCGACTACAGGCTTTTGCCTGTCAAGGGCAACGTCCGGGGCATCGCTGCGGGGGACCTGGATAAAGACGGCCTGCGCGACCTTGTGTTTGCCATCAACGGCGAGGGCATGGGCCTCCAGCCTTGGTTCCAGAAGAAAGGGCGGGAATGGAAACAAGGGAACTCCATCTCCGATCTTTCCGCCTATGAGACTGTCCTGTGCGCGGATGTGAACCGGGACGGCAGCGCGGATGTCGTCGCCGCCAACGCCACGTCCGAGGAATCCGGCGGGGTCCAGGTATGGTTTAACAACGGCAAGGGGGACTGGATAACGGAAACAGGGCCTTTCAACATCAACAAGCAGATGGGGGTGGCCGCCGGGGATTTTGACGAGGATGGGAAAACCGATCTTGCCACTGCGGGCCAGGGCGCGTATGGCGCCTTGCGGGTGTGGCTGGGAGACGGGGCCGGAGGCTGGTCCTCGAGTCCCGCTGTTATCAAGGGCGATTTTTTCCGGCTCAACACGGGCGACATCAACGGGGACGGGCACTCGGACCTCCTGGCGGGCACCTTCAAGCAGGGGATCCGGGTGCTGCATGGAAACGGCAAGGGCGGATTCAGCCCTGGGCCGACACCCGCCTCCTCCGGAAGTTTCCACGAGGCCCTTTCCCTGGATGTCAACGGGGACGGACGCATGGATATCGTGGCAGGCTCCGTGGACGGCGCCGGAATCAAATGCTGGCTGCAAAACAAGGCCGGCGCATGGGAGGAGCTTTCCGGACGCTTTCCTGACAAGGGTGTTTTCTACGGCGTCCTCCTCAAGGACACGGATTCCGACCGGCGCCCCGACCTTCTGGCCGCAAGCTGGGGGGAAGGCGTGAAACGCTGGGCGGGCGCGGCCATCCGCGGGGAGACCCAGGCCATGGGACCGCCCAGGACAACTCTCGAAACCCTGTTCAAGGCGCCACCGGAGCCAAGCGAAAACAGCGTGTTCAAGATGGTGAACGGGATTCCCGAGTACCGCGTGGGATTTGGGGATGTGCTGAAAATCACGTGGTGGCGCGGCATCGAGTCGGAAAACGCCGAAGTGCGGGTGCAGCCGGACGGGACGGTCTCTTTCGGGCTTTTGGACAACGTGCCGGTGGCGGGGCTTGCCCAGTCGGAATTGAACACCAAGCTCACCACGGAGCTCCAGCGCTACATCCGGAACCCGAGGATAGAGGCCAATGTCAAGGAGTTCAACAGCAAGCGCTTTGCCTTATATGGCGCGATCATGGTCCACAGCATCCGGCAGTCCGGGCCGGGAGTCTATGCCTTGGCGGGGCGCTCCTCGGTGATGGAGATGCTGGCGAGGTACGGCGGGCCAAGGGATGACGCCAACCTGCGGAAGGTGACCCTGCAAAGGAAGAACGGGCAGGTTTTCACGCTGGACCTTTACAAAGCCATTGTTTTGGGGGACAGGAAACAGGACATGCTTCTGGATGACGGGGACGTGGTGAACGTGCCCACGGTGTCCATGCGCAAAAAGCGGATTTACGTTCTGGGCGAGGTCAAGCAGCCGGGCCTGTATCCTTATAACGAGGAAATTGACGTGCTCGAGGCGGTGATGCTTGCGGGAGGGTTTACAAACCACGCGAAGCCCGCGGAGACCCGCATCATCCGGGGGGACATGAGCCGTCCGGAAATTCTCCCTGTGGATATGCGCGCGCTGCTCAAAAAGGCGGACCACTCCCAGAATATTCTGCTCGCGTCGCGGGATGTTGTGTATGTTCCGCGGACAGTGGTGGGCGACATGCAGGCATTTATCGCGGAGATATCCCCCATTCTCAATTTTTTGTTGTATCCGGCAACGTTCAGGAGCGCCTACATGTATGATGACGCCCTGCGGTTTGACATTGGCGGAGAAAAAACCCAGGACCAGGTTATTATTCAGCAGGCGCCTTAAATGAGGGGGCAGGCGTTAGGCGTTAGGGTTTTGATTCTATGCCCGGATTATCCGTATTTTTTGCGCGGATAATGTCTTTCCCGGGGTTGAAACACCGGGCTATGTCAAAAGCCTTGCCGCTGCGCGGCTGCTATGAGGATAAGCGCCATTTTTATGACAAGAAAACACAACAAAACATGTTTTTTATTCTAAGTGCTTATCCCTAAATACTGCTGAGGAGGATTTTAGGGGCAGTTTTTCATCGCGGGCGCACGCCGTGCGCCCCCACGGTTATGTGACGGCCGTTATCGCTTACCACTGGGCGCTCCGATGGCTCGGGTTCCATTGACGTAGGGGCGCACGGCGTGCGCCCGAACAGGGGAATCCCTTGCAATAAGATTATTTATGGATAAGCTCTATGTCAAAAGCCTTGCCGCTGCGCGGCTGCCATGAGGATAAGTGCCATTTTTATGACAAGAAAACACAACAAAACATGTTTTTTATTCTAACTCCTAACTTCTGACTCCTGACTCCTGACTCTTTTCCGGCGCCTCCGGAAACCCTTCGGAAGCGGCGCGGTCTGGCAAGGAACCATGGCCCAATACGACGTGGATTTGCGGGACTACTGGAGAGTCCTGAAGGAACGCAAGGCCATCATCACGGTGACCGTGCTCCTCCTTGGCATCTTCAGCTACGGGTTCTCGAAGTTCCGGGAACCCGTGCCCATGTACCGCGCGGTGGCCTCCGTTAAAATCGAGAAGGTCTCCAGCCTGGGCAGCATGCTGGTGGACACCTTCACATGGAACTCCGGAGACACCATCGCCACCCAGGCGGCCATCATCACCAGCTATCCGGTGCTGTTCGAGGCGGCCAAGCGTCTTGACTGGATACCGGACGACGCCTCCGGAGGCCAGGGCCAGACAGCCACCCAGTACAAGGCGGTGATCGAGCGGCTTAAGGACATGACCACCACCGAGCAGGAGGCCCAGACCAGTATCATCAACATCAACGTGGTCTCCAGGGACGCCAAAGAGGCCGAGATGGTGGCCAATGTGGTCGCCAACGCCCACCGCGACCTGAATGTGCTGGAGCGGAACCGCCAGACGCTGGAGACCCGGGCGTTTTTGGAAAAGCAGCTTGCCCAGGTGCGGCAGGGGCTGGAGCGCGCGGAGGAAAAAGTCCGGACATTCCGGGAGAGCACCCATCTGGTGGCCTTGCCTGAGCAGACCATGACCCTTTTGGGACGGCTCGCCTCCCTGGAATCCGAATATGTGGAGGTGCGCAACAAGCGGCGGGAACTGGAGAACCAGATACAGGCCATCAAGGAAGGGGCCGCGGACCCGGAGAGCCTTTCCCAAATCGTGCTTTCCGCCGCGACGGACAGTCCGGTGCATCAACTGGGTATGAAACTCACCGATCTCAATCTCCAGAGGAAAACCCTTTTGGTGGATTTCACGGAGGAGCACCCCCAGGTAAAGGCCCTGGACGGACAGATTACCGGGCTTCTCCAGCAGATGAACGATGAAATCGGCTCGTATCTCAATCTCCTTGTGCCCAAAGAGGAGGAACTGCAAGGCTCGATTGAAAAAATACGGAAGGAAAACGCGGCCCTTCCGGAGCAGGCCCTGGATCTCGCGCGGCTGGAGCGCGAGGTGCAGCTCAATGAGCGGCTCTACCTGGATCTCAAAACCAAACACCAGGAAACCCTTATCAAGGAGGCGGGCCGCATCGAAGAGGTTACTGTGGTCCGGCCCGCCACCGCGGCGGCCGTGCCCATCAACATTCCCTCCAAGCTCGCGGCCACCCTCACCGGAATTTTGACCGGTCTTATATTGGGCGTTGTGTTCGCCTTTGTCAGCGAAACCCTGGACACCTCCATCGGCACCATCGAGGACGTGGAGGGGTTTTTGCAGGTGCCTGTTTTAGGCGTGATTCCCAACGTGGAGACGGCGGCCTTCGTGGACCAGGAACAAGGCAGCCCCCCCCGGGAGACACCGTCCTCCGCCGGAGGACTGATTACACATCTTGAGCCTAAATCCATCGTGGCGGAGGCGTACCGCGCCCTCAGAACCAATTTGTATTTCATGGGGGTTGAAAAAAAGGGCAAGAGCCACATGGTGACCAGCGCGACCCTTCAGGAGGGAAAAACTTTCTCTGTGGTCAACCTGGCGCTTTCCATGGCCCAGGCCGGGGATAAAACCCTTCTGGTCGAGGCGGACCTCCGCAAGCCCACCATTTACAAGATGTTCGGTCTGGACAAGGAACCCGGGCTCACCGATTACATTTTGGGAAACTACAAGTGGCAGGAGGCCATCAACACCATCACCGATGTTATGCTGGGCAACATGGACCTGGAGGACATTTTGAGAACTCCGGGCCTGGACAATTTGTCCATTATGACTGCGGGAACCTCGCCGCCCAACCCGGCGGAACTGCTGCGCTCCCCGCGTTTCCTCGATTTCATCGCCGAGGCCGGAACCATGTTCGACATGGTTTTGATTGACGCTCCGCCCATTTTGCCGGTTGCGGACGCTGCTGTCATCGGCGCCAAGGTGGACGGTGTCATCATTGTCTATGAGGTCGGCAAGGTGGCCAGGGGCATCCTCAAGCGGGCAAAAGTCAGTCTTGACAATGTCAACGCCCCGGTTATCGGAGTCATTCTCAACAACATCAAGCCGGAGGTCTCGCCGGATTTCTACAATTATCATTACCGGTATTACAGAACATCGGATGATGAAAAGAATCCGGAGGGGTAAGAGGGCGGAAAACAGCGGGCCCGGTTTTTCTCCGGATGCTTGAGAGGTAATTGCAAAACTCTTAGAAACGACAAATTTGATGTAGGCCGGGTGGTTCCGCCCGAAGGGCAGGTCCACCCAACATCTTGGAATAATGGTATAATTGTTGGGTGAACCCGGGCCTTGCGGCCCGGAACCACCCAGCCTGCGCTTTATTTTGCAACCACCTCTTGAATTACCAGGATGGCGCGTCAAAACGCCGTGGCGGTTTATTCCGGATAAGATATGAGGCGCGCCGGGGCCGGCGGGGAGCGCCTGTTGGCTGTTTTGCCAATCGGGGGGCCGGTGGCGGCGGACGGGGGGCGCCCTGGCCGCGGTTTTTTCCGGTACGAAAGGCCGGCGGCGTCCACCCATGCGGGATATTATCAGAAAAATTGTGGCACGAACCAACAAAACAGACGCCCTTCTCTTGGCGGCCGTACTCGCTCTGGCGGTGGCGCTGGGTTTTCTTTCCTCCTTTGTGAGCTCCTCCCGGCTCATCATGGCCCTGGCCGCTCTGGCCTTGTTTGTGGTTTCGTTTCTCCGCGTTGAGGCAGCCCTTTACCTCCTCATTTTTTCCATGCTTCTTTCCCCGGAGTTTGTTGTTGGCGCGACCGAGACCAAGGCGTCCCTGGGCCGGGGTGTGACCCTCCGCCTGGATGATTTCCTCCTTGCCATCATTTCCCTTGGCTGGTTTGCCAAAACCGCGGTTTACAAGGAGCTGGGCCTTTTTCTCAAGACCCCGCTCAACCGCCCGCTGCTGTTATACAGTTTGGTGTGCATTGTCTCGACGGTTTTGGGAGTGCTCACCGGGGACGTGACCCCGGTCGTCGGTTTTTTCTTTGTGCTCAAATATCTCCAATACTACATTTTGTATTTCATGGTGGTGAACCATATTCAGGGAGAGGAGCGGGTACGCCGTTTTGTCTTCTGCCTGCTGCTGACCTGCTTCATCATCTCTGTCTATGGCGTCCTCCAGATACCCTCCGGCAGCCGGGTCACCGCGCCCTTTGAGGGGGAACGCGGGGAACCCAACACCCTGGGAGGCTATCTGGTTCTCATGGCCTCCGTGATGGGAGGGCTGTGGCTTAAAATTCCAAAAACCTCGGCCCGGACGCTTCTACTGGGCCTTCTCGCGCCCCTCACCGTTGCGTTTCTGTTCACGGAGTCCCGCTCTTCCTACCTTGCCATAACCGCGTCCTACATCACACTGACCATCCTGGAAAAGCGCAGGGCGCTTTTGATCGCGGTCCTGGCCCTGGCTGTCGCCGCCGCGCCCCTCATGCTCCCGGGACGGGTGAAGCAACGGGTTCTGCACACGTTTCAGCAGCCCAAACACCAGCTCCAGATCAAAATAGGCGATGTCACCCTGGACACCTCCACGTCGGTGCGGATTATGAGCTGGAGGGAAGGATTCCGGGACTGGACACGGCGGCCTGTTCTTGGATGGGGAATCACGGGCTACAGTTTCATGGACGCCCAGTTTCCCAGGGTTCTTGTGGAGACCGGGCTTCTGGGCATTCTCGCCTTCCTCTACCTGCTCCATTCTCTTTTCCGGCTTCTTAAAAACACGGCCCGGCAATTGCAAACGCCGTATTATCAAGGGCTCGCCACCGGCTTTTTGGCGGGTTTTGTGGGCCTTGTGTTCCATTCCATCGGCGCCAACACCTTCATCATCGTGCGCATTATGGAGCCGTTCTGGTTTCTTGCGGGAATCGTGGTGATGCTGCCGGGGCTGGAGGAGAAAGGGGTTGAGGCTCCCCCGCCCAAACCCGGAGGGTCGGTCCGGCGTCCCGGGCGGTTTTTCCCGGGACACGGGACGAGGGGATGAAACCCTTCCAAACCAGGAGACCCCCCTTGCCAACGGAAAAAGCGCGGAGGCTCCATGGACTCCCGGATATCCGTCATCGTATGCACCAAGGACAGGGACAAGGACCTCGCGCGGTTCATGGACTCCCTGGCTGTCCAGACCCTTTGCCCGCTGGAATTCCTTGTGGTGGACGCCAGCGCCGGGGACGCGGCCCGGGATTTGCTGGAAGCCCGCGCCCGGGATTTTCCCTGTCCGGTCCGGCATGTCCGGGAGCTTCCCGGCCTGCCCCGCCAGAGAAACACAGGCCGCAGGGAATCCAAAGGGACGCACCTGGCTTTTTTTGATGACGACATTGTGCTGGAGCCGGATGTGATCCGCGTTTTTCAGGAGACCATTGCGGCGCTGGACGGCCTTGCCATCGGCGGGGTTATCGCGCGGATCACCAACGCGGGCAGGCCCGCCGCGGGGCTGAACCGGTTTCTCAAGCGGCTGTTTCTGCTTACAGACACAGGAGCGGGCAGGTTCAAAGCATCCGGGCTTCCCGAGCACCGGGTGGACGGGACCCCGGCCTTTGTCTCCGTGGCTCCCGGGGGCTGCACGCTCTACCCGCGCGCGGTGCTGGACGCGCATCCTTTTGATGAAAACCTTAAAGGATACGCCTACATGGAGGATGTGGACGTGTCGTACCGCATCAGCAGGACACACCCTTTTTTCTACCAGCCCCGCGCCAGGGTTTTGCATCTTTCCTCCACCCACTCCGGAGACACCCGGGCGCTCCGCCGCATGCTTGTCCGCCACCACCGGTATCTCTTTCAGAAAAACAGCCCCAAGGACGCCCTGCATACCCTTGCCTTTGCGTGGTCGGTTCTTGGTCTTTTCCTGTACAACGGCCTGTACATCCGGGACTTCCGCGCCTGTCTGGGCATGGCGGAGGCTTTGCTTGCCCCGTTGCGTCCGGAATGACCTGGCGAGCGGGAAGCGCGGAACCCCTTGCAGAAGGAGGACGCCATGCGCGTGTGCCTGATAACCGAGGCCCGGTCCCTGCATTCCGTCAAATGGGCCGCCACGCTGGCGCGGGCGGGGATGGAGGCGCATGTTGTTACCGCGGAGCCTGCGGACATTCCGGGCGTCCAGGTCCACGCCATGCCCCTGTACCATCCCGCCTCCTGGCGCCAGGCCCTGTGTCTTTTCCGGGCGCGAAAGGCCATCCGCGCCATTGCCCCGGATGTGCTCCACCTCTTCGGCCTCTTTGCCGTGTCCAGTCCGGGCGCCATGCTCATCCCGGCGGGATTCCGCCCTCTCATTGTTCAGAGCTGGGGCTCGGACATCATCCCTCCCAACGACACCGAGACCGCCAAAGAACGCTTCATCAAACGGTTTCTTCTGGGCCAGGGGACGCGGCTGGTGGCGATTTCGACAGACCACGCCAAAAAAATGGCGCGGTACGCGCCCCGGGGGAAAGATGTCGAGGTGGTGTATCTGGGCGTGGATACCGCGCTCTTCCATCCGCCGGCCTCCAGGCCCGGGCGGGAAACCGTCCATGTGGGATTCGCCAAGCGTCTGCACGGGCTGGCAGCGCCGGACACGGCTCTGGAGGCTTTTATTGCCGCGCTTCGCGACCATGGCGCGCCCCTTCATCTGCATATCGCGGGAGACGGTCCCATGCGGGAGGAGCTTATGGAGCGGGCGCTCCAGGCCGGAGTCTCCGGGCGCGTAACCTGGGAGGGATGGGTTTCCGGCCCGGAGGCGCTTCTCGGTTTTTACCACGGCCTGGACATTTTTTTCATGCCCTCCCGGAAAGAGTCCCTCGGCACCTCAAGCCTGGAGGCCATGGCGACGGGCCTGCCCCTTGTGGCCTCGGACGCAGGCGGTATTCCGGACACCGTGGAGCACGGCGTGACCGGTCTGCTCTGCGCCCCGGGGGATGTTTCCGGTTTTGCCCGTGCCTTGGCCCGGCTGGCGGAAAATCCGGAGGAGAGGCGGGCGATGGGGCGGGAAGGAAGGCGTCTTGCCGAGGAGCGCTTTGATTTAGAGAAAAACGCGGCGGATATGATTGCGCTCTACCGGGACGCGTTGGGCGGATAAGGCCGGGGGCGATGGTATTTCGGGTTGCCGCTGTTTCACCTTATAGCGGTTGTCATATCAAGGCGCAATCAGACAAGGTATGCCCCCACCCCGGCCCTCTCCCACAGGGAGAGGGAGATCGAGCGGGAGCTTTCAGCAGGTGTTACGGATTGGGCCGCATTTTGGTATCAGAATTTTTTTCCGGTTACAGGGGAGGTAATTGCAAAATGAGGCGCAGGATTTATGACAAACGCTCTAAACGCGGACGCTTCCGGACGGTGAGCGAATCCCCCACACCCCAAGAAATCCCAGGGCCTTGACCGCCAGGACCAGACCGAGCACACCGGTTGTCCCCGCCCGGGGCAGCACAACAAGACCCGTCACCAGCGCGCCGCAGGCCGCGCCCGCAAGGTCCGCCCAGTAGAGCCTCCCCAGCGCCTCTGTTCCCTTCCCTCCTGTCCACCGCGCCACCGCCGCGAACTGAACCCCGGCAAGCGCCCCGCAGACGAAAAGAAGACCCGGAAGGGCCAAGTGCCGGAGCGCCGCCAATTCCAGGGCGCCCTCCGCGCGTTCCGCCCAGAAAACCAGGACAAGGGACAATGCCGCCACGCAGAGAACCCCCGCGTCCGCTGTCCGCGCAAGCCGCCGCGCGTCCCGGTTTTGTGCTCCTGGCCACCACGCGCCCAGCGCCCCTCCGGCGAGAAACAGGGTCGCCAAAAGACATACGGCCTCGTAAGCGTGGCCGTAAACGGCCTGGAACATCAGGACCACGGCCAGTTCTATCCCCATCCCCGCCATGCCGGTTCCAAGCACGGCGGCCCGCGCCCGGTCTCCTCCCCAGGCAAGGAGGCACGCGGCCAATGAAAGCGCGCAGATTCCCGGCACAAGCCACCGCGCGCTCCCTGAAACCTTCATCCACCTGGATAAAAGCCAGCCAAGGGCGCGGGGCGCGAAATCCCGGTTGGGAGGCGCGGCTTTTTCGGTCAAAAGCCTTTCCAGCATCCGCATCCTGAACGGGTCTGTCATGTCGTACAAATCGTACTGTAAAAGTCTTTGGGTTTTGATTCCGCGTTCCAAAAGCGTCCGGGCAATGGCCGTTTTCATGGGGCGGTTTCCTGCCAGATAACCATGCACGGTCCCGGGGAACACGGTCACATGGGAAAAAACCATGCCGAGCGCCGCGCGCACGCTCCGGTTTGTTTCAAGGCCCGTTTCCTCCAGGTAGTTCTCCGCCCCGGAAAGGGAGAAGGCCAAAACCCCGCCGGGGGCAAGGGCTTTGTTTGCCTCCCGGAAAAACTCCAGCGTGAAAAACCGGTTGGTCTTGAGGTTTTCCGGGTCCGGCTGGTCCACCAAAACCACGTCGTAGAGTGATCTGGCCTTCCGGACCAGCATGCGTCCGTCTCCGGCATGGGGGCGGACAACGGGGTTTTGAAGGGCGCCGGTGAGCAGGGGGTCCAGTTCCAGCACCCGGGCGTCCTCTTCCACATAATCCACCTTGGAAGGCTTGTGTTTGGCTGTTTCCGCGAGGGATCCGAAGACGCCGCC
>JAGVGH010000068.1 GCA_020057225.1 Desulfobacterales bacterium | reverse complement strand
TTGGGTGAACCCGCGCGCGAAAGACGCCTTGACACAACATAAGTCCTTGGCGCGCGCGGAACCACCCAACCTACGTGTAACCCACTCGTAAAATTATGAGGTAGGTCGGGTGGTTCCGCGCGAAGCGCAGGTTCACCCGACAATATCCTCATATATCTGATGTAATTGCAAAACCCATAGAAACGACACATTTGAGGTAGGCCGGGTGGTTCCGCGCGAAGCGCAGATTCACACGACAATATCCTAATATATCTGAGGTAATTGCAAAACCCATAGAAACGACACATTTGAGGTAGGCCGGGTGGTTCTGCGCGAAGCGCAGGTTCACCCGACAATATCCTCAACTATCTTTAAGCAAGAATGTTCATATAAGTTAGCGCCTATGGGTTTCAACCCCAGAACCTCGGCCCAGACATTATCTACGCAAAAAACGCGGATAATCCGGATATAGAATCTAATATCCGGCAGACGAGGGCTGTAGAGGAGTTGCAGTCTTTTAGCGTAATGACACTAGTGGGATGGAACGTTGATTTTTTCGCATAAATGTGTCCCGGACTCACGCCATTGTCTTTCTCCGGAGCGCTTCATCGGCGCCATATAGCACCCCCCGGCGGCTTCCCGATTCTCCAGGGTCGCGCCCTGTCAGGGCAGGCACGGGGGCCTGTCCCTACAATTTCACGGCATCCGAAATGATGAATGGTATGCCGCACTGGCGCCTGTCCACTTCGATGGTAATTTACAAGAAATGCAGAACTTCCTGCATTTATTCATGAAATTTTACGGCATTTGTCAGAATTCTGTTCCGATTGCAGGGGATAAAATTGTGGGGTTCTCCCGCGCGCGAACGGCCCTTTTCCCGCAATACATCACCCCGGCGCGCGCTGAACCATCCTATCTACATGCAATAACGTAGTAAAAATTGTGTATAGATCGGATGGTTCTGCGCCAAGCGCAGGCTCGTCCGACCGTTTCATCAATCGGAATTTGTATAATCCGGGCCTTGCGGCCCGAAACCACCCTATTTGCGCCAAACTATGCAATTACCTCTCAGAACCAACATTTTAGGGTTGCCCCGGCCAGGAAAGACTGGCATAATCAGAGGTACCGCGCCCTGCGGCGCGTCCTTTCCATCAACATCTGCGGTCCAAGGAGGCGCAACCATGGCGGTGAAAATTCTAAAACGGAGTTTCTTTCAACGGATGCTTGGGATTCCGGCCACCGGAATGCCGCTCAAACCCGGATGCTGGGTGTTTTCAGGCAAGGAAATCACCATTGACCTCGACAAGGCCCCGGAGCTTGCGGCGCCGGGCGGCGCGCTCCGGCTGGAGGGCGCGGGTCTCCCCGTGCGCGTGCTGGTGGTGCGGGGGGAGGGGGACGCCTTTCACGCCTTCCGCAACCGCTGCACCCACCTCGGGCGCCGGCGGCTTGATCCGGTTCCGGGAACAGCGACCGTGCAGTGCTGCAGCGTGAACACCAGCACGTTTACCCTGGAGGGAAAAAGCATCCACGGGCCTGGAAAAAATCCCCTCACCGTGTATCCTGTGGAAAAAAAGGGGAACAGCCTGGTCGTGAAGATAGGCTGACAGGGAGGCGGGGCGGCGCTTCCCGGCCCTTCGGCCCGGCCTGGACGCGCGCCGCGTTCAGGCCCCGGAAAAAGCGGCTTTGCTCCCGTCACAGCAAGGCCCTGTCAAGGAGGGAATCCGGAAATGGGATAAGACACCGCGCCGGGCGGCGCGGCAAAGGAGGACCAGCATGCAAAGAGCGTTGTTGCGCTTCGTTCTGACCTGCCTCATGGCCCTGCCTCTTGTTTCCTGCGGCGCACTCTCCCGCAACATCAACAAACCCGGACCGCGCTGGCGCAGGGCAGAAGACGCATGACCTCCGGAACGCCAGGGGCGTTTCCGGCGATGGCGCGGGCGGCTTTGACGCCCTGGCGCACCGGGAACGCCGCGGCCCGGGCCGCAAGGGAAACAGGAAATACCGCCGCTTTGGCGGCGGCTCCTAATATGCTCACGATGCTCTCCTTTGTATGGGGTGGTGTTGGCAAGGAGGGCGGCCGGTCCCGCCGGGCTTTTCCCCATGTGCCGCGCCGGAAGTGCCTGTTCGGCTTTCGCGAAACAATTGCTTTCCCTGTCCGGGCGGCACACCGGTGGGCTGTCGCAGGTTTCTCCGGCTCATGGATTGGTCTGCGTTCCCGCTATCCGCACCGGCTCTTTGATCTTTTTTAATGGCAAGGGGCGCTTTCACCACGCAGCCGCCGGCGGATTGCCAAGTCCAGGCACTCCCTCCGTTTCATCGAACTCCGCGCGTCCTGCCCTTCAAAGGGCCGGAAAGAATCCGGCGTCGCACCACTGTAAAAACTCCGGTGAACTGTTGAGGAGCAAACACCGGACTTCTCTTTTGGCAAGGCGTTCCAAACCATCCCGTTTCGCGGCGCATAGACAATGGCCGCGAATACGGAGCGCGGCGCCGCGGGTTTGCGCCCGCCGACCGGTTTGCGGGTGTAACCCTTGTTCGGACCGCGTTCCCTGCGCGGAATGATACCAAAATGCGGTCCAATCCGTAACACCTGCTGAAAGCTCCCGCTCAATCTCCCCCTCCCTGCGGGAGAGGGCCGGGGTGAGGGCATTGCTTGTCTGATTGCGTCTTGGTATCATGCCCCTGGCTGGCGCCTGTATGAGGAGCGCGCGGCTCATTCTCCCCAGGCGCGGCGGCTCCGGGCGATTTTTTGCGACACTCCGGCCCAGGTTTTTGTCGAGAGAAACGATTCCTTGTGACGCATGGCCATTTGAATGTGCATGTCCCATGGCACGGTAAAGGAAAGCTCGTCGGTTTTAAAAAATTTGCGGGCTGACGGGTCCAAGCCGCCCACAACCGCGCGGGTCCTGCCTTTCTGGAGATAGTGGAGAGGCCACGCCGCGAGGCTTCCGCAGGCGGCGGAAAACGGCGCGGCCACAACCTCGGGGTCTCCGGTGACGAAGGTCGCGAGCTGGTGCAGGCCGCACAGGGACTCGGGTCGGGCGAAATGAATGACGAGCTCCGGTGTTTCGTTTTCAGCAAACCGGTCCAGGGGTTTCACCACGCACCACTCCGCGGGCGCGGGCCTGGGGTCAACATATTCAAAGATACCGCGGATCGCGTCCGGGGAGTCGCAGTAGCATTCCCCGGGAAGCTGCCCGGGCACTCCTGTGGAAACATAGTGGATAATGGTTTCGGCCTGGGGTTTGAGAAAGCCCAGCCAGAAGGCGCCGCCCGGACAGCCGAAGCGGCGGGCGGAGAAGGCTGCCGCGGAGTGTTTTCGCCGGGCGCGCCAGATGTGGCCGAGAGCGCAGGAGAAATTGCCGAAGACAGCAGGCCAGTCAATTTGGCCGGCGGTTTCCTTTTCCCGGGTGGGGGTGTCTGTTTCCCTGGGAGAAAAGGCGTTGTCAGGGGACGTGTTGGTGTAGTGAAGGCCCATGGGGCTCTCGTCCAGTCCCAGGGCCAGGGTGAGCTCCGAGGTTTTTTCAAGGATTTCCCGGTGCATGTTGGTCTCCTTTTCAGGCATGAGAGGGGTGACGCGGCAGAGCGCCCGCAAGGGTTTAAGCAAAGTGGACGGGGGACGTATAGCACGATGGCGAAGAAGAGGGCAAGAAGGGGGAGGCAATGCCGGTGTCGTTTCTAAGAGTTTTGCAATTACCTCCGTGATATGGATAATGCGGGCAGGCAGGTTGTTCCGCTCCACTCCGGACCTCCCCCGCTCCCTCAACGGCGCCCGTCCTTTCCCTTCCCGGCTTCCACCGAAACCTTTCCCAGGTCCACCACATCGCCCGCGCCCTCCTCCACCCTAAACCCCCCCGCCAGCGCCCTGCCCTTGTCCAGCGCCCGCACCGTATAGGCCCCGGGCTTCTTCACGGCCACCTGGAACCTTCCGGTCTGGCTCGTGAACGTCGTGACCGGCTCCTTGTCCTCCTCGTCCGGCCCGGTGATTTCCACCACACAGTGCGTAACAGGTTTGCCCGCGCTCTCCACAAGTCTTCCCAGGGCCACGCGCCGCGTTTCCTCTCCCAGGGACAAACAAAACCCCGACTTGTACCCCGGCAAAAGCTCATGGCTGAGATTCTCCGGCACCGCGCCCATGGGAGGATTCACAGGATGAACCTCCACCTTGGCCACCCGGTGGGCCGAAAGCCCTGTCTCCACTGCCGGACCCAGCATGTTGGACCGCGCCCTGTATCCGCCCTCCTCGCTTCCGCCTATCCCCAGGGCCGTGTTCCGTAAACCCTTTTCCCCGCGCACAATGACAAAACTGTCCTTTACCGGACGGGAAAGCGCAACCGCGCCGTCCGCGGCCACAACAGCCGTCCGGACAGTGGCTGAAACGCGGTTTTCCGCAGGCCACTCTCCGCCAGACTCCGTTTCCCGCCGCGACACCTCAAGCCCCGCCTCCCCCTGGTTCGCGCGCCAGCCCGCCCGGACCGAGGCCTCCCGGGTGTCTTCCCCCGCCCGGATCGCCGCGGAAACATCGCCCCGGTTCACTCCGCCCCCCTGGCCATAGGACCAGTTGGCCGTGAAATCCCCGTCAGGCTCCCGGGCCGCGGCCAGATGGTGGTTGCCTTTGTCGAACCACCAGGTGACCCCCAACTGGACACGCGCCTCCTCCTCGCCGCCCTGGTCCTTTGACATGCGGAAGTCCAGCGTCGTGCCCAGGTGTTTTCCCCAGCGCCGATCCAGCGAGGCGAACGCGGACCACGCGAAATCCTCCTCCAGGTCCCGGAGCAGAATGACGCTCCCGCCTGTCCGGAAATTCAGGCTCCAAGGCAAAAACAGGCCTGCCGAGCCTGTGGCGCGGAGCCTGTTGTGTTCCATGGGCGTCTCTGTGTCCGGCGGGCCAAAGGAGGGCGAGCGGTATTCGGCCTCCGCGCGCCATTGGAGCCAGGGGCGCCCTCCGCCGCTCAAACAGGTGTGGGAAAAACCGGCCTTACAAGCAAACCCCATGGTGTCTCCGCCGGACGCGCTCCAGCCGGACTCGAAATCCAGTGTTCCCGCGGGAGCGGCCCATGTTCCCCCGGCTCCCAGGAGGGCCGCGCTTTCAAGGAACTGGGCATGGCCGGAGAGGCTGAGGGCGTCTGTGATTCCCCGGCGGTAAAAAAAAGACGCCGCGGGTTTGTCCCGGTGGTAGCGGTAGCTTTCATTTTCCAGGGTTCGCAGAAAACCCGCGCACAGGGAATACTGGGCAAGGCCCTTGGCCAAAAGCTCCGGCTCATATAAAAAGGAATAGGTGAGGGTCCGGCGCTGCCCGGAAACATCCTCGATTTCCACCCGAACGTCGTTTTCCCTGGAAACCGGAGAGATGCCGGAAAAATCATGGGTGCCTGGCTCGAGGTCCATGGTTCTTGCGAGGGAGTTGTTCACCCATATTTTGACTTCGGCGGGCCTCTCCAGATGGAAGCTGAAATCACCGGCGGGGTAGGCCTGAACATGGGGCGTGAGGGACCAGTCCTTGGAGATTCCAACTCCCCCCATGGGAAGGACGGACTGCCAGCCCCCTGCCGGATACCGGAGGTCTCCGGCGGTAACGCGCAGGGCCTTTTGCGGCGTGTCGTAAACAAGGCGGATATCCTGGCGCGCGAAGGTGTTTTCCGAATCAAACGCGCAAAGCCCGGCCCCTTCCAGAACCAGGCCATGGACACGCAGGGCGCCTTCCAGGTCCGCCGCCGCGGTCTTGTCGGCCTCCTCCGTTCGCAAGCCTCCTTCAAAGCGCCTGAGCGAGGCTTTTCCGCCCATGTTGAGGAAAAACGACCAGGGAGCGGGCAGCCGCGCGCCGGAAAGCCAGGGATCCTCCATTTGGCTCTCGGCGGCGCCATGGGCGCGCCTTGCCCGGAGCATGGAGGGAACCTTGATTTCAACCAGAAGACGGGTGGGATCGTTGGTTACCTCGAGTCCCTGGGCGCGGAGCGCTTCCAGGGCGATGGTCTTGTCCTTGGTGATCTCCCGCTCAAGGGCCGCGCAAATCTCTTCCCGGGCAAGACCCCGCAGGTTTTTTTGCAGAGGGTCCGCGGCGATTTCCACGCCGCCGGAAGCCCCTCTTTTTAACCGGACATTGCCCAGTTTTTTCCCTTCGATGACAAGCCGCGCGACAGCCCCGTCCGGCACTCCGGGAGGGGTGGTTTTGAAAAGCATCTTGTGGATTTCCTCCCGGCCAAGCCCCTGAAGGGCCTTTTGGGAAGAGGGGGCGGGGCGGGCGGACGGGATGGCGAACACAGGAGTGGCAACAAGCGCGGCGGCGAGAAGGAAAAGCGGCGGGAACACTAGGCGCGGTATTCGGGTTGTTTTCATGTTCCACCACAGCCGCCGGCCAGGAAGTGACAAGGTCGGCCTTGACCGGCCCGGGGTCTTTGTCCGGACACGGGAAACGTCTTATCTCCCTTCGCCGGGGACAACGATATCCGCCGACACCGGACCCACAGGCAGGCCGTCCGGCCAGGGCACCGTGAATTTCCGCGTGCCTCCCGCGTACACAGTGCCGCCAAGCTCCGGCATCCGGACTTTGTCCAGAACCACTTTGGAGGAGGGCGCGGCAGGGGAGGTGAGCACAAGCCGGGCCTCTTTAAGGCTTTGTCTTTTCGAGCCTTTGTTGGCGCATACCACCTGCAGGGCGGGCGCGGCCTTGGATCCTCCGGCGGGCGCGGGTCCCGCGGAAACGACCTCCATGGAGGCTTCGGCTCCCTTGGGGGTCACGTAAAGGCGTACCTCGTAATTGATGAGCACCTTGAACTGAAAGCGGACCCCTTCGCCCGAGGCGTCCTCTTCCTGGCCGTCCTCCGGCAAAGGCACCTCTTTCACGTCCAGGGCGTAAACCTGCTCCGTCGCAATGTCCGATGGCCCCATCCAGCGCACCTGGATGGAAATCCGGTCCTGGGGCATGAGCACCGCCTGGGCGGGATAAATGAGGAAATCATCCTCCGCCAGGGCGCCTTTCACGGTTTTTCCGTTTTCATCCCGGGAATGGCGGCGGACAGAAAGCTCGACCGGGGTGATCTTTTCCGAGTCGTTGATGAGGGTGAAAAACCGGACCGTGGAATTTCCGCTGGTGCCGAAGCTCTGGATGGCGGGGGTGATGGTGTAGGCATGGGCGGCGCTAAAAGCCCCGGAAGCGGGCAGGATTGTGAAAACCAGAAGACAGCGTCCGTGTCGTTTTTTCGTTGTTCTTGAAAACAAACCTTTTTTATGGGATATGACACTTGGATACATAACCGGCGCGGCGCCTTTTTATGTTTCCGTCCCGTCCCGTCCCATTTTTTAAAGACATGTTTTATTTTGGGAAGTGTTAATGAAAGATAGATGGCGCGGGCGCCTGATGGCAAGACCTGAATCTGCATCAGGATTGTAGCATCCTAATGGCGGGTTCAATTGCCGTTGGGGCGCACGGCGTGCGTCCGGAATGTGGACCAAAGGTGCCAAAAAGGATTATCTATCTCGGGCTAACACTCTCTTTTTTTATTCTAACTCCTAATACTACTCCGACAGCTATGCCGCAGGTTCCCGCCCCGAAGGGGCGAAGGGTTGTAGCCTGGGCTTTAGCCCCAGGTTTGCGGCGAAAACGATAATT
>JAGVGH010000092.1 GCA_020057225.1 Desulfobacterales bacterium | reverse complement strand
TCTTATTGCAAGGGATTCCCCTGTTCGGGCGCACGCCGTGCGCCCGCGATGAAAAAGTGCCCCTAAAATCCTCCTCAGCAGTATTTAGGGATAAGCACTTAACATAGCCAGGGTTTCAACCCCAGGGCGAGAGCGCTCCCATTATCTACGCAAAAAGCACGGGTAATCCAGACACAGAATCTGAGCGTCCCATCACAGGGCAACCAGAGCGTTTTCAAGGATTGTCGAATGAAACGGGCCAAAGGACGGCTGCACAAGGTCATCATCATCGGTGCCACTCCCTCGGGCATCGCCGCCGCGAACAAACTGGGGGAGCTTGGCATCCCCGTGTGCCTGGTGGACCCCTCGCCGGACCTGGACGGGAAACTCGCCGAGGAACGGTGGCGCACACCCTCGGGCGTACCCTTCAATTTCGCCCACCGCTCGGGGCTTTTGCGCATTTTGAGAAACCCCTCCGCCGTGTGCCATCTTCCCGCCGCCGTGGAGCAAATCAAGCACACCCCCCAGGGATTCGCCGTGCGCATTCGAAAGGCTCCGGAGTATGTGGACAGGGAGCGTTGCACCCTGTGCGGCAGATGCGTCGAGGTGTGTCCGGTTGTGGACCACGAGGGGCGGACTCCCCTTGTTCTTTCAAGCCGCCGGGCCCTGCCGGGCAGGCCGGTTTTGGAAAAACGGAACCGTCCCCTGTGCCAGGAGAGCTGCCCTTTGGGGGTGAACGCCCAAGCGTACATGGCCCTGACCCGCCAGGGGAGGTACGCCGAGGCCCTGGCTGTTGTGCGCAGGGACAACGCGCTTCCCGGAGTGTGCGGCAGGGTGTGCAACCATCCGTGCGAGTCCGCGTGCCGAAGGGGCGAGGTGGATGAGTCGGTCGCCATACGGGACGTGAAGCGGTTTTTGGCGGACTGGGAGCTGAAAAGCGGGAACGCGGCCTCATGGGCTGTCTCGGCACCCAACGGGAAGAAAGCGGCGGTTGTGGGCTCAGGCCCCGCGGGTCTGGCCGCCGCGGCGGATTTGGCGCGTCTGGGCTACGCCGTGACGGTGTTTGAGAAGGAGGAGCGTCCCGGCGGGATGCTGCGGTACGGCATAGGTCCGCACCGGCTGCCAAGGGAAATCCTGGACCGGGAAATTGAGCAGATTGCCGGGCTGGGGGTCGCGTTCCAATGCGGCAAGGATATCCTTGAATCGAACGGATTATCCCGAATCCAAGGCATTTTTGACGCGGCGGTTTTGGCAACAGGCTGCTGGAAAGACCGGAAGACCGGAGTACCCGGGGAAGACCTCGAAGGCGTCTTTGGCTGTGTCGAATATCTCTCCCGCTTCCACCGGGGAGACGCGCCCCCGGTCAAGGGAAAAACCGCCGCCGTTGTGGGTGACGGCAACGCGGCCTTTGACCTTGCCCGGACACTTTTCCGGGCGGGTGTCCGGGTGACGCTCCTGTCCTGGTTCCCCGCGGACATGCTCCCCGCCGATCCCGAAGAGGTGGACGGCGCGCGGGAGGAGGGCATCGCTATTGTCTGTTCCCGCCGCGTCAAGGAGTTTCTCGGCGAAAACGGGCGTCTCAAGGCCCTTCGCCTTGTTCCCACCCGCCCGGGCGAGCCGGACGCCAAGGGGATTCCCTGGCCCAAGGACGTGCCCGGAGGCGCGGCGGACGACGCGGCCTTTGATCTCGCCTTTGTGGCCATAGGACAGGCCGGGCCGTATTCCGAGGAAAGCGGACCGGGCGTGGCTGTTACCGACAAGGGCTTGCTCGGGGAGGACGGCGCGGGCCGGACCAGCCTTGCCAAGGTGTACGCGGCGGGCGACGCCGCCACAGGCCCCTCCACAGTGGTCTCCGCCATGGCCTCGGGCAGGCGGGCCGCCGCGGCACTGCACGCCGACCTCGCCGGGGCAAGACGGCCGGGCCGGAGCACCCGTCCTGTGGACAGAGACTTTTTACCCATTGCCCCGGGGCTTCCCACACGGCCCAGGGCGGGAATGCCCGAAACGCGGCCCCGGGCCCGGGCAAACAGTTTCGGGGAAGTGGCCCTGGGATACACGGAGGCCCAGGCCGCTAGCGAGGCGGAGCGCTGTCTCGCCTGCGGCGCCTGTTCCGAGTGCCTGTTGTGCGAAGAGGCTTGCGCGGCTGTCGGAGCCATTGACCACGCGGCCCAGGCTGAAGAGATTACCGAACAGGCGGGCGTCGTGATTTTGGCGGATCCGGCCCTTGCCCCGTCCATCAAGGGGGAGGACGTGCTCCGCGCCTATCCTAAAAACGCCCAGGAAGCGGGGGTTTACGCCCATCTTTCCAGGGGGTTCGCGGCAGCCGCCCAGGCCATGGTGCTGCTCTCCTCCACATCGTCCCGCATCCGGGGCTACGGGATGCCCCAGACCGCGCCCGACCCGGGGCTTGACCCGGAAATCCGGGTGGGTGTTTTCGCCTGCCGCTGCAACGATTCCCTGGGCTGGCACGACGGCCTTTCCGGGTTTGTGGCCGGGCTTCCCGGAAGCGACGGCGTTGTCCATGCCGAGACGCTTCCCGCGGCCTGCACGGCAGAGGGCGCCGCCTACATCGTGCGCGCCATCCGCCAAAAAGACATCACCCGGGTGGTGCTCGCGTCCTGCGTGTGCTGTCCGCTGAATTTCATCTGCAGCGCCTGCACAGACCAGCGGACCCGGCTCAAGGACGCGCTTTTCCGGGGCACGGGCGTTTCCAGGGCCATGGTCGAGTGTGTGAACATCCGGGGAGAGGCCCTTTCCCTGCTCAGGGAGGCTCCGGAGACCGCCACGGCCCGCTTTGAGGGTCTGATTAACCGGGCGGTGAGCGGAGCGGCGCATCTGAGGCCTTTTGCCAACATTGTCCGGAGCCACCATTTCACCGCGGCGGCCATAGGCCAGTCCGAGGCGGTGCGGAGCGCGGCCCTGACCCTGGCCCAGGCCGGACACGATGTGTTTGTTTTTGGCGATAACACCGCGCCTCCGGATGACCTTGCGCACCCCAACATTCAGTGGTTCGGCGGCTCAAGGGTGCGTTCCATTTCCGGGTCCGTGGGCAATTTCCGCCTGACGGTTGAAACCGGGGCAGGCGTAAAAGCCCTCACGGCAGGGGCGGTGATCCTGGGACAGGAGGCGAGCCGCCGGGTTCCGTACACGCCCCAGGACGGACTGCCGCCCCGGGGCGTCACCGAGACCGTGCAACGTCCGGGAGTGCCCGGGATCCCCTATCTTTTGCCGGGCAGGACATCCATATCAGGACTTTTTCTTGCCAGTCCTCCGGGCGTGGTCTTGTCGGAGCGGGCCAAGGGCGCGGCGGCTGCCGTGCTGACCGCGGCGGCCATGCCCAGGGGGCCCCGCCAGCAAAAAGGATACACCGTGGCGGTGGATGCGGAGCGCTGCCGGGGATGCGGGGCCTGCGCCTCGGCCTGCCCCTTTACCGCAGTGACCCTTCGGCCCAACGGCATGGGCGGCTATTGCGCCCACGTGGACGAGGCGTTTTGCAAGGGCTGCGGCAACTGCATTTCCGTGTGTCCTTCCGGCGCGGCGGACAGCCCGTACCGCGACCAGGCGTTTTTAGAGCAGCGGCTCGGAGAAATCCTTCAGGGATAATCCCCCTGTCAATCTGTCAAAGGCATTGCCATGGAACACACCATCATCCTCTATTTATGCACCTGGGGCCCCCACGCCGCGTTTCAGACCCTTATGGATACCCGCGCAGGCATTCCGCATGAGATCAAGATGGTCCGTGTTCCATGCGCGGGCCGGGTGGGCAGGTCCCTCCTGTTCAAGCCTTTCGAGATGGGAGCTTCCGGAGTGGCTGTTGCCGGGTGCAAGGAGGGCGCGTGCCGCTATGGCATGGGAGCCTGCGCGGCCAGGGACAACGTGGCCGACACACGGGAAATCCTTGGTCTTCTCGGCCTTTCCAAAGACCGGCTGGCCCACGCCACCTTTGGACCCGAGGAGGACAGGGGGCTTGCTTCTTTCCTTACAGCCTTTGCCGAAAGAATCCGGGAGCTTGGCCCCTCCCCCATTGTTTTCCGCCCCGAACCCCGGGCAACCGGGAGCTTTGAGGAGCATATCCGGAAGGCGGCCGCGGCCCATGACCTGAATGTATGCCAGGACTGCGGCAAATGCGCCTCCGCCTGTCCTGTCGCCATTGCGGGCAAGCCCTTTTCCCCCCGGGCAATCGCCCAGGCCGTGATTTCAGGGCGCGCCGGAGACCCTGCGGTGGCCCGGGATATCTGGACCTGCCTCACATGCGGAACCTGCCAGACCCTGTGCCCCTCGGCTGTGAATTTTCCGGATTTTGTCAGGGACGCGCGCCACGCCCTGTTTCTTTCGGGAAACACGGGCCAGGAAAGCCACGGAGGATTTTTTCAATCCCTGTCCCGGGCCATGTGTTCCCCGGACCTCCCTGTTCGGCACTGGGACTGGCTGCCGGAGGATATCCGCACGGACCGGACCAGCAAGACCCTTTTCTTCGGAGGATGCGCCCCGTATTTCGACGTGTTTTTCCGCCGCCCGCTGGGTGTCCGCCTCACCCATATCCTCGCTGACGGGCTTAGGCTTTTAAACTTCTTCGATATCACCCCCGCGGTTTTGGACGACGAACGCTGCTGCGGCCATGATTTATTGTGGAGCGGGGACAAGGAGGGATTTCTCGCCCTGGCCCGGCTCAACACGGAGCGCATTCACGCCATGGGAGTCGAGGAAGTGATCACGGCCTGTCCGGAAGGGTACAGGACGCTCTCCCGCGACTATCCCGCCATGGGGATTGAACGGCGTTTCAAGGTGACACATCTTCTGGATGCGCTGGAGAGGGAGATCGGGAAGGGCGCGGTGGCGTTCGAGCGTCTGGAGCGGAACATCACTTTCCAGGACCCGTGCAGGCTGTCGCGCCACGAGGGGAGGCCGGACCTTCCCAGGGCGCTGTTAAGCCGCCTGGACGTGGCCGGAATGCGGGAGATGCGGGACCGGGGGGCCAACGCCCTGTGCTGCGGGAACTGCGCGTGGACAGGGTGCGGGGCGCACTCGAAGGCCATGCAGACCGAGAGGCTCCGGCAGGCGCGGGAGGCGGGCGCGGACCTTTTGGTGACCGCGTGCCCCAAGTGCCAGATTCATTTGGCCTGCGCCATGCGGGATCCGTTTATGGAGGATTCGGCGAAGGTGGAGATACAAGACATCACAGGGGTGCTTGCAAAGACGATCCGCTGGGCCTAATACCAAAATGCGTTCAAATCCATAACCCCTGCTGATACCAAAATGCGGTCCAATCCGTAACACCTGCTGAAAGCTCCCGCTCAATCTTCCTCTCCCTGTGGGAGAGGGCCGGGGTGAGGGCGTACCTTTTTATATGTCCAAGGTAATTGCAAAATGAGGCGCAGGTCGGGTGGTTCCGGGCCGCGAGGCCCGTGTTCACACAACATTTCTAAATGATTCATATCTGTTGGGTGAACCTGCCCTTCGGGCGGAACCACCCTGCCCGCCTCAAATTTGTCGTTTCTTAGACTTTTGCAATTACCTCGTCTGATTGCACCTTGGCGGAAGAGGACAACACAAACCGCGAAAATACAAAGGCCGCCCGGAAGACGCGATGGAACGCGCTTCGGGCGGCCTTTTTTTCTGTTGTACAGTGAGGGGGACGCGCTTATTTGTCGCCCTTTTTCCCGCGCTTTGCCCGGGCGTTCTTCAAAAGCTCTCCCAGGTTTCTTTCCTGGGCATTCTTGCGGCGGGTGGCGGTAAGCGCCTTGGCCGACAAGGGCTGCCGCGCCGGGATGCCCCATTTTTTTCTGTATTCCTTGGTGGTGATGCCAAACTCGCGCAGATGCCGGTTTGTGATTTGCTTGAACTCGCGTCCGCTTTCGAGGCAGATGACCCGGTGTTTCTGAATGGACTTCATGGGGTTTTTACGGAGTTCGGCAAGGAAGCCGGAGCTTTCATCCGTTTCTTCTTCCATGGGCGCTGGCGCCCCGGCGGGCGGAGCGTCTTCGGAGCGGCGGATTTCATTCAGGGCGTTGAAGGTTTTGGTCAACGCATCGGTGATTTCTTCGACGCTCATAGGCGTGTGGGCGGCCTGGGCCGAAACGATTTCGGCGGCCATTTCCGTCAGGGTTTTGGACATGCTGCAACCTCCCGGTTTCTTTGTGTGGTGTGCGCGACTGAACGGGGAACGTACTCCTTACCCGCCAAGACGGTGCAAGGCTTGATATGCAATGATTCAAACCGATACTCCTATGCATTTCCAAAGTCAATAAAATATTGCCTTTTTTAAGATGAGGGATCAATTTTTGGATGGAAATGCGGTTGGCAGAACCGATGCTTTTGGAACCGACGGCTCATAGAAAACGGAATTTGATGGACTAACAAGGAACAAGGCGCATGGCGCGGGCGGGGAAACACTGCACAGGAATCCGCAAGCGCAAAGACCTTTTCTTCTCTGTTATAGCGATTGCCAGCATTCCCTTCCTATTCAATGTGGTCCGTACTGACCCCGGTTCAGTGCGCAGTCGGGCGCCGCCCAGGCGGAAGCCAGGTCGGCCCTTTTTTATCCCTTACCCTTTTCCCCTGCGTTCGCCGGAGCGACGGCAGGCGGCCGGCAAGACAGAACAGACAAATCAATCGGAAAGTCATTCTGCAAAACGCCCTGCCTCCGCGCGCCGGCGCATCTGGCTGCCGGACTGCCGGGTACGCAGCGCAAGTCCGGGCAAAGCGCATGCATACGCTGTTCAGGCGCGCCCCTCAAAGAAAACGGGTTGCCCGGCGGGAGCCGCGCAACGCACAGTATGAAACCGTTGAGAAACGAGACGCTTACACGGTGAGGTTTTGGAGGTAACGATTGATCGGCCAGAAAGGGGCACGGGCGGAAAAATGTCGTCAGCGTCCCGGCACATGCAAAGGAAGGCCGTGAGGTCAATGCGGGATTCAGAACCCAGGGCGGCCGCGCTTTAAACGGACAGCCATTCCAAAAGGCCCTCGGCCCGGGGGGGCTGCGGCAAAGCCATTCCTAACTTCCGGGTCCGGATTATCCGCGCTTTTTTGCGTAGATAATGGCGCAGTCTTCAAAAACAGGCCGTTTGCAGCCAACCCTAAAGCCATGGTCCTGGGGTTGAAAGCCCAGGCTATCTTAAAAGCCTTGCCGCTATGCGGCTGCTATGAGGAATGAGGCCCGTTTATATCAAAAAAAATCTTTCCTCCCTGCCCAAGATTATAGGGAATCACGGCCATTTACACAAATTGTTTTACACCCTCTATGAAAACAGGCTTTTCTCCCTATTATTCTAACTTCTAACTCCTAAATTCTGAATTCTGAATTCTCCGGCTCCGCCGGTTTAGGACAACATTATAGCCGGACTTATGGTCTAAACAGTCCCAGCACCCCGCCGCGCTTCTTTCCATCCTTTCCAAGCTCCTCCACAAGACTCATAACCTCATGGATCCCGTTGATGATCATATCCTTCTTTGCGGAGTTCCCATGGTAGGTGTTCACATACCCCAAAACTCCCTCGATCCCCGCCAGGATATCCCGGGTAAGAGCCTGGCCCAGATGGTCCTTGAGATTGCCCAACAGATGGGCCAAATAGTCGTTGCCCGCTCCAATCAGCAAATCCACGCCAGACACGCCCGGGTCCTTGAACCCCGCAAGGGCCGACAGCACCGCCGCCGTGTTTTCCTCAACCGGCGCGCCGGGTTTCAAATTCCGGTACAGGATGCGCTGCTTGGAGTTGAGCTTGGACTTGGATTCCTCAAACAACACCCCGGCCCGGTTTCCAAGCTCGTTTTCGCTTTTTTTGTGGATTATCTGGAAAATATCCGAATACACAGTTGCCACGCCCTTGGCGTCGAAAAACTCTTCCCTCTGCGCCGCCGGCTTTTCCGTTTTCTCAATGAGTCCCGATGAAAGCAGCGAAAAAAGAAGCTTGTACACGGGAAACTCATCCAGGCCGCTCGCCTCGATGATGTCCCGCACCGTCCTTCTTCCGTCTATGAGCGAAAGCAGATGCCATTCCGCGGCGTTGAGCTTGATTTCCCTTTTATCCGGATACTTTTCGGAAATCTTGAGCACCATGCCGCTGTTGGGAATTTGGTTCACAAGAACCGACATCTCGTCAATGCGCCGCGAGGCCTCGAGAATCACCTCCACCGTGTTGAGGTTGATTATCAGGTCCTCGTCCAGGTTCAACGCCTGGTCCTTGTACTCGAACTCCCCCTTTTTCCAAAGAAAAAGCTTGTAGATGATTTCCTCGGCCTGCTTCCGGGCGAATTTCCGGTACAGGTCCAGGGAAATGAGACCGCGCTCGACCAGAACCTTGCCATAGGGCATTTTCTTTTCCCGGGCGGTTTCAAGGGCGGCCTTGAGGTCCTCGGCGGGAACAATTCCCCTGCTTTTCAGGATGTGGGCAAGGCGCGCCTCTTTTTGACTCCCCGAGGCGTGGATGATGGTTCCGTCGCGGATATAGACCTTTACCTCGTTGTCCTCGCCTTCCTTAAGGAAAAGAATGCCTGTTTTTCTCTCATTGGAGAGAAACTGAAGGACGCTCGCAAAAAAGAAGGTTTCGAGATTGCCTCTTAGGGACATGGCGCGGTCTTCCAGCGAGAGTAAGGGAAGGGCTAAAGCCTTTTCCGTGAAAGGGCGCGTCCGGACCCGGCGGACCGGACCCCAGGAACAGTTATAGCGTTCCGGGGCCGGTTTGTACAGCATAACATTTCCAGGACGCCCCCAGGGCGCCGGACGGACAAAAAACGCCGGCGAACCGGAAAATATCCGGACCTATTGAATCGGAAGCCAAAACCGGATATTTTAGAGGTAATCGCAAAATTGGGCGCAGGCTGGGCGGTTCCGGGCCGCAAGGCCCGTGTGTACCCAACATTTCTAAATGATTCATATCTGTTGGATGAACCTGCCCTTCGGGCGGAACCACCCGGCCTACGCCAATAATGCAATCACCTCACGAAAATTCCAAGGTTACCCTGCCAGGACGCGGCACTGCGGCGAGGCGTTGCCCGGACATTGTGAAAAGGAAACCCGGCCCGTCCGGAGGAGGGCAAACCGCAGCGGGCCCAAACTCCCCGGCTTTTGGGCCCATCGGGTCCAACGCGCGCGGCGGCGTGTTGACACAGACCCCTCCATGCCCTATGGTCACGGAAAACAGGACGGCCCGGCCAACCATTTTCCGGACGCGGCACAAGGAGCCATGCCATGTACAATGTGAATCCCGACGACATTCTCACCCGGGTTGTCCGCTATGAGCTTTTAAGGGACAACGACCGGGTGTTCATTGATGTGCATGCGATAATGCATGGTAAAACCGACGCCCGCTGCGTTGCCATTCCCACCAATGTTCTCTCCACCTGGGCGGAGAGAAAATACTGGGGAACCGGGGACACAGAGGCGGAAGCGCTGGACGCCTGCCTTGCCCGCGTGCGCGGCCTTTCCCTGGAGACGCTTTTTCCGGACACCCTTGCCGCGCCAGGGCCCCAAGAGCAAGGCCAGGGACAATAGGGCCTTTGCCGCGTTTGCCAATCCGCTTTTCCGCGCGGAGTACGCGGTGGAAAAAAGCGGGCTCTTTTCCTTCCACGTTGACACCTGAGTCCCGAATCCCTGATCCCTTGCGCCTTTTGTATCTTACAAAAGACAACAACAGGAGACAATGAACGCCATGTCCCGGAAAAAAATCGCCTTTGCCGGCCCCTGGATCACGCAAAAGGAAAAGGACTACGCGCTGGACGCTGTGGAAAACGGCTGGTACGAGACCTACGACAAACACGTAAAACTCCTGGAGGCCGAGATCCGCCGCTATCTGGACAAGAAATTCGCCCTTGCCACCCACTGCTGCACCCTTGCCCTGCACCTTTCCTGCGCGGCCCTGGGACTTGAGCGCGGAGACGAGGTCATCTGCACCGACTTCAGTTGGGTCGCCACAGCCTACGCCATCACCTACACAGGCGCAACGCCGGTGTTTGTGGACATTGACCCGGATTCCTGGTGCATCTCCCCCGAGGCTGTCCGGCGCGCCATCACCCAAAAAACCAAAGCCATCATGCTGGTGCATTGCTTTGGCCATCCCTGCGACATGGACCCCATCATGGAAATCGCCCGGGAGAACGGCCTTGCGGTCATCGAGGACGCCGCGCCCAGCATGGGCGCCCGCTACAAAGGGAAAAAAACAGGCACCTTCGGAGACTTCGGCTGCTTCAGCTTCCACGGGGCCAAAATTACCGTGAGCGGCGAAGGAGGCATTCTGGTCACGGATGACGCAAAGCTCTTTGAACGGGTTCAGCTTTTGGCCTCCATGGGCAGGACCGACTCCCGGGCCGTGTTCTGGTCGGACATGGAAGGCTACCAGTACACCATGGGCAACATCGCCGCGTCCCTGGCCCTGGCCCAGATGGAGCGGGTTGACGAGCTCGTGGCCAAAAAACGGGAGATATTCCACTGGTACAAACAGCGCCTGGAAAACACGCCCGGAGTCAAGCTCATCACCGAAAAAGAGCATTGTTTCTCCAACTACTGCTATCCTTCGCTCCTGCTCACCAACTCTACCCGGGCCAAACGCGACGCGATCCTCTTGGGGCTGAAGGAACTGAATGTCCACTGCCGCCCCGCGTTTCCGCGCATGAGCCGTTTTCCTTCCCTTCCTATGCGCTATGAGAACCCTGTGGCCAAGCAGGTGGAGGAGCGCGGAATATCCCTGGCCTCGGCGGCCAACATCACCGAGGAGGACGTGGAGTTTGTGTGCCGCGCGTTTACAGATCTGCTGGGAGTGTGACACGGAATCAGATTTTATGTCCGGATTATCTATGTTTTTTGTGTAGATAATGGCGCTGCCCCCTCGAAAACGGGCCATTTACAACCAGCCCTAAAGCCTAAGGCCTTCTTTGAGGACTCAGAGGCGGGAACTCATTTCTGCTTTGGCAACTTGACCAAGGCCGCAGACCTTGTTTTTTGACGGTCAAGGCATTACAACCTGATGACTGGTGGTTTGTCTGCAAGACAAGTTGAAGTGTCATTTCGAGCGAAGCGGGAAATTTTGTCTTTGATGGGCATCCGGTTAACGCCAAAATTTTCCGCTTCGCTCGAAATGACAGTTTGAAATGTAGAAATAATATTATTTGATGAAACTTGGCCAAAGCAGAACTAAGGTCTAAAGTCTAAAGTCTAAAGCCTAAACCGGCAAAGCCGGAGAATTTAGGAGTTAGGAGTTAGGAGTTAGAATAAAAAATCATCTTTTATTGTGTTTTTTAGTTATAAAATGGGTATTTCTCCTCATAGCAGCCACGGTGCGGCAAGGTTTTTGAGATAGCCTGGGGTTTCAACCCCAGGACCATGGCTCAGACATTATCTACGCAAAAAACGCGGATAATCCGGACATAGAAT
>JAGVGH010000069.1 GCA_020057225.1 Desulfobacterales bacterium | reverse complement strand
GATAACGGCCGTCACATAACCGTAGGGGCGCACGGCGTGCGCCCGCGATGAAAAAGCGCCCCTAAAATCCTCCTCAGCAGTATTTAGGGATAAGCACTATGAAAAATGTAAGATATCTGGCCCGAAAAACCTTTTTACGCTGCGGCTTTCCCGCTTATTTGGCCTTGAAACAAGCTCCCGCGTCCCGGAAAAGTTTCACCGCCCCCACAAAAAGAACCATGAATTCCAGCCGTCCCAGGAACATGGCGGCGGTTTCCGTCCACAGCACGCCCTTGGGCGCGTCCGGGAGGGTAAGTCCAATGGAAAGCCCCGCGTCGCCAAGGGCCGCTGAAAACTCAAAGAGGGACTCCCCCAGGCCATAGCCGTAAGCTGTCAGCACAAGAACCCCTAAGATGTATGTGACGAGAAACACGCACACCACAACCGCCACTTCCCGGATCCGCGCGCCGTACACAAAAACCCGCTTGTCCGCCTCCCATATCGAAGGCTCGAACACGGCGCTGGGCGGGCTGAGCACGCGGCGCATTTCCCACACAAAAGCCTTGTAGAGCATATACACCCGGTGCTGCTTGATGCCGCCCGCCGTGGAGCACAGCCCGCCGCCCACGAACATGAGAAGCGTGAGCAGAAGCACCCCTGTCCCGTTCCATTTTTGATACGTCACGGTGTTGAAACCAGTGGTTGTGAGGGCGGAAACCGGCTCGAACACCGCAGTGCGGAAACTCTGTCCCGGGGCAAGGGCGTCCTTGCAGGTAAACACCCACAGGAGCGGGATGGAGACGGCGAGCAAAAAGAGCATGGCCCGGATTTCGCCGTTTTTCCAGACCGCGCTGAATTTTCCCTGAAAAAGAGTCCAGGCGGTGACGAAATTGAGGTTGCCCAGAATCATGAGCGCCACAGTCACGGCCTCGACAGGCACAGAGTTGAAGTAGGCGATGTTTTCGACATGGGTCGAGAACCCGCCCGTGGAAATGGCGGCGAAGGTGTGGTTCACCGCGTCGAACAGGCTCATTCCGACAAGAAGGTACGCGAGAGTACCCGCCGCCGCGTATCCGGCGTACATGACGAGCACGATGCGGGCGGACTGGCGCACATTGGGCACAAGCTGGTCGCGCCCCTCGGCTGCGCCCACTCCAGGGCCCACGGGACCGGCCACGGCCGCGAGCATGAAAATGGCCAGTCCGGCGCCCCCGGCGAGCTGAAGGATGCTCCTCCACAAATAGGTGACGTGCCGGGCGCGGGTGAAATCCAGAACCGTAAGCCCGGTGGTGGTCCATCCGCTCACAGACTCAAAAACGCCCTGTGTGAAATTCATGCCCTCGACGGCCATGAAGGGAACCGCGCAGGCGGCGCAGGCTCCTGTCCAGCCCAGAAGCACCACAACACTGCCCTCCTGCCTGGACAGCCTTGCGTCCCAGGGCCGGAGGGCGCGCCATGCCCAGAATCCCGGAATGGCGAGGCAGGCCGCCGGAACAAGAAACGCCCAGGCAATCCCCGCCTCCTCCGGCCATCCGGCGAGCGCGGCCAGGGGCGTGAGCATGACAAGGCCCGTGATGCCCAGAATAAGGCCCGTATAGGCGCACACAACGCTGTACCGCGTCCGGAGGTAGGCCCGTTCGCGCATTGGCGGCTACCTCCGCTCTCCGGTCAGGGCGCGGAGGACCGGACCGTGGTTTTCCGGCAAGGTGATGAGCACCAGCCTGTCCCCGGCCTCAAGCCGGGTCGCCCCGCGCGGCACAAGGGGCGCTCCTTCGCGCAAAATCACCGCGACAAGGCAGTCGGGCGGAAGCCCGGTTTCCTGAAGGGCCTTGCCCGCCACAGGCGATTCCACAGGCAAGAGCACTTCCGTCACATTGACGCGGCCCGCGCCCACGGGAATCAGATTGGTGATCTCCTCCAGCTCCGCCTGCTGCTCCACAAGGCTCGCAAGGGTCCGGATGGTGGAAAACACATTGAGACCCAGGGCGCGGAACCCCTCCTCGTTTTCCGGGTCGTTCACCATCGCCAGCACCCGGGGCACCTCGAACTCTTTTTTCGCGAGCAGGGCCACCGCCAGGTTGTCCTGGTCCTGGGGCATGACGGCAATCACCACGTCTGTTCCGTGAATGCCCGCGTCCTCAAGGAGCGCCGGGTCGCTTCCGTCGCCGTAAAAAATCTCCGCCTTGAGCTGACGGGCAAGCCGCGCGCATTCCTCCCTGTCATTGGAGACAAGGCCCACCGTGTGCCCTTTGGCCAGAAACGTCCGCGTGAGAAAATACAGAACTTTCCCCTCGCCAATTATCAGAACTTTCACAAGGCGCTCCTTCCCGGAAACACCATGAACGGGCCAACCCAGTCCAGGGCTTTTTCCGCGGCCTCGGTTGTCGGGCATACCGTGTCCGCGCCCAGGAGGCGGAACAGGCCCTCCCGGCTCGGATGGTACACCCTGGCCATAACCCGGGGAACCTTGAAAAGAGTGCGGGCCGCGTGAACAACCATAAGGTTGGCGTTGTCCTTCCGGGTCACGGCAAAGACGATGTCGGCCTTGTCCATTCTGGCCTGCCGCAGCGCCCGGAGCTCGCACACATCCCCTTCCACCCGAAATCCGCTGAACTCGGAGGACAGGCCCTTGAAAGCGGCCTCGTCCTGGTCAATCACCACGAGTCCATGGCCCTGGCGGCTCAGACGGTTTGCAAGATGGGATCCCAGCCTGCCGCAACCGGCAATGACAATGTAAAGGCTCCCGGGCATTTAGCGCCTCTCCTTTTTCTCCGCGCCCGCCTTTTCCAGGGCGATTTTTTCAAAGGGCGTGATTCCCACAACCCGGTTGAGATTCGCGTCCGCCGGGGTGTAGGTGGGGTCCAGCGCGAGCGCCGCCCTGTAGTTCTTTTGCGCCTCTATCTTGTCCCCCTTGAGTTCCAGGAGCACTCCCAAAAGATTAAACGGCTCCGGACGGGACGGGTCGTCGGCGATGGCGCGCCTCAGAAATTCCCCGGCGGCGTCAAAGCGCCTTTCATTGAAGCATTTCCGGGCAAGCTCGATGTGCTGGTGAAAGCCCTGGGCGCGCTCCTCGTCCAGATGCTCCCGGTCCAGCGCCCGTCCCGCCAAGGCCCGGATGTCCGCGGGGGTAAAGGGCTTTTGAAGAAAATCCACCGCCCCCAGTTTCATGGCCTCCACCGCGGTGTCCACCGTGCCATGGGCTGTTATCATGATGACCCGGATGCCCGGCCGTGTCTCCCGCAGCCGCCGCAGGACCTCCATCCCGTCCATTCCGGGCATGTGGATGTCCAAAAGCACAAGGGCAAAATCCTTGCGCGCGAGTTTTTCCAAAGCCTCCTCGCCGTTGATGGCGGTTTCAATGTCTTGAACGATGGAGGAGAGCGACTCCGCCAGGGTAAGCCGGATGTTTTTCTCGTCGTCCACAATCAGGACGGAACGTGTGCTCATGGTTTCTCCTGTTTCCCGGATGGAACCGCCGGAAGGGTGAAGCAAAAAACGCTTCCCTCGCCGGGCTTGGACTCCACCCAGATCACGCCCTTGTGGGCGCGGACGATTTCCTTGCAAATTGCAAGACCCAGACCCGTGCCTCCGGGCGCGGCGCCGGTTTTTACCTGGACAAACTTGTCGAAAATCCGGGACTGATACTCAAAAGGTATTCCCGGCCCCGTGTCGGAGACGGAAAACGAAATCCACGCCCCGGCCTGTTTCGCGGCGAGCCGCACAGTTCCCCCCTTGGGCATGTGCCGCAGGGCGTTGCCGATGAGGTTGGTGAGAACCCAGGCTGTCTTGTTGGCGTCGGCCCGCGCGTCGGATATCTCCCCGGGGGCATCCGCCAGGATTTGCACAGACTGTTCTTCTGCCTGGTTTTTAAAAACCCCCGCCGCCTTTTCCAGAAGAAAGAGGGGCGGAACATCGGCGAAATCCAGCTCCAGCTTTCCCGCCTCGATGCGCGACAGGCTTAAGAGGTCTTCCGCCAGGGCTTTGAGCCGTGCGGTTTCCTCCCGGGCCGCCTCCAATAGCTCCCAGGCCCTGGGGGAGATGGAATCCCGGACTCCCTCGGCCAAAAGCTCGATGCTCATGCCCAGGCTGTGCAGGGGAGTGCGGAGCTCATGGGAGGCTGTCATAATGAATTCGCTCTTCATGCGGTCCATCTCCATGGCCCGGGTAACGTCCCTGAGAAGAAGAACCGCGCCAAGCACCGCGTCCTGGCCGGACAGCACCGGGGTTGCGGAGCAGGAGTAATGCCGTGCCCCGCGTCCTTTTGCCTCTATCTCCCGGATTTCCGCCCCTTCTGGCGCCTTTCCCGTCTCCACAGCCTCCCGGACAAGGGCAAACAGCCGCTCGTCACCCAGAACCTCCAAAAAATGTCTGCCCAGGATGTCGGATTTGGACACTTGAAGAATGCCTGCGGCCATGGGATTGAGGTTCAGTATCCGGAAATCCGGGCCCGCGACAAGCACGCCTTCGTCAATGCTTTGCAGCACCGCTTCGCTTTTACGCTCCTCAGCCACGATCCGCTCGAGGTTCATCCGGTGGTATTCGCCCAGACGCCCGGCCATGGCGTTGAAGCTGGCCGCCAGACGCGCGATTTCCCCGCCTCCCTCTCCTGGCACGCGGACCGCGTACTGGCCCTCTGCCAGCGCCCTGGTGGCCTCCAGCATCTTCACCAGGGGGCGGACAATCTGGCCGGAGAGGACAAGGCTGAAAACAAGCCCTGCGAGAATGGCGAAAAGGCCGACCCCCACGGTCGAGGACATGGCGCGCCGTGCCAGCGTCCGGGCCTTGACGCTGGCAATGTCCATGGCTCCCTCGTTCAAGGCGCGCAGGCGCACGCACGCGTCCCTGGCGGCGGAAAACCGGGGCAGGACGCTTCCATGGTAATACCCCCCGGATTCGCTCCCGCCTTTTGCCAGATGCTCCATAAGGCCCGAAAAGGCCGCAAGGTAGGAGGAATAATTTTTTTCGATGGTGTCAAGAACAGCGCCTTCGCCCTCGACAGTGATGTTGTCCCTTGCCCTGCCCAGCCACTGGAGAAACTGGTTTTCGTTTTCCCTGAACTGGGCCGCGCCTTGGTCGTGGAAGCCCAACAGCACAAGCAGGGTGGCGCTGTCCTGGCGTTCGATGGCGGCGTGCATGCTGTTGGCGGCCTGGATGCTCTTGTAGTTCTCGTCGAGGATTGCCTGGCTGGCGCGGCCCAGCGCGGCCATGGAAAAGGCGGCCCAGGCGAACACCACCAGGGTGAGGCTTAGGACGACCCCGTATCCTGAAAGAATTTTTGCCCGGAGTCCCATGTGGCGCGTCCCGCCGGGTCAAAATGCCGCTCAATGAGAACGGGGAATTAGGAGCGGAGACCCGGTAAACATACGGCAAGGAAGGTGCCAAGATATGAAAATGCAGCAAGGACAAAGGGTTGTAAAAAGAGGAAGAGGTATGAGGTATTTCATAGCCTCTGGATCGTGCAAAATGCAAGGTTTTTGCCTTGCATTCCGCACGATTCAGCAAAACGCGCGCGAAACCATGGGGTTCGGCGCCGGCAAACCGCCGGATTTGTCACGCGCCGGCCGCGCCGCCGCCGCTTTTCGCGTGTTCGGCGATTTTTTCCTTGAGCATGCGCATGTGGACGCCGTCAGGCACCCACAGCGCGCAACTGTTGACCAGATATCCGAGGCCCTCGACCTCGTCGAGACTCTTGGGCATGGGGCGGGGATGCTGGGCGTAGAGGGTCCAGAAGCCGTGCAGGGCCGCAGGGCCCATGACGATGACAAGATGGGTGAGATGGGCGCAGCCCAGAGGGCCTCCGATGAGGGAGCGTATTTCCTCGCTGTACCCCTGGGTGATGCGGGTGCCGATGACGGTCTTCACGGAGTCAAAGACCTGGACGCACTCGCCGGACGGGACTTCGAGGACCTCGGCCTCGGCGTCCAGGATGGCGAGGGGCCAGTCGCCCACGAGAAGCCGGGCGGTGAACCAGTGGACAGTGCCAGTGGGCCGGGGTTTGTGGTCCCAGTGGCGGTAGATGTCCACGAGGCGGGTGTCCTTGAGGGTTCCCTCGACAACGGTCCGTCCTCCGGGGGCGGGGTAGGAGGTGATTTCGATGTTTCGGTTGTGCAGGGGTTTTTGGCCCTGGATGAGGGTTTTGAGAGTGCTGTTTTCCATGGCGCGCTCCGAAGGCCGGTCCGCGAAAAAGAACGGACGCCCGATAGGTTTGCTTGCCGTTTAAAGGGCGCGGGAAACCCCGTTCCCCGGATTGTCCTCGTCTGTCTATTTATCCGCCTCCAGGTCCCGGATTCCCGCCAGCACAATATCAAACAGCTCCTTCACGTCCCCCTCCTCAAGGCAGGAAAACGCCACCCGAAGGTCATGCCTGCCCAACGCTATCAAACCCACCCCGTACTTGTCCAGCAAATGCACCCGCAACCGCTCCGCTTCCACCGTTTTAAGCATGAGGCACATGAAATACCCCGAGTTAAAGGGATACGCCTCGAACGCCCCGGAGTATGCCGGGTCTTTCAGCACCTCGGCAACCCGCGCGGCCCGGCGCCGCAGTATCTCCCGCTTTTCCGTCCGCTGGTCCTCGTAGCCGCCCTGTTGCATCGCCCCCAGCACAATGGACTGGGACAAATGGGACGCGTTGGAGATGGTGCCTCGGACAGCGCCCGCGGTCTTCCTCTCAAGAGTGTCGTAAAACGCCCGGGCCTCCCCCTTGAATTTTGCCCCGTAGGTCACAAAGCCCACCCGGAGCCCCCACACAAAATCCTCTTTGGTCGCGCCGTCGAGCTTGATTGCCACCAGCCGCTCGTCCGCGCCCGCAAGCCGGGTGAACACGGATTCCTTCATGCACCGTTCGTCGTAAAACAGGCCAAAATAGGCGTCGTCGCACACCGCCACCACGTTGGTCCCGGCCGCCGCCGTCTCCTTGAGGACAGCGGCGATGTGTTCCCCCTCCTCCTGGGTCGGCGTGTATCCTGTGGGATTGTTGGGGAAGTTCAGGAGAACCACGATTTTTTTGTTCTCCCGGGCCTCTTTTTTCACGCGCTCGGCAAAGGCGCTGACGTTGAATCCGCCCTGGGCGTTGAACAGGGGAAAGTGGGAGAACCGGGCGGCCCTGCGGACCGACAAAATGAGGGCGTAGTTGCCCCAGAATTTGTCCGGGCAGATGACCACGTCGTTGGGGGCGATCCACACTTCACCCACCAGGGCGATGCCGTGAGTAATGGCCTGGCTCACCACGGGCAGGCTGATTTCCTTGCCCGCAAGGGAGGGGTTTTTGGCGTACAGCGCCTTTTGCCATCCTTGGCGCAGGTCAAGCAGGCCAAAGGACGGGGCGTAGGTCAGGGATTGTTCCGGAGGCAGGCCCTTGATGTAGGAGGCCACCGTGGAAAGGTGCATGGGGCGGCCTTTTTCCGTGGCGATGCCGATGGTGGCGTTGAATTTGTGGGCTTTCATCTTTGCCTCGGCGCTTTGGGCAAGGATGCCTTTGGGGAAGTAAAGATTCTGGCCCACGGGGGAGAGCATGTCGAAGACGTGGGGATTGGCGGCCTGGATGATTTGGTTGAGTTCTGCGGCAAGCGGGTTCACGGTATTCTCCTCGTTGGCGGGGGTTATTAAGACTAATAAAATGCAGCAGCAAAGCAGAAAAGAAGGTGTCTGTCAAAGGAAAATTTAAAAATTTATGAAGTAATTGCATAATTGGCGCAGGCCGGGTGGTTCGCGGGCCGCGAGGACCGGGTGTACCGAACATTTCTAAGTGATTCATATCTGTTGGGTGAACATGCCCTTCGGGCGGAACCACCTGGCCTATCTCAAATTTGTCGTTTCCATGAGTTTTGCAAGGGCCTCTCCCTTGTAAATTTTTTTAAGAGGGGAATAAAAGACATGCCAGGCCGGGAGGCGTGTCCCTGGCGCGTGGGGAAATCCCGGACCGGAGGCTTAAGTCCTGTCCGGCAGCAGTCTTTCGGTCAAAAGGATGATGAAAAAGGTGATTGAATGAAAGCTGAATAATACAATTGACTTGCCAGTATCCATGAAGTATATCAATTATGTTTATTTCCATTCCCTGCCAGCCCGACCGCACCGAGGCATCCTGCCGCGCCCATGCATGTCCGCGCGGCGGGCCTGGCTCCCGAAACCCGCGGATTTCCCAAAGGAGACCCAAGATGGCGCGGGAACGACCACGGGAAGAGCTTGAGCGCAAAGTCAACTCCCTGGAAAAACAGCTTGCCCGGCGCGAAGCGGAACTCCGCCGCCTGGAAAATCAGCCCCTTCAACTGGCTGAAACGCGCGCCTGTTTTGAATGCACCCTCGCCGCCGCCCCGATTTGTGTCGCCCTGACAACCCTTGACGAGGGCAGAATCGTGGAGGTAAACGCCGCGTACAGCGAAACCTTTGGCTATTCCCGGGAAGAGCTTTTGGGAAAAACAACCCGGGACCTCAACCTGTGGACCGACCCGGATCAAAGGGCGCGCCTGGTGGCCGAACTCGCTGAAAAAAGGGGCGTCCGGGGAATGGATATTCAGGTTCTGTCCAAGTCCGGAGAAATACGGCGCGGTCTGCTGAACGCCATGGTCATGGAGTTTCAGGGGAAGCCGCACCTTGTCAGCACGTTCAACGACCTCACCGCCCTCCACAAGGCCAAAGGAGAGCTCTTTGCAAGCGAGCGCCGGTATCAAAAACTGGTGGAAATGGCCCCGGCGGCGTACTTCGAGATTGACTGCGCCACAGGGAAAATGCTTTCCGTCAACCGCGCCGCCCTGGAGCTTACCGGATACACGGCGGAAGAACTCCTCTCCGCGCCTTATGAGCGCATCCTTGCCCCCGAAAGCCTTCCCGTCTTTTACGAACGCCTTGAAGCCGCGTGTTCGGGCCGGGAATTCTGGTCCGAGGTGGAATATGAGATTATTACAAAGGAAGGCGGGCGCCTATGGGTGGTGCTCCGCACGGATGTGGAGATGGCGGAAAACGGCCCTGGCACTATCCGCGCGGTGGGGTTCAACATCACCGAGCTGCGCCATTATCAAAAACGCCTTGAGAAACATCTTGAGCTGGAGCAGGTTCTCCACGCCGTCTCCACACAGTTGTTCGGGGAGCCGGAAGAAAACACGGGTCCGGGCCCTCTCGAGGCCCTCGCCTCCATCGGCGGATTCGCGGGCGCCGAGCGTTGCTATGTGTATGTGCTGTCTGAGGACACAAGCCACATCATGCCGGCGTATCAATGGAGCGTGTCCGGCCATGACCATCCTCTGCCCGACCTGGGCGCCCTGCCTCCAAGGAGCCTTTTATGGCTCATGGACCGCATGACAAACGGCGGAATTGTTTTGGTTCTGGACGCGCTTACCCTTCCTCCGGAGGATGCCGCTGAAAAGGACATTTGCCAAAAACTCGGTGCCCGCTCCCTTCTGCTTATCCCTCTTATCCAGGTCGGAGGTGTTTCCGGTTTTCTTGGGTTTGACTCCGTTTCCGCGCCCGGAAACTGGGAAGAGGAGGCGGTGCCCCTTGTGGAATGCGCGGCGGAAATGTTTGTGAACGCCATGGAGCGCCGCCGGGCTCAAAACATGGTGCGGCAAAAGAACCTGGAGCTTCAGGTTCAGTCCCGCCAGTTGGAGGAGGTCAATTTTGCCCTGCGGACCCTTCTAAACCAGCGCAAAGAGGAAACCCTGCGGGCCGAGCAGCGTCTTATTAACAACATGGAGCACCTTGTGCTGCCCTATGTCCAGCGCCTGACGGGCACACGGCTCGACAGCGAACAGCAGGTGTGTGTCAACGTCATCCAGGCCAATCTGAGATCCCTCGCGGCCCCTTTTACACGGCGTCTGAGCGGCCGGTTCTCGGACCTCACGCCCCGGGAAATCGAGGTGGCGAATCTGGTGCGCCTGGGCGCTCCCACGTCCGAAATCGCCCGCATTCTGTCCATTACCCAGAGAGCGGTGGAATTCCACCGGGACAGATTAAGGGAAAAACTGGGAATCAAGAACAAGAGGCAGAATCTGCGCGCCTGGTTGGCGTCCATGGAATGAGCCGCATATTTCCCTGAACGAGGAGGACTGGACATGGCCGGTGAAAAAGGCAACGGACGGACCGGAAAAAAGGCGCCGGAAACGGCGGGTGGCCGGCGTACGGAAACACTTCCCGGCACTGCGCCCTCAGCGGACACCCGGGCGGAGCGGCCCGGCGCCGCGGAGGACACGGGGACTCCTGAAGCCATGGGGAGGCGGATTGCCCTGGAGGCTGTGCTCGGCGCAATCACCGCCCGGTTCGCCGCGCTTCCCGATGAGCGCGCGGACGCGGGCATGGCCCAGGCCCTTGAAGACCTTGGGCGGGCGGTCTCTGTCGGGCGCTGTGTCCTTTACGCCCGTCTCCAGGGAGCGTGGCGGCTTGAGGCGGAGTATGGCTGGCAGGACTTGGGACAGACCTCTCCTTTCCCGGATATTTCCGGCCTGCCCCAGGAAACCCGCGCCTGGCTTGGGCAAATTCTGGGCTCCGGGATATGCGCCGGAACCGGGGATGCCGGGGCGCCCGGAGACGCGGACCCGGCCTTGGCTGATTTCGCCCGTCAAACAGGCTCCCGCGCCTTTCTTCTGGTTCCCATGCTCCTCGAAGGCGAGCCCGAGGGCTTTGTGCTTCTCGACACCGCGGACGGGACGGCCGACTGGAATCCCGATGTGCGCGGGATGCTTGCGCGCGCGGCGGACACGTTCGCCCGGGTTCTTGCGCGGAAAAGGGCCTGGACCCGTTCCCGGCGGAAGGAGACGGAACTGGACATCCGCGCACGCCAGCTCGAGGAGGTGAACATCGCCCTTCGAAAACTACTGGAAGAGTGCAAGACAGCGAAGCGGCAAAGCGAGGAGCGCATGGCCGCCAACGTGCGGCAGCTTGTGCTCCCCTATGTCCGGCACCTCAAGGCCACCAAGCTGGGAAGGGACCAGCAAGTGTTTGTCGGTGTCATTGAATCCAACCTGGAGGACATTTCCGCGCCCTTCATGGGAAAGCTGACAGGGCTTGGACCGGACCTCACACCCCGGGAAATCGAAATCGCCAATTTCGTGCGCATGGGGGCGTCCTCGCGCGAGATAGCGGGGCTTCTGTCCATTTCAAAGCGCGCGGTGGAGTTTCACAGGGACAGATTGAGGAAAAAGCTGGGCTTAAAAAAACGGAAGCGGAATCTGAGATCCTATCTGGCCTCGATTTCCTGAAGCGGGACTATTAGCCATAGCTACTACTACTTCTTCTGCTGCTGCTGCTGCTCCGAGAGACAGGCGTTAACGAAACAAAGGATGTTCCGCTCCGAAGGGGCGAAGGGTTGTCGCCTGGGCTTTAGCCCAATATTTGCGGTAAAGATAATCTGGGGTATGCAGTTGGCTCAAGCCCCCGCCACATCTTGTGGTCCTTGTATTCCCAGGCAGGCGATGGCCTCGCTTTCAGGGCATGCCACCGGAGCCTT
>JAGVGH010000185.1 GCA_020057225.1 Desulfobacterales bacterium | reverse complement strand
GCGCTCCGATGGCTCGGGTTCCATTGCCGTAGGGGCGCACGGCGTGCGCCCGAACAGGGGAATCCCTTGCAATAAGATTATTTATGGATAAGCTCTAAAGGCCCTGGCGCTTCTTGCGACTCCCGGCAAGCACGCCAATGTGCCGCGGCACATGATGGGGTATTTCAAGCGGACCCTTGCGGCGGATGAGAAACAGGAGCTTCTGGAAACGCTTTCCGCGTACCGGGAAGGGATTGTGCCCCTGGTGGCGCCACTGACCTTGCAAGCGCTATGTGCGCAAATACCGGGAGCCGTATTTGGCGGAACATGCGTATCTTTCGCCCCATTCTGTGGAGCTTGCCTTGCGGAACCATGTGTGATATCAAAATGCGGTCCAATCCGTACCACCTGCTGAAAGCTCCCGCTCAATCTCCCTCTCCTTGCGGGAGAGGGCCGGGGTGAGGGCATACCTTGTCTTTGCACCTTGGTATGAGGCGTGTTCTCACGCCCCGTGCAACACGTGAATGAGGGTCGGGCCAAATTCCCGGACCTGCCATTCCCGCACGTCCTTGAGCCCGGAGAGGGTGCCCGCCTCTTTGGGGATAGGGGTGGCCAGCGCCAGAGAGTGGATTTGCGCGTTGGATAAAAGGGCCGCCGGGTCGAGTTCAAGCCCCCGGGCCGCCTCTTGCCTCCATTCCTTCAAGGCCGCCACCCGCCGCGCCACGCTGGGACCTGCGGTTTTCCGTTTTTCGTGGGGATATTTGGGAAGTTCCGAGTCCGGAAGGCTTAAAGCCTGGGCGACGCGTTCGACAATCTCCCTGCCAAACCGGCCGATTTGCTTGGGGCTTAAGCCCTGCACCTTTTTCAGGGCGCGCAGGCTTGCGGGTTTTTGGGCGGCCAGCTCAAGGATGGGGATGTTGCCCATTACCTTGAAAGGCGGACGGTCCAGCCTGCTTGCCATTTCCTCGCGGAAGGAAAGAAGAAACTCGAGGACCGCGAGGCTGCGGGGATCCAGCCTGCCCGCGCCCTTGAAGCGGAGGAACAGGGGCATCTCATTCTTTTGGGCATGCCGCACCCGGGTGAGGATTTCACATTCCTCCTCGACCCAGGCAAGGCGGCCCTTGGCGATGAGCTCGGCTCTCAGCAGCGCGCGGAGATCTAAAAGATAATGGGCGTCCCCCGCGGCGTAGGAGAGCATGCTTTCGGGAAGGGGCCGTTGCGCCCAGTTTTTTTTCTGGTATTTTTTTTCAAGGTGGACGCCGAAATACCGTTCCAGGAGGTTGGCGAGTCCTGTTTCCTGGATGCCCAGGTAGCGGGCCGCTATTTGGGTGTCGAAAAGGTTGTTGACCGCGATCCGGAAGTCTCTGTAGAGGCAGCGGATGTCGTAGTCGGCGCCGTGAAAGACCTTGCGGACGCCCGGGTTTTCAAAAACAGGGGCGAGGGGGGCCAGGGAGTCCAAGACCAGGGGGTCCAAGACATGGGTGCCCTCACGGGTGGCGAGCTGGAGGAGGCAGACCCGTTCCCTGTAGTGGAACATGGAGTCGGCTTCGAGGTCTCCGGCGATTTCCTCGGCGGTGTCCAGACGTTTGGCCAGGGACTCGAGTTGAGGCTGGGAAACGACCAGCTCGTAGGGAACCTGGGGCTGTTCTTCTTCCATTCTGAAAAACTCCGCAGGGCGCTGGTGTCCGGCTCCGGGAAAGGGCCGCCCGCGAGCAAGGGTTGTATGCGAGGGGCCGCGCTCCCGGCGTTTGCGGCGCCTGGGGCGGCCCGGACAGAACCCAAAAAACTAAAAATACACCAAGGGGATTGACTTTACAACAAGTTCTCCATAAACTCGGCCAGGTATTCACGGAAATCAGGCCAATACGGCAACAGGGACCACTTCCAAGGGAGGTGCCGCATGCTGGAAAACTTGCTCAAAGGCATTCAATGGCTGGGACACGACGCCTTTTCCATCAGCCATGGCGGTCTTGTTATCGGGTTCGATCCCTACGGGGTTTCCGCGCCCCCCAAGGCCGACATCCTTCTCGTCACGCATGAGCATTTTGACCATTGCTCGCCGGAAGACGCGGCCAAGATGCAAAAGCCCGGCACTGTCATCATCACCGAGCCCATGTCGGCGAAAAAACTCACGGGCGATATCCGGACCATGGCGCCCGGAGACGCTATCGAGGTCCAGGGCGTCCGGGTCGAGGCGGTGCCCGCCTACAATGTGAACAAACCCTTCCATCCCCGGGAAAACAACTGGCTTGGCTTCATTGTCACCCTTGGCGGCATCCGCGTGTACCACGCAGGGGACACGGACCTTATTCCGGAAATGGCGGATTTCAAAACGGACATCGCGCTCCTGCCGGTTTCGGGCACCTATGTCATGACATGGGGCGAGGCGGTCGAGGCCGCGCGGCGCATCAAACCCCAGGTGGCCATTCCCATGCATTACGGGGCCATCGTCGGGAGCGCGGAGGACGCGGAACTTTTCAAAAAGGAGCTTGCGGACACATGCAGGGTCGTTGTGCTGTCCTGATATGCGCCGCCTTGGCGCTTTTGTCCGCGGTCCCGGAGGCGGTGTTTGCCAAAAGAAAATCCGTGACCGTGCCCACCGCCAATGTGCGTTCCGGCCCAGGCACCAAGTATCCGAACCTGTGGCAGGTGGAACTGTACCATCCTGTGGACCTTATGGAGCAGTCCGGGGACTGGTGCAGGTTCAAGGACTTCGAGGGAGAGGACGCCTGGATTTTGTGCAGTCTGTTGACAGACAAGGTCAAATGCGGGATCGCCAAGATTGACCAGTGCAATGTCCGGAAAGAGCCGAACACCAAGGCGGACGTGGTGTTCACGGTGGAGAAGGGCGTGCCTTTCAAGATTTTGAAAACCGACGGCCAGTGGCATTACGCCGAGTTTCCCGATGGAGACAAGGGCTGGGTCCACAAGTCGCTCATGTGGTGAACGGTGGCCGGAGGAGTCAGGAGTCAGGAGGTAATTGCAAAACTCTTAGAAACGACAAATTTGATGTAGGATGGATGGTTCCGCCCGAAGGGCAGGTTCATCCAACACATAGAAATCATTTAGAAATGTTGTGTGAACCCGGGCCTTGCGGCCCGGAACCACCCAGCCTGCGCCTCATTTTGCAATAACCTCTTAGAACAAAAATTCTGTTTTTGTTGTTTTTTCTTGTTGGAAAACGGGCCTTTATCCTCATAGCGCCCGCGCAGCGGCAAGGCTTTTTTGATAGCCCGGGGTTTCAACCCCAGGGCCAGGACATTGACATTATCTACGTAAAAAACCTGGATAATCCAGGCATAAAATTTTGACACCCCTTCCTCCAGGAAGGGGTGTTTTTTGTACCGGCTGGAAAACCCAATGGAATTCTTGAGAAAAACCATCGTTGCGGTGGGATCCGCCCTTGTGGACATCCTGGCCCGGGAGGAGGAGTCCTTTTTCACGCACACGGGCACCCTCAAGGGGGGGATGACCCTGGTGGAGCAGGAGTTTCTGGAAAACGCCCTTGCCAGACTCTCGGAAACCCCCTCCATCGTGTGCGGAGGCTCGGCCTGCAACACAGCGGTCGGCGTGGCCAAGCTCGGCGGAAGGTCGCGTTTTGTGGGCAAATGCGGCACGGACGAGTTTGGAAAGCGCTTTCTCCAGGGGCTTTCCGACCACGGGGTCGAGCCCGGGATTTTCGAGTCCCGGGCGCCCACGGGCCGCGTGCTCTCCATCATCACCCCGGACGCCGAGCGCACCATGTTCACCCATCTGGGCGCCTCGGCGGAAATCACCCCCCGGGAGGTCGGGCCCGAGTGTTTCCGGGACGCGGCTGTTGTCCATGTCGAAGGCTATCTGCTATTTAACCGGGATCTTATATGGTCGGTCCTCGAGGCCGCCCGGGCCTCCGGGGCCATGATATCCCTGGACCTCGCCAGCTTTACCGTGGTGGAGGCGGCCCGGGACGCGCTGCCGGACCTCCTCAGGCTGGTGGATATTCTCATCGCAAACGAGGACGAGGCCAGGGCGTTCACCGGGCATGTGGACCACACGCTTGCGGTTTCCGCCCTTGCCGAGGCCGCGCCCATGGCGGTTCTTAAGGTGGGGGAGCGCGGGAGCTATATTTCCCGGCACGGAAAAACCATTTGTGTGAAACCCGTCCTTGGCCGTCCGCCGGTGGACACGACCGGCGCGGGAGACCTGTGGGCCGCCGGGTTTCTTTACGGGCTTGTCCACGGCCTTTCTCTTGAAAAATGCGGCGATCTGGCCTCGGCGTGCGGCTACGAGGTCTGCCAATCTGTGGGCGCCAGCATTCCCGAAGAGGGCTGGCACCGGATTCGGAAAATCATCGGGAAGTAATTCGACTTTGGTAATTTTCAAATAATACTAAACTTTCTACATCTGAACCTGTAGTTTAAAGCATGGGCTGGGTGGTCCCGCGCGCGCCGGGAAGATTGCTGTGGCAAATGCGTTGTTCGCGCGCGGATGCACCCAACAAGCCATCCCACAAGGGCAATGATAGTGTCGGATGAACCCGGGCCTTGCGGCCCGGAACCATCCGGCCTACGCCCAATTTTGCAACTGGGCTATGCAGTTGGCTCAAGCCCCCGCCACATCTTGTGGTCCTTGTATTCCCAGGCAGGCGATGGCCTCGCTTTCAGGGCATGCCACCGGAGCCTT
>JAGVGH010000144.1 GCA_020057225.1 Desulfobacterales bacterium | reverse complement strand
CCGTGCCTCGCGGCCCGGAACCACCCAACCTGCGTCTCATTTTGCAATTACCTCGCTATCTTTTCGCAAAAACGTGGATAACCAGACATAGACTGCAAGGAGGCGGGACTTCCATGTCTCAGAAAGCATACAATGTGGCTGTGGCGGGCGCGACAGGCGCTGTGGGAAACCAGATGATCCAGTGTCTGGAGGAGAGAAACTTCCCTGTTAAGACACTGCGGTTGCTTGCCTCGGCGCGGTCCAAGGGCCGGAAATTAAGGTTCCATGGCGATGAGCTTCCTGTGGAAGTGATGGACGCCAATTCCTTTAAGGGAATAGATATCGCCCTCTTTTCCGCGGGCGGAGGCGCCAGCCTTGAGTTCGCCCCCGCGGCGGCGGCGGGCGCGGTGGTGGTGGACAATTCCAGCGCGTGGCGCATGGACCCGGACGTGCCTTTGGTGGTTCCGGAGGTCAATCCCCACGCCATCGCCGGGTACACCAAAAAGGGCATCATCGCCAACCCCAACTGCTCCACCATTCAAATGGTTGTGGCGCTCAACCCGCTCCACAAGGAAGCGCGCATCCGGAGAATCGTGGTTTCCACCTATCAGGCCGTCTCAGGCACAGGCAAGAAGGCCATTGAGGAGCTCGTTGACCAGACCAGGGCCATGATGAATTTCCTGGATGTCCCCAGGAAGGTGTATCCCCACCGCATTGCCTTCAACTGCCTGCCGCACATTGACAAGTTCGAGGCCAACGGGTACACCAGGGAAGAGTTAAAAATGGTCAACGAGACGCGCAAAATCATGGAGGCCCCGGAAATCGGAGTAACGGCCACCACGGTGCGCGTACCCGTCTTCTTTGGCCACAGCGAGTCCGTGAACATCGAGACCGAAAAAAAGCTCACTGTCGCGCGGGTCAGAGAGCTTTTGGAAAAGGCCCCGGGCGTCAAACTGGTGGACGACACATCCAAGAATGAGTACCCGATGCCCAAGGACGGCGCCGGCCAGGATCTTACCCTTGTGGGACGGATACGGGAGGACGAGTCCATATCCAACGGTATCAACATGTGGATCGTGGCCGACAACATCCGGAAGGGCGCGGCGACCAACGCGGTGCAGATCGCGGAAGTCCTTGCCGAAAACTATCTGTAAGCCGCCAAGCCGCGGGGAGGGGGCGCAAGGAGGGATGTTTTGGAACGAGTGCCGATAACGCGGGAGGGGCTGGACGCCCTGCGCAAGGAGCTTGAGCTTTTAAAATCCGTGGAGCGGCCCAAAAACATCCGGGCCATTGAGGAGGCCCGGGCGCACGGTGATTTGAGCGAGAACGCCGAATACCACGCCGCCAAAGAGCGGCAGGGGTTTATCGAGGGGCGCCTGCGGGAACTGGAGTTTAAGATCGCGAGCGCGGAGATTATTGACACGAGCTCGATTCCCAAGGATAAGCTGGTTTTTGGCAGCACTGTGGTTCTCGAGAATATGGAAAGCGGCGAGGAAGTGCGGTATCAGCTTGTGGGCACCGAGGAATCGGACATCAAAAAGGGGCGCATCTCGGTGAGTTCCCCTTTGGGCCAGGCGTTGTTAGGGCGGAAAGTGGGCGACGAGGTGACCATCCAGGCGCCGGGCGGCAAGCGTCTCTACGAGATCGTGGAGATACTGTGAGGTTAGGCTTTAGGCTTTAGACTTTAGGTGTGAAATTCCGCGTCCTGATTATCGGTGCGGGTCGAGTTTGTAAGGGCCTTGCCTTGGCCCTGGGGTTGAAACCCCAGGCTAGCGAAAAAACCTTGCCGCTACGCGGCCGCTATGCGGAAAAATGCCCGGTTTTTAATAAGAAAACATAATCAAAACAGGGCGTTTTCGCAATTATTCTAACTCCTGACTCCTAACTTCCCGTCTCTGGAGGTTCCAAGCATGGCGCGCATCACCATTGAAGACTGTCTGAAGCGGATACCCAACCGGTTTGTTCTCGTACACATGGCCGCCAAGCGCGTGCGGCAGATGCGGGAAGGCTCCGAATATCTGGTCAATTCCCCCAAAAACGAGGACATCGTGGTTGCGCTAAGGGAAATCGCCGCGGACAAGGTCTATCTGCCCGCATCCATTAAGAAGCTCGGACTGGAATGAGCCGGTTTGGCCTGGTCAAGGGCGGGTCTTTGCCGCAAAGCCTGGTCCGGGCCATGAACCGGGAGATGGGGCGGGCCATGCACCGCTACGGGATGCTCTCGGACGGCGACCGTGTGGCGGTGGGGATGTCCGGGGGCAAGGACAGTTTGGCGCTCATGTGGTTTCTTTCCATGCGCCTTGCCCATATTCCGGTCAAATACTCCCTTGTGGGGATTCATATTGACCCGGGCTTTACCCCGGCCACGGCCACGCCCCTTGCCCGGTTTTGTGAAGAGTCCGGCTGGCCGTTGCGGGTGGAGCGGACCGACTATGGCCGCGTCGCCCACGGGGAGGCCAACCGGGAAAATCCCTGTTTTTTGTGCGCGCGGCTGAGGAGGAAGCGGCTCTTTGAGCTTGCGGAGGAGGAGTGCTGCAACAAGGTGGCCCTTGGACACCACAAGGACGACCTCATCGAGACCCTTTTTCTCAATATGTGCTATGCCGGGGAAATCGCCACCATGCGCCCCAAACAGGAGTTTTTCGGGGGAAAAATCACGGTGGTCCGGCCCCTGGCCTACATCGAGGAGAGAACCATCATCCGGTTCGCGCGGCTTGCGGGTTTGCCGGAAATCGTCAACCACTGCCCCAGCGCGGGGGTGTCCAAACGCAAGGAGATCAAAACCCTGCTCGGGCAGTTGTACGCCGGAAATCCCAAGGTCAAGGGGAACATTTTTCGTTCCATGAGCAACGCGCGTCCAGATTATCTGTTGTAGGCGACCGGTTTGCTCTGGTACGGAGCGCGGAGGGAATTGACGTGAAAAGGCGCCTTGGGTAAAAAACCATTTACACAAAAAGATTTACAGACCCTACAGACCCGAAAAGTTTTCAACTCCTAACTCCTAACTTCTAACTCCTAACTCCTAACTCCTAACTTCTAACTCCTAACTCCTAACTCCTAACTCCTAACTCCTAACTCCTAACTTCTAACTCCTAACTCCTAACTCCTAACTCCTAACTTCTAACTTCTAACTCCTGGATTCTGGATGATTGACGTTCAAAACCAGCGGGACTACCGCAAGATACCCATCCACAAGGTGGGTATCAAAAACCTCCGCTATCCCATCACGGTGCGCGACCGGCAGAAGGCTTTCCAGCAGACTGTCGCCACCATCAATATGTTTGTGGACCTGCCCCACAAGTACAAGGGCACCCACATGAGCCGCTTTGTGGAGATGCTCCACGCCCTCAAGCCGGAAGTGTCTCTCAAGGGCTTTTCCACGCTCCTGGTGGAGATGAAAAAGCACCTTAACGCGGCCTCGGCCCATATCGAAATCACGTTTCCCTATTTCATCGAAAAGCGCGCCCCTGTAAGCGGGGCGCCGGGACTCATGGACTACACCTGCCGGATGCTGGGATCGAGCGACCCCGAGAACCGCACAGACCTGGTGCTCGAGGTGTTTGTGCCCATCACCTCGGTCTGTCCCTGCTCCAAGGAGATAAGCGACTGCGGGGCGCACAATCAGCGGGGGGAGGTCCGGCTTGCGGCGCGGTTCCACAAGTTCATCTGGATAGAGGACATGATCGAGCTGGTGGAAGGCTGCGCCTCCTGCGACGTGTTCTCGGTTTTAAAAAGGGTGGATGAGAAGCACGTGACTGAAAAGGCGTACTCGTCGCCCAAGTTCGTGGAGGACATTGTGCGGGACGTGGCGCAGAAGCTGATGGAGAACCGGGACATCCGGTGGTTTGAGGTTTCCGCGGAGAATTTCGAGTCCATCCACAACCATTCGGCCTACGCGTATATCACATCCGACCAGACCATTCCGCCGTATCCCGCAAGCTCGGTGTTGCCCGCAAAGTGAGGGGGGGCTGAGGCCGCGCCATCCCGCCATTCTTGAGACCCGCGCATTCAGGAGGCTTGCCGTGGTTGCGGCCCCGCCCTTGACACCTTCCTTCCAAAGGCTTACAAGCAGGCCGGGGCGGACGGAACGGCGGCATCCCGGAATTCCTTTGGCTGTCCGCGTGCTTGTCCTGTCCTGGAAGAGGAGTTTTCATGTTCGGTCTTGGAATGACGGAAATCCTCGTTATCCTCGCGGTGGCGCTCATCGTGGTGGGGCCTGGAAAGCTGCCCGATCTCGCGCGTTCCCTGGGACGCGGTATCGCCGAATTCCGCCGCGCCACCCAGGAGATCAAAGACAGCATTGAAGTAAGCGCGGGCGGCGGAGGGGACAAGGACTCTGTCACGGGCACCCGGCGCGGCGCCGCCGGGGAGAACGGCATTTTCAGGGAGGACGCCCGGACGGGCGGACACGGGGCGCCCGAGGAAAACGACCCGGAAATGGAGGACGACCTCGCCGACATCGAAGAGCGCGAGGAGGCCGCGAAGAAAAACCAGGCCGCCGACAAGGCGGCGGCGGACACGGAAAAAACCCCAACAGACGCGGGCGGAAATGGATGAATTCGCCAAACAGCCTTTTCTGGCCCATCTGAAGGAACTGCGGGAACGCCTTATTAAAAGCCTTGCCGCTGTGGCCGTCGGCTTTCTTATCTGCTATTTCTTCAAAGAAAAGCTCTTCGAGGTTCTTGTTTGGCCTTTAATAAAGGCCATGGGGGAAAACCGCAAAGAGCTTATTTACACCGGGCTTGCCGAAATGTTTTTCACCTATCTCAAGGTGGCGCTCATTGGAGGCGTCGCCCTGGCGACCCCTGTCATCCTTTTTCAAATCTGGCGGTTCATAGGTCCCGGGCTTTACGAGAGCGAGCGCCGCATCCTGTTGCCCGCTGTCTTTTTATCCACGGTTTTCTTCCTGGGCGGGGCTGTTTTCGGCTATTTTATTGTCTTTCCCTACGGCTTCCAGTTTTTCTTAAGTTTTTCCAACGAGCTCATCGCGCCGCAGCTCAAGGTCAACGAGTATCTGTCCTTTTCCTCCATGCTCCTTCTGGTCTTTGGAGTCGTGTTCGAACTCCCGCTTTTCCTTACAATCCTGGCGCGCATGGGTCTGGTGACTCCGGCTTTTTTGAGAACACAGCGCAAGTACGCGATTCTTATCATTTTCATTGTCGCCGCGATTCTTACGCCTCCGGACGTGGTTTCCCAGATGATGATGGCGCTGCCCCTCATGGTGCTCTACGAGGTGGGGATTTGGATGGCGGTGCTGTTTGGAAGGAAGCGGCCGGAAACGGGGGAGGAAAACGAGAAGGACACCGGCGGGGACGGGGAAATGGCCGGATGAGGCAAACCGGGCGGGATGTTTGCCCGACTCACCAAGTTGCAATCAGGCACATCCAAAAAGCAAGGCCCTCACCCCGGCCCTCTCCCAGAGGGAGGTTTACCAAGAGCTTTCAGCAAGTGTTAAGGATTTGAACGCAACATGGTATCAGTTGCTGGTTTTTCAAAGGACGGAATCAAGCGTCACGGTGGACAGTCCCGCCTCGCCATCTTCCCTTCCAGGTTTCTCCGCGCATCTCCCGTGAAAACCTTACCCGGGAACCGCCGCCCGGTCTGAATTCCCCTTGGTCACGACATAGAATTATGATAGAGTTTTTTCCAATGGAAACAGGGTTGGCCTATAGACAAAAATTATGCGACCGGGAGGAGCCTATGCCAAAAGAATTCAAGCCAGGCTGCGAAAGGCCCGCCACCAAGCCGGAAAAAACAGATGCAACCGCTCAACCCGAAACCGTCCGGGGGGAAACCCGCCACGCCACGGAGGCGCCCATGGTCAAAATCGGCAAAAAAGCTCCGGAGTTCACAGCCCCCGCCTTCCACCAGGGGCGTTTCGCCACTTTCGATCTTGCCGAGTTTTCCGGCAAATGGGTTCTTTTGTGTTTTTATCCCGGCGATTTCACCTTTGTCTGAGCAACGGAGATCTCGGCGGTCGCCGGGAAACACGCGGAATTCGATAAACTGGGCGTGCAGGTGCTTTCCATGAGCACGGACAGCATGTTCGCGCATAAAATGTGGAACGACCATGAGCTATCGAAAATGGTGGGGGGCGGCGTTCCGTTCCCCATGCTCTCGGACCCGGGCGGACGTATCGGGACGCTCTACGGGGTTTATGACGGGGACGCGGGAGTGGACACCCGGGGCCGGTTCATCATTGATCCGGACGGTGTGGTGCAAGGGTTCGAGGTCTTGACCCCGCCGGTGGGCCGCAACGTTGCCGAGACCTTGAGGCAGGTCCAGGCGTTCCAGTTGGTGCGGGAAAGCAAGGGGACCCAGGCGACGCCGTCGGGCTGGCGGCCCGGGAAACCCACCCTCAAGCCGGGCCCGGATTTGGTTGGCAAGGTTTGGGAAGTATGGAAGACCGACATGGCTTTTGACTGAGAAACACGGGCAGGAAACGCCGGGGATTCCCGGCGGCAGGGCAGGGGGCAAAGCCGTGATTTTTTAAGGGCCGGGGGATATCCTCCGGCCCTTTGCGTTGCGGGGGCAAACCATGGCGGACGTTCAGCCCGCGCCCTCCGCGCGCCATTGCCGGGCTTTTTCCCGGATGGCCAGCCAGACACAGGCCATGGAGGACACGCAGGTCAGCGCGCTGGCCGCAAACACTCCCATTCCCGCCCCGGTGAGGGGAGGTGTGCAATGCGCCGTTCCAAGCCATGGAAAAACCCAGAAAAAACCGGCGAACAGGAGGGAATGCGCAAAGAGCCATTTCCAGGCTTTAAGGGAGTAAAGAGCGCTGCCCGCGATGCGGGGACCGGTAAAGATACCCGCCAGGAGGCACCATTGGGTGGCGGGGACAGCCTCCCGGTAGTTTGGCAGCAGAATGTGCATAAGAGGGGGGATGCATACGAGTCCCAAAAGGACTACGGGAACGGAAAAGAGCATGGTCAGAGCCGCGGATCTCCAGGCCATGGGCCAGAGGGCGCGCGGGTCTCCGGTTTGCGCAAGCCGGCGGGTCATGTTGGGATACACATACTGGGTGACGCTTGTGGCAAGGACTGAAAACATGCTCACGCAGGCAAAGGCAGGGGCGAAAAGCCCCACCAGACGCGTACCGGAGACTGTCAGAAGCACCAGCTTGGGAAAGGTCATGGCCACAATGAGAACGAAGGAAAACCCGAAAATGGGGATTCCCGCCTTCAGCATGGAAAGGGTGGCCGAAAGGCTGATCCGGGCAGGGGTTTTGAGAGGTCTGAGCGCAAAGGCAAGGGCGGCGAGGCTGAGCCGAAGGAAAACAAAGCGGGCCACCAGTCCGGTGTATCCGTAATAATACACCGCGGCAAGGCTTGCGAGACCGGCAGCGGCCTGGAACAGGTTGAGGCGGGCAATCACGCTGAACGAGCGTGTGGATTGAAAAAGGGAGCCTGAAAAGTTGAAGACAATGTTGGCGGAGCTGCCCAGAAGGACCATGCCCGCGGAAAGTCCTGTCAGGGTGTTGTCCAGGAAGAACGGGACAAGGAGGGCGGCGGCAAGAAGCAGCGCCGCGCCGGCGTAAGTGAGGAAGAGGGCGGACCCGGCCAGCGCGCGGGCGCTTTCCATGTCCTCCTTGCCGAGGCGGTAGGGCAGTTCCCTGTCTATTCCGTTTGTCACCCCGGCCTGAAGGAGCACGGAGTAGCTCTGAATAATCAACAGCGACTGCCAGACGCCGTAGAGGTCGGGAGCGATCCAGCGGAGGACGACAAAGCCGCCCAGCGCCTCCGTCGCGAAAACAAAGATTGTTGTGGCGCTCAAATTAAGGAGCGCGCCGTGCGGCGATACCAAAGACAGGGCTTTTTTGAATCGGTTCATCCCACACCCCGCGCCGCGGTTTCCGCCCTGTCCGTACTGCGTGAGCCCGGGGAACAAGCCCCGCGTCAGATATCGCACCTGCGGCGGCTCCAAGTCAAGGTGTATGGCGCCAAGACCATGCGCCGGGGGGAGGGGCCGGAGGCGCGGCGGCCCCCGGCCTTTCCAATATCTATCAAAAATCGCTTGCTTAAGGCATTAAACAAATATTTAAAAAAGCATTGAGTCCCCTTCCACTCGGCACCCGCTAGGTCTATCCGTTCAAACACGATCCCATTCCGTCCCGCCCTCCCTTAACGGGGAATCCAGTCCCAATTCCGCGCATTTGTTTTTACATGTGTTAAAGCAGGGTTCCTTTTTCCCCTCTCTTCTGCTATGCTCCCTGTAAAAGCCGCCACCCGATAACCCGGCAACGTCCCCTGACGCCCGGCGGCACCCAAAACCCTGGAAGCGCAAGGGAGCGCCCGTGAATCCTCCCGCGTCCAACGGCACCAAGGCCCGCTTCACCGAAATCCACCCCGGCGTCTTTCGCCTGGCCCTGCCCCTGCCCGGCAAAAAACCCGGACCGGTCAACGTCTATCTCTTTCTCGGCCAAAACAAAACCCTGCTCGACACCGGCAGCTCCAGGACCGTCCATATCCTCGAAACCGCCCTGGAAAACCATGGCCTGAAATTCCAGGACCTCGACCGCCTCGTCATCACCCACGGACACCTCGACCACTACGGCGCCGCCCGGAAAATCCTGTCCGCCCCGGGCTCCCGCTGCCGTCTGGCAGCGCATCCGGGAGACCTCTTCCGTATCCGCACCGGACTCGAGGCCCCGGTCCGCCACAGCTTCGCGTTTCTCCGGCTCATGGGCGTGCCGCCCGCCCTGTCCGCCTCCCTCTTGTCCATTTTTGTCGTGTTTAAAACCATGGCCCAGAGCGTCGAGCCGGACTGGCTTCTCAACGAGGGCGACACTCTTCTGCTTGGAGACTGCCGCTGCCGCGTCATCCACACCCCGGGCCACACCCGGGGGTCTGTCTCCTTCCACCTCCCGGACCAGAGCCTCCTTTTCTCCGGCGACCACATCCTGGGACACATCACCCCCAACGCCCTGGTCATGTTCGAGCGCCGCCAGTCTTTGCCCAAACGCTCCCCCCAGGACGAGTTCTACGCCTCCATCCAAAAGGTGGAGGCCCTTGCGCCGCGCTGTGTCCACCCGGGCCACGGCGGCCCCATGGAGGACATCTTCGAGGTCACGGACATGTACCGCCGGACCTTCACGGACCGGCAACGCAAAATCCTCGCCCTTGTCCAGGAGGGCGGCATGAGCGTGCATGACATGGCCCGCGCCCTGTTCGTCCAGAACCTGCGCGGCAAACGCTATCCCCTGGAACTCTATCTGGCCGTCTCCGAAGTCTATACCCACGTGCAGGCCCTGGAAACCCTGGGCTTTATCCACACGCGGATAAAGGGCGGACGGCTTTTGGTGAAACCCTCCCCACAGTCGGCAAACCCGGAGCACTTGAAATGAGGCATCTTGTTTCGGCGGCGATGAACAGAGCAGGCGGAGTTGTGGACCATCTTTTCATGTCCGGCCTTAAAATAGGCCAGCCCCTGGTGAAAAAAGGCAAAAAACCGGACGCCCGGTACATCAAGGAAATCCAGTTCTACGCGGACAAAGGCTATCTGGACAATCCGGAAACCTTTTTCTCCCTTGCGGACGGAAAACCCGACCACGCCGTCATCCGGGACAGCCCGAGAAAAACAGGCCGCCGCCAGACCATCGCATGGCTCAGCGGCTACCAGACGCGCTCGCCCCTCCTGCGGCAGGAGTTCCAGTCCTATTCCGCCAACCGGACCGCGTATCTCATCCGCTGGACCCACGGGGACATGGGCCGGAAAACCGTGCTCTGCCTGCACGGGTTCATGCTGGGCGAACCCCGGCAGGCCGGGGCAATGTTCAAAGTCGGGCGCCTTCTCTCCATGGGCCTGGACGTGGCGCTTCTCATCGCGCCCTTTCACTGGAGGCGCTCCACCGGCTCCCCCCTGGACAGGAGCCTGCTCATTCAGCCGGACAATGTGACGATGACTGTGGAGGGTTTTGGACAGGCTGTCTGGGATCTCTCCTCGGCCCTGCATGTGCTCAGACATCTGGGCGCCGGGGAAACCGGCGTGGTGGGCGCAAGTTTAGGCGGATTCTATTCCGCCCTCTTCGCCTGCCTCTCGGAGGAGCCTTCTTTTTGCGCCATGATGGTGCCCGCGGTCAGCTTCCAAGGCGCTTTCGGTCCCCAGCCCAAAGACATGCCCCGGGGTGCGGACGCCGCCTTGAGGGAAACCATCCTCAGGCTGTGGGACATGCCCTCGCCCCTGCATCTTGCGCCCAAGATGACCAAAGACCGGATTTTGGTCGTCGCCTCCCAGGGAGACCGCCTCTGCCCCTTCGAGCACATCCTCGAACTCTGCGGCAAGTGGGGCTGGCCCGGGCACCGGTTCCTCACCGGCGGCCACTGGCTCATGTTGGACGCGAAAGAGCGGGGCAGGGCGTGGTACAGCTTTTTGGACCGCATGGGGTTTGGGGCATAGGGCATTCAACCAACGGCGCTGATTCCCGCCGCCTTTCCTATCCGGCAGGGCGGCAGGGAATCCGGCAAGGCGCTCCGGCTCAGGCTCAGGCTCCGGTCAAATCAGTCTCCTCGACTTAAGCAGCGGCCTGGGGTCAACCAAGTGCTTGGAAAACCATTCCTTCTTGGGCTGTTCGCCCATG
>JAGVGH010000058.1 GCA_020057225.1 Desulfobacterales bacterium | reverse complement strand
ATGTCCGGTATTCTGCCGTACATAGACACCTCATTTGTGCTTCGGGCATATGATCCTCCACAACATGTCGTTGTAGAGGACATACGCCCGAATCGGAAGAGTTTTGCAATTACCTCACAGATAATCCATGCCTGTGTTCTGAGTCCTGGCTTCTCATCTCCAACTCCTGAACCTCGGTCCCTGGGCCGCAAGGAGAAACACCCATGGGAATCCTCCGGACTGGAGTGGCCGGCGCGGCCACAGCGACATCCACATTTGTTTTCGGAGGCTCCGGCATCCTCGCCTCCTATTTCCATCCCAGCGGAGTCCTCCCGGTGTGGAACCACCGCATGTGGGCCAAAGGCATTCTCGCCGGCGCCGGGGTGGAGGTTGTAGTAACGGACGCCGCCAACGCGGCGCCGGAAACCTCCTATGTCATCATCGTCAACCATCAAAGCCTCCTGGACATTCCTGTCCTTCACGAGGGCCTGCCCCTCGATGTCCGCTGGCTTGCGAAAAAAGAACTCTTCGCGATTCCTTTTTTCAGGCTATGCATGAAACGCGCCGGACACATCCGTCTGGACAGGCAAAACAAGGGCGCCGCCATCCTGGCCGTGCGCAGGGCCGCGCACAACATCTCCGGCGGAGTATGCGCCGCGGTGTTCGCCGAGGGCACCCGCAGCAGGGACGGCAACCTTTTGCCCTTCAAGGCCGGTGGCTTTCTCCTTGCCATGGACGCGGACGTGCCTATTCTCCCTGTGGTCATCGCGGGTACCGGGCGCATCCTCCCCAGGGACAGCATACGGGTCACTCCAGGGCAGGCCCGCCTTCGGGTTCTCCCTCCTGTGCAAACCCATGGGCTTAACCCGGTGAAAGATAGAAAAGACCTCATGGAAAGCGTGCGGGGAATGATTCAAAACGCTTTACGGGAAGAAAACGAAAGGCTTCCATGAACGGCGCGGCACCCATGTTTTCCCAGGGACCGCTCCGGGTGATTCCGCTCGGAGGGCTTGGCGAAATCGGGCTTAACATGTGTGTGTTCGAGCACTCGGGAAGCCTGCTTGTGGTGGACGCGGGACTGATGTTTCCCGAGGACTACATGCTGGGCGTTGACATCGTCATCCCCGATATGTCATTCCTTTTCGCCCGCAAGGATGATATCGCCGCCATCGTGCTCACCCACAGCCATGAGGACCACATCGGCGCCCTGCCGTTTCTTCTGCGGGAGGTCCACGCCCCGGTGTACGGCACCCCGTTTACCATCGAGCTGGTCCGCTACAAACTTGAGGAGCGGGATTTGTTGCACCGCGCCGACCTGCGCCCCATGCTCTCCAGGCAGAAGATGAACGCCGGCCCTTTCGAGACCGAGTTTGTGCGGGTTTCCCACAGCGTGGTGGACGGCGCGGGCCTTGGAATACGTACCCCCGAGGGTCTTCTTGTCCACACAGGGGATTTCCGTATTTCCCATATGCCGGACAAGGACGACGCCACCGACGTGAGCAGGTTCGCCCGTTTTGGCGAGGAGGGGGTGCTCGCGCTGTTTTCGGATTCCACCAATGTCGAAAAGCCCGGCTACACCCTGTCGGAATGGGAAATAGGGCAGACCCTTGAGAAACTCGTTCGGGAAGCGAAGGGCCGTGTCATTGTTGCGGTGTTCGCCTCCAACGTCCGGCGGATTCAGCAGATTGTGGAAACCGCGGCACGGCACGGGCGCAAGATCGCCATCTCGGGGCGCAGCATCGAGGTGAGCGTGCGCATTGCCTGCCAGCTTGGGTACATGGCCATTCCCGCAGGCATGGAGATTGACGTGGACGCGGTGCGGGACTATCCGGACGACGAGGTGGTCATCCTCACCACAGGCAGCCAGGGCGAGCCCATGAGCGCCCTGGCCCGGGTCGCCTCGGGACACCACAAGCAACTCAAGGTCCACAAGGGCGACACGGTTATCCTTTCCTCCAAATTTATTCCGGGCAATGAGCGGGCCATCGCCAACATCATCAATTCCCTCTACCGCCAGGGCGCGGAGGTGATTTACGAGAAAATTTCGGACATCCATGTGTCAGGCCATGCGTTTCAGGAGGAGCTCAAGCTGATGATCCACCTTACGCGGCCAAAATATTTTGTGCCTGTTCACGGCGAGTACCGGCATCTGATTCTCCACGGACGCCTGGCGCGGCAGGTGGGCGTGCCCCGTGAGCGGGTTCTTGTGGCTGAGAACGGCGACATTCTCGAGTTCAAGGACGGCGAGGGCAGGATTGCCGGTCGTATTGCCACCGGAAGAACCCTGGTGGATGGCAAAGGGATCGGAGATGTGGGGCGCAGCGTGCTGCGGGAACGCCGGGCCCTTGCCGAGCACGGGGTGGTTGTTGTCACCATGATTCTCGATTACGAGACAGGAACAGTGTTGTTTGGGCCCGAATTATCAAGCCGTGGTTTTGTGTTCGAGGGGGACAAGGGGCATATTTTGGATGACGCGGTGTGCGTTATCCTGGACATTGTGGAGGAGGCGCGGTTGGACCGTCCGGACAGGCTGAAGACCATCCGGAGCGAGATACAGAAGGCGCTGCGGCAGTATTTTGGTTTTGTTATTCAGCGCAAGCCTCTGATTGTTCCCGTCATTTTGGAGGTTTAAGGGAGACCGGGGGCGAAAAACTATTAACGCCGAACTGACATCAGGCTTTCAAAATCATCAGGTTAACCGGCTTGGGATACACCATGAAAAAAACGCTGTTGGTAGTTTGGGCGCTGGCCTTGACCATGGGCTGCTCCAGTGGACCGGATATCAAAACCCCTCTTAAAAACGGTTTTCCAGGAGCGTATGCCGACAGCGGCAAAGACGCCCGGACCGAAGGGACGGCCGCGCATTTCAACAATCTGGGCGTGGCCATCCATGACGGGAACAAATGGAAAGACCCTGAAAAGGCTTTCAGGTATGTGAGCCACGCCATCGAGCTCGACGCCAACTATCCTTTCGCCTACATCAACCGGGGGGTGATTCTGGCATCGGTTAAGAGGCTCCAGGAGGCTTTGAGCGATTTGGACAAGGCGGTGGAACTGGCCCCGGACTCCGCCGCCGCCCACTATGAGCGCGCTGTGGTTTATAACAGCCTTAAATGGTACAAGCTCGCGGTAAAGGATCTTGACAAAGTTATCGAGTTTGAGCCCAGGGTGACCAAGGTGTATTTGCTTCGAGGCGAGGTCAAGTCGGAACTGGGAGAAAACAAGGAAGCGCTTGAAGACTACAACAAAGCGGTTCTGATGGAGCCGGGCAATTCCGAGGCGTACATGCGGCGCGCTCTGTGTTATTTGACCCTTAACAAACGCGACTTGGCGCTTGCGGACTTCGAACAGGCGATACGGGCCAATCCCTCCTCGCCCGGGCCGTATTTAAAAAAAGCCCAGGCCAACCAGGATCTGTTTTTATTGGAGGACGCCCTCAAGGATATGAACAGGGCGGTTAAGAAATTTCCTGACAATCCCGAAGTCTATATCAAAAGGGCGGAGCTTTACATTGCCCTCGAAAGGTTTCCGCAGGCCCAAAAAGACGCTGAAAAGGCGCTTGCGCTGGGCCCTTCCTCCCACAAGGCCCATTTTTACAGGGGGATCGCGCTGCATGAAACAGGGCGCTATGAGGAGGCGCGGCGGGAGTACGCCACCGCGCTTGAACTTGCGCCGGCTTTTGTGGATGCCCTCATCCAGCTTGGGGACACCTATCTTGAGCACAACGAGTATGAGAAGGCGGCGAACCATTACTTTGAGGCTGTCAAGCGCCAGCCCAAGGATCCCAAGCCGCATTTTAACCTGGGTAACGCCCTTGACAAAATGGGAAGGCTGGAGGAGGCGCTTCGCGAGTACAACATGGCCCTTGAGATCAATCCGTTTTACGCCCGGGCGTATTACAACAGGGGGCTCTTGCACCAGACCCTCCGCAACGCGGGCCAGGCCTGCCAGGACTTGAAAAAGGCCTGCGTGGGCGGTCTGTGCGAGGCGCTCGACAAGACTTTGGAAGACGGGTATTGCAGCCCCTGACGGGGCCGTCTTATAATGCGGGGCGTATGCTGTCCAAGGATTGTGACAGAAAGGGCGGTGATATTCCGGAGCCTGCAGGGAACGCGGGGGGACGCCCCGCCGCGGATGCGGAAAGGCTGCCTTCGGAAGACATTCTGTCCTCCATTTTCCGCTCGGTGACGGACGCCATCATCACGCTTGACCAGGAAGTCCGTGTAATCGAGATGAACCAGGCCGCCGAGCGGCTGTGCGGTTTCACCAGGGCGGGCGCCCTGGGTGTCCCGTTTTCAACCCTGCCCCGGGAGTGCGGCGGCGCCTGCGCCGCGCTGCTCAAACATCCGCTGTCCGGCGGCCCCTTCTTGCCCCCCGCCACGTGGAATGCCTCCGCGAAAGGAGGCCGCTGCAAACCGCCATGGTCACAACCCCCCCGCTTTTGGACGCGGCCCGGAACCGCATAGGAAAGGTGATGGTGCTCCGGGAGGATTCCCTTGCGGAGGGTTTTCCCGGCGGTGCCATCAAGCCCGGCAGATTCCACAATCTTGTGGGTCAGAGCCCGCCCATGCGGGAGGTGTATTCCCTTGTGCGCAGCCTTGCCAGAGTGCGGACAACGGCGCTGGTGACAGGCCAGACAGGCGCCGGCAAAGAGCTGGTGGCCCGGGCCCTGCACGCCACAGGGCCAAGGAGCGACAAGCCCTTTGTAAAGCTGAACTGCGCGGGGCTGCCTGACAGCCTCCTGGAGACAGAGCTTTTCGGTCACGCGCGGGGCGCCGGGGGAGGAGGGGACGCGGCGGGCGGTTTTAGAAGCGTTGGAGAAGGCGTATTGGAACAAGACGCGGGCGGCGGAGCTGTTGGGGATGAGCAGACAGAATTTGCATCGGATAATCCGGCGTTACGGGCTGGGGCGGGCGGGCAAGGTGTAACCATGTTACAGTTTGTCGTGTAACCATGGAAAGCTGGGTGCTGGGGAACGGCTTTCCATGCGGGGCGCCGGGCCGTTTTTATAGCCGATTAAAACAGTAGGGTGTTGACAATGTTTACAATCTGTAACATTCTAACGGACGAAAAGGGAAATCGCGCGCCAAGGGAAAGATTTTTGTGCATAACTTATTGAAATAATGAAATAAAATTTATTAATTTTTACCTTTCGCGTTTGGCGCTGTTCTTGATTGGGTTTCCAGCCTTGACCTTGAAACGTGTGGACAGACGCGCGGCCGGACGGCCGCGCCAGGGAGGCGAAATGCCAACGGCAACACCCGAAAAACTGAAGACTCTGGCTGCTCTCAAGGCCGCGCTGGAGACCCTTGCCGCGGACGCCCGCGGGCAACAGGACGGAGCGGGAGAGAATTTGGTGGATTTAATGGCGGCGGCGCAGTGTCTTGGCCGCGTGCTGAACCGGGCGGAGGGAAAGGAAGAACTACAAAGGCCCTCTCCGATGCTCGAGACTCCGCCCCCTGGACCCGCCAAGAGGGGGAGGAAGAAGAAACAGGGGTAGGTTTTTGTAACTTGAGGGCGGGCCTTGCCTTTAACCTGTGACGGGGCGGTTGTCAGAATTCTTTTCCGATTGCGGGGGATAGAATTGTCGGATAACCCCGCGCGCGAACAACCCTTTTGCCATGGCACATCACCGCGGCGCGCGCGGAACCACCCGGCCTACATGTAAAAATCTCGTGTAGGTCGGGTGGTTCCGCGCGAAGCGCAGGTTCACCCGACAGGTCAATCGGAACGAATTTATGAAACGTTATAGCACCTAAACCGGCAAAGCCGGAGAATTCAGGAGACAGAAGTTCGGAGTTGGAATACCAGGGAAAGCGCCCGGTTTTTTAAAAACTGGGTCTCATTCCTTACAGCAGCCGCGGTGCGGCAAGGTTTTTGAGAAGCCTGGGGTTTCAACTCATAGGCGTTAACTTTCCATAGTGACATTTATGTTGTTATATTTGGGTGGTTCTAATAGAATACCAAGTGTTGGGTGAACCCGCGCGCGAAAGACTCCT
>JAGVGH010000071.1 GCA_020057225.1 Desulfobacterales bacterium | reverse complement strand
TTGGGTGGTTCCGGGCCGCAAGGCCCGGGTGTACCCAACATTTCTAAAATGATTTCTATGTGTTGGATGAACCTGCCCTTTGGGAAGAACCATCCAGCCCACATCAAATTTGTCGTTTCTAAGAGTTTTGCAATTACCTCTTTAAACAGCAGATTTGGGCGTAGGACGGATGGTTCTGCGCGAAGCGCAGGTTCATCCGACACCATCATGGTCTTTGTGGAATGGATTGCCGGGTGAACCCGCGCGCGAACAACCCTTTTGCTATAATATATCACCTCGGCGCGCGTGGAACCACCCGGCCTACATGTAAAAACTTTGAGTTTTGCAATTGCCTCTTGTGTTTTTTAGTTATAAAATGGGCCTTTCTCCTCATAGCAGCCGCGTAGCGGCAAGGTTTTTGATCTGGCCTGGGGTTTCAACCCCAGGACTACGCAAAAAACGCAGATAATCCGGACATAGAATCTAACTCCTTCCATCCCAGGCCCAAGGAGCATTCCCATGGGAAAAATTCCGGTGTTTCAGACCCCGGACCTCGACCGGGCGGAATCCCGCATGCGGCCGGGCAAGGACCATCCCCACGCGTACCTGGGAACCGACCAGAGAAAGCTCGTGGAAATCCTCACCGGGGATCACGGGGCTGTGCTAAACCTCGGACTTTCCCACGGAGCCATCGCGGACAGGCTCGACGCCCTCGCCAGGGAGGCCGCCGCCGGGATGGGAGAGCCGGTGGTGGTGGATGAACGGTTCGAGATGCGTGTTGAGACAGCCAGGGGCAAACTGCCTTGTCCTTTTGGGCATCCGGGGCTGTACCGGAAAACCCGGATAGAGCTCAGGCGGCTGGACACAGGGGAAACCCTTGCCTGGACAGACCTTGCCGCGCATTTGATCCGCGCCCACGGTTTTTACCAGGGGACAGGCAGCCCGTTCCGCCTTGATCCAAAGGATGTGGCGCGGATTTTGGACCTCTAAGTCTGTTCCACGGTTGAAATCCCCTGGAAGGGCGCGGGATTCGGCGGTGGAAAATGATTGGCCCGCGCCTTGAAAAGGGGGCGTTCCGCTGTTCGGCGTCGCGGGGCGTGTCTCCCTGTGAAAACCTCCACAGCGTAAAAAGCGCAATCAGAAAATAACTTGCCTGAGAGCAATGCATGTGATAAGACCGATTAGATAGGGGTAACTGCATAATTGGCGCAGGTTGGGTGGTTCCGGGCCGCGAGGCCCGGGTGTACCCAACATTTCTACATGATTCATATCTGTTGGGTGAGCCTGCCTTTCGGGCGGAACCGCCCGGCCTGCCTCAAATGTGTCGTTTCTTTAAGTTTTGCAATTACCTCGATAGTTCCCGATATTTACAGCGTTTGCCAACGCCCTGCCCCATCCGGAAATATTTCCAGGCTCACAGCGCGTCCGCGCGGGCATAGGACGGGCGGAAACCAACGGCCAAGGCGGGCCGCCCTGGCTGCCCCGGAACCGCCGGGGACACCGGCAAGGAGAGACAGGCGAAATGCCTGCGAACGAAATTTCCTCAACGGAAAAACTCCTGGCGATCATCCGCCAGGACTCCGCCTCCAGACCCTCCGGCCCGCCCCAGGAAAGCGGCTCCCCGGACGCGGCCAGGGAGCAAAAGGCCCGCGCGGAAAGTCCGCTTAACCGTCTGAAACGCCTGAAACCCAGGCTCCCGCGTCTTTCAGGCGCGCCTGTCCTCTCCCGCAGGGCCGAAACCATCGGCATTGAGATCGGAGCCAACGCCATCCGCATTGTCAAGGCGGCCCAGTACTCCGAAACCCACTGGCGCCTTGCGGGGCATAAATCCGTGCCTGTCCGCCCGGGCCTTTCCCGCGAAGACCCCGCGTATGTTTCCCTTCTCAAGACCGCGCTGGACGGGTTCCGCGATTCCAACAAAAGCCAGGTATGGGTCTCCATATCCAGTTTGTACGTGGACATCCGCAATTTCCGCGTGCCCCGCGTGCCCAAGGCGCAAATCCCTTCCGCGGCCTACTGGGGATTTAAAAAGGAAACCCCTTTTGATGAAAAGCAGTCTGTCTTTGACTTTGAAATCCGGCGCGAAGTCATGGAGGACGGGGTGCCCAAGCTGGCGGTCACGGCCTACAGCGCGGTGCGCCACGAGGTGGAGGAGCTTGTCCGGCTTTTTGAAAGGGCCGGATACCCCCTGACCGGTATCACTTGCGGGCCCTTTGGCACCCAGAACCTGTTCCGCTGCTCCTGGATGCCGCCGCCGGAAGGCGGTTCCGTGGCCGTGCTCTACGTGGGCGACGAACGCTCGCGCATTGACGTGTTCGAAGGCCAGGATCTTGTGCTCACCCGGGGCATCAAGGCCGGAATCCTCTCCCTGGTGGAATCCCTTATCGAGGGTTACCAGGAACAGTGGCGCGTCGCCTCCTCCGAGCTTCCCATGGACATGTTCAAGGATGACGTGGAGGAGGCGGACGACGGCATTTCCGAACTGGAGGTGGGCGACGACGGGGTGGAACTCAAGCCCAAGGACGAGCCGCCGGGGCTCAAGACCTCGTTTTTGGATATGGCCCAGGCCCGGGCGCTCTTTTTCAGCGTGACGGGCGAAGGCCCGCCCCTGGCCACCTATGAGAATGTTCCCAACCTGTCGGACAGAGACATTTTCGCCTTGATGATGCCTGCGGTGGAGCGTCTTGTGCGCCAGCTCGAGCGCACCCTTGCGCACCATTCCGGCGGTCCGGGCAACGAGCGTGTGGGAAAAATTTACGTGGCGGGACCTGTAAGCTCCTACGCGAATTTTTTGCGCCACGTGACGGAACAGCTTGGGGTGGCCTGCGAGCCCATTGACCCGCTTTCCCCGGCGCTTCCCTTTGTGGCGGACAGTCCCCTGCCCAGAGCCACGGGAGAACGCTCCGACTACGCCCAGGCCCTGTGCATGGCCCTGTCGCGGAACGGGCGCACACCCAACCTTTTATATACTTACGAGGACAAAGCCCGGGACGAGGCGACCGCCTCCATCAACCGCAGGGTTGTGGGCGGGTTCGCCCTTTCGTTTCTCGCCATTCTTTTCTGGTACGGCTGGACCCTCAAGGGAGTGGCTGCCAAGACAGCCACTCTGGGGCGTCTTTCCTCGGATTTGACGGCCCTCGAGACCCGGCATGTGAGCCAGGAGGACGTGCTGGCTTTGTGCGCAAAGCTGGCAGGACAAAACCGCGCGCTGGCGGCCGCGGGCCGCCGGTATCTTCCTGTTGTGGTGGCGGGCGAGCTTGCGTCCCTGGTGCCGGAGAACGTGCGGCTCACCGCCATAACAACGGACTACGCGGCGCCCGCGGAACCCGCCCCCGCTCCCCAGGCCGGGGACAAGGCGCTCCAGGGTTCCAAGAGCAGAGGCGGACTGATTATCGAGGGAGTCGTGCTTGGGGACCAGACCATCGCGGAATCTTCCCTGGCGCATTTTATTATGCGTCTGGAGGCGTCGCCCCTGTTCGCCGGGGCCAAGGCGCAAAAGAGCGGGAGCGGGGATTTCCGCAGGGAAGGGGACGTGTTGCGGTTTGTGGTAAACGCGGGCGTGATGTAACGGCAACAGAAACCAGAGGGCGCGGACGCGGGGCGACAACATGGCCGAGGACAAACTGCCCAGACTTCCCAGGCAAAGCGTGGTGTTTTTTCTCTTTTGCGCGGGCAGCCTGTTGTTTTTTATTCTGGCGGGACCGCTGTGGTCCATGCGCAAGGACGAGCGCCTGAACCGGGACATCGCGCGCACAGAGACACTCATCAGGGAGCAGGAATATCTTCAGACGATGCATGCGGAGGTGCGGAAAAATCTTTCCAAAGGCATGCGGGAGGATATTATGGCGCCTGCGCGGCAGCCGCTTTCCGCCGAGGAGGCGCGCAAGGTCCAGGAGGTGTTCGCCGAGGTGGCCTGGGGGGCGGGAGTGGCTCCGTTTTCCGCGGCAATCGAGCTGGCGTCGCTGGACGCGGGCGCGGACTCGATCATGGTGGCCGTGGCAGTGGGCGGGGAGTTCAGGACGTTTAAGGATTACATGCTTGCGGTGTTGAGGCGGCCCTTTGTGGAGGAGATCATGGAGGTGCGGATGGTCGAGACCCAGGGGGGCCGTGAGCTTCGGGCGCGGGTGCGGGTGGCGGCGAAGTAGGGGGGGATAGGAATGAGGAGTGAGGATTCTAGGGAAAAGGCCCTGTTTATGGTGATGAGTCTTTTATAAAATGGGTCTCTTTCCTCATGGCAGCCGCGTAGCGGCAAGGTTTTTGATTTAGCCTGGGGTTTCAACCCCAGGATGTCTATAATGATTTTTACAACTTCGCTCCGATTGATGAAACTGTCGGGTACACCTGCGCTTCGCGCAGAACCACCCGACCTACGCCTCAACCTGCTGTTTAAAGCTACCAAAGTAAAACTAACGCCTAACGCTTAAAGCCTAAAGCCTAAAGCCCAAAACGGAGGGCCGGGAGTGGACAAGCGGGAAAAAATCATTGTGGCGGTCGCCTCCCTGGCGCTCCTGTACGGGGCCTACGACAGGCTCCTTGCAGGCAAATCCGGCCCTGCGGGACAGGATCCCAAGGCGCGGCTCGCCGAGGTCCGGGCAGGAGTGGACGAGGCCATCGCCAAATCCGCCGCCACCCGGCCCGGGGAAATGGAATCCTACGTGGTCGCGGGTCTCCAGCGCCCCTGGGGGCCTGACCCGTTCTACGCCGAGGCCCCCACCCTCAACGAAACAGCGGCCCTTGTTCCCGACAAAGGCGTCACCTTCTCCTACACCGGATACATCGAGGTGGCCGGGGAAACCTTTGCTGTAATCAACGGACTCGAACACCGGACCGGCGACCTCATTGTGGGCACGCGCTACAGTCTCGCGTCTATCCGTCCGGGCTGGATTGAAATTACTGATGACGCGCGGACAGGCATGCTGCAGGTGCCTTACGAGGAGGAGACGGCGGGGCCGCCGGAGACGCCGCTTCCGGACCTGAAAGAGGGCGCGCCAAAGGCCGCGCCCGACAAATCCGGCGGGACAGCGGAGGCGCGGGAAGAGGTGTCCGGCAGGGAAGGCGGAGAAGCGTCCGCGCCCCCTGAAAACACGGCAGGTGTCCGCCGGAAGGGGAGACCCCCGGCAGTGGTAAACCGGTAAGGGTCTGTGAAAAAAGTAATGTGTCACACAGAGGTGGCCGATTTGCCCAGGCGGCAAGGCGCGCTCCTCCCGGAATAGTCCCTCTATTCCGCAAGGAGCGCAAAGCGGCCGCGCGGGATAAAGCGGCCACCGAATGGTACAGTAATTTGTGAGCAGACCCTAAAGGACGGAGCACTCATGAGACGTGAAACGCTGTTGTTGGCCGTCCTGGGCGCGGCGCTCTGCGTTGCCCTTGCCATGTCCGGCTGCTCTGGCAAGCAGAAGGAAAAGGCCCCTGATCCCTTTTTTGAAAAATGGCAGGCCAAGGCCAAGGAATCCGAGGGGCATTCCCCTGCCGGACACGCGGCGGCCAGGCCCCGCAAGGTCACGGACATCGAAACACCCAAGGGGCCCGTGGTCGTGGACAAACCCGCGCCGGAGCGTCCCCTGCCTCAAAAGCCCGTGACCCTCAAGATGAAGGACGCGGAGGTGGATGTGGTGTTGCGCGCCCTGGCCAGGGGCGCGGGGGAAAACATCATCATCAACGCGACGGTCAAGGGCAGGGTGAGCGTGGATGTCGAGCGGGTTCCCTGGGACCAGGCCTTTTTGGGCATCCTGCGCTCCCAGGGTCTCGAGTACATCTGGGAGGGCAATATCCTCCGGGTGGTGGACAAAACCGACCTTGAAAACGCGCTCAAGCTGGCCAAGCTCAAGGAGGAGGAAAAACTCCAGGAAGCGCGGATGAAAGAGGCGGAACCCTACCGCACCGTGGTCGTCCGCGTGAATTACGCGGACCCCTACAAGCTTCGGGAAAACCTCGTCGCCCTTATCACCGGGGCCAAGGCCGGCGAGGCCCAGCCCGCCCCGGGCGCCCGGGCCGGAGCGGCGCCCG
>JAGVGH010000141.1 GCA_020057225.1 Desulfobacterales bacterium | reverse complement strand
TTGGGTGGTTCCGGGCCGCAAGGCCCGGGTTCACCCAACATTTCTAAAATGATTTCTATGTGTTGGATGAACCTGCCCTTCGGGCGGAACCATCCAGCCTACATCAAATTTGTCGTTTCTAAGAGTTTTGCAATTACCTCTCCAAACATAACAATATTCCCGCCATTAAGGGAAGTTAGCGCTTATGGGTTTCAACCCCAGGACCATGGCACAGACATTGTCTGCGCAAAAAACGCCGATAATCCGGACATAGAATCCAACGCCTAAAGCCTAAAGCCTAAAACAACACCTTCATTCCGCCCCGCTGGTTCAAAACGCCCGGCATTGACATACCCGCTGGTTTTGGTATAATCCAAGAGTAGTGGTCCGCCCAAGGAGGGGCAAATGCGGAATTGTCTCAACACCATGCCGCGCGCGTTCACACCTTGCGCCGCCTGCGGGCCGCCGCCCGGCCCGGCGCGGAGCCTGTGATGAGCCAGGCCCCGCGCGGCGCGGATAAACAGTCTTTCCAACTGGCCTGGGGAATGGCTCTCGCCTTTGCCGGGGCGGGAATGTTTTTCCGCATTCCCCAGGTCTCGCCGCGCATAGCCGAAATCGCCCAGTTCCGTCCTGTCATGCCCCTGGTGGTGGTTTCGCTCTACATCGTGGCGGTGGTCCTTCTCGGGGGCGGCCTGCACAAGGTTTTCCTCTATTTCCGGCCTCCCGGCCAAAACGGCTCCGGAACACCGCCGGAAGAGTAATTCCCTGGGCGGCGCCAGGGAGACGCCGGTCCGCAGGATTCCTTAACACCCCGACAGGGGTAAGTCTAAGCGAGGGTATCCATGGCAGTCGTGGACATCACCCAAAGGCAGCAGGGCGCGGCCGCCGGCGCGCAGGCGGGAACCGCCAGGACGCTTGCGGAATACCGCAAGCGCCTCCAGGAGGTCACCAACCGGATTCATGCCGCCGCCAGCCTCGACGAGATCCTTATTGACCTCAAAAACGACATCACCAACACGTTCGATATCGAGCGGGTCACGGTCTATATCGTGGACGGCGTGCGCCGCGAGCTGGTGTCACGCTTCAAATCCGGCGACGAGATCAATGAAATACGCGTGCCTATCGCCACCACCAGCATATCGGGTTTTGCCGCCGCCAAGCAGAAGATGATCAACGTGAAGAACGTGTATGACGAGGCGGAACTCCAGGCCCTGGACCCCAATCTGAAATTCGACATCCGCTGGGATAAAAAGACCAAATTCAAAACCCAGCAGGTTCTTGCCGGCCCTATCACCTTTCAGAACTTTCTTCTGGGTGTTATTCAGCTCATCAACCGCAAGGACAACCAGCCTTTTTCCAAAGAGGACGAGGAAGCCCTCCAGGAGCTTTCCAACACGCTGGGCATCGCCCTGTACAACCAGCGGCGCCTGCAAAAAGCCAGACCCAGCAAGTTTGATTTTCTCGTCAACAACAACATCATCGCGCCCAAGGAACTGGAAAAGGCCATCGCCGAATCCAGAACCAACAAGGAACCCATTGAGTCCGTTCTTATCCGCGACTACAAAGTCGGCAAAAAGGACATTCTCACCTCCCTCTCGCGGTTCTACAAAGTCCCGTGCATCGAATACGCCGACAACGTCCCCATTCCTTCCGAACTGCTGCAGGGCATCAAGGTGCCCTTTATGAAGAACAACGTATGGGTGCCCATACGGGAAGAGGACGGGAAAGTCGTCATCGCCATTGACAACCCCCAGGACATTCAAAAGATAGACGTTGTAAAGGGTCTGTTCCCGCAAAAGGAACTCGCCTTCACCATCTGCCTCAAAGACGATATTCTCAATTTCATCAAGTTGTTCACCGCCGACGAAAAAGAGATGGGGGATATTGACTCCATTCTCAACCAGCTCAAGGTGGAAGAGGAGGAAATCGAGGACGCGGCCACCCGGGTGGGCGAGGAGGACAGCGCGGTTGTCCAGCTCGTCAACAAAATCATCCTGGACGCCTACGCGCGCAACGCGTCGGATATTCATATCGAGCCGTACCCGGGAAAGCAGAACACCAGGGTCCGGATCCGGGTGGACGGCGCCTGCACGGTGTATCAGACAATTCCCTACCAGTACAGGAACGCCATTGTCTCCCGTATCAAAATCATGTGCGACCTGGACATCGCTGAAAAACGCAAGCCCCAGGACGGCAAGATCAAGTTTAAAAAGTACGGTGGAAAAGACATCGAGCTCCGCGTGGCGACCATCCCGACCCAGGGCGGCATGGAAGACGTGGTCATGCGTATCCTGGCCGCGGGCGAGCCCATTCCCCTTGAGAAACTGGGGCTGACAGAAGACAACTTCAAAAACTTCGTAAGCTGCATCACCAAGCCCTACGGCATCATCTTCGTCTGCGGACCCACAGGCTCCGGTAAAACAACAAGCCTCCACTCCGCCCTGGGCTACATCAACAAGGTGGACACCAAAATCTGGACAGCCGAGGATCCGGTCGAAATCACCCAGGCCGGACTCCGGCAGGTGCAGACCCAGGCTAAAATCGGCTTTGACTTTGCCGCCGCCATGCGCGCCTTTCTCCGCGCCGACCCGGATGTCATCATGGTGGGCGAAATGCGCGACAAGGAAACCACCCACGTCGGCATCGAGGCGTCCCTCACAGGCCACTTGGTGTTCTCGA
>JAGVGH010000051.1 GCA_020057225.1 Desulfobacterales bacterium | reverse complement strand
CGGTTGCCGTCACCCCGGCGGAGGCTGCGCCGGAAACGCTCCCCGGCGTGGAGGGCAGGTTCCGGGCACTGGCTGTCCGTCTGTGCCGGGACGGCGCGCCCTTGGCCGAAATCGAGGGCCTGTACGGCGGCGGCGCTGTGGAGTTCGATCTTTCCAGCGCCACCGGGTATTTCCGGCACCGGGAGGCCAAGCTCGATTACGGCCAGTTTTCAAAGCCCGCTCCTGTGGCCCGGGCGCGGGCCTATATGGCGGAGCACGCGGCGGAGCTTGCAGGGGCGGAAAAAGCCTACGGGGTGGATCCCAAGATTATAACTGCTATTCTACTGGTGGAAACCAGCCTGGGGAAATACGCGGGCAAGCGGGGAGTGCTCTCGACGCTTTCGACCCTGGCGGCGCTTGCGGAGCCTGAAAACCAGGAGGCGCTGCGGGAGGAGGTGGAGAGGGTGAATAACAGCCTTCCCGCGGGGAAAAAGGACGAGGCCGCGACCCGGGAGGATGTGGCCGCGTGGTGCGGCAGAAAACCGGAATGGGCCTATGGCCAGCTTGTGGCGTTTTTGGATTTTGCCCGGCAAAACAGGCTGGCGCCGGAGGAGGTTCGAGGCTCCTACGCGGGGGCGTTCGGTTTTTCCCAGTTCATGCCCCAAAGCGCCAAGACAGATGCCCGGGACGGGGACGGGGACGGGAGGATTGATCTTTTCACCCACGCGGACGCCATTCACAGCATCGCGGCGTATCTGGCGGCGAGGGGGTGGAAGGCGGGGATGCGTCTTGAGGAGACCCGGGCGGTTCTTATGACATACAACCGGAGCAGCTATTACGTGGACGCGCTTTTGGCGGTCCGGAAGAAGCTGGAGGAGACGCCATGAGCGCGACCATGCTGGTGATCACGGTAGGGTCCGTGTTTGTCATTCTGTCCTTTATCGCTATTTTGGACGTTTCGCGGCTTTCGTACAAGCGGCCTTGGGAGCAGTACGTGTGGCTGGGGGCGGTTGTGCTGGTTCCGTTTGCGGGCTGTGTGGCGTATTTCGCGCTTGGCAGGTGGAGGGGGGTCAAAAGGACGGAGGGGGAATAGAGGCGCGGGGGAGGAGAGGGGAAAACCGGCGGGCCGGTTTTGGGCGGGTGTTTGAAGCGCGGGCCCGCAGGGACGCGGCGCGGACAAGACGCGGGGGAGAACTGAGGCCCTGAAAGGCGGGAGCGCCTTTCGGGGCGTGGTGTTTTTTGGGGGAGGGCTTGACAGTATTATGATTTTCGTTTACAGTAACCGTAATTATTGGGGGCGCCATGAAACCATCCGAATCCAACTCCCAGCTCCGCCGCGAAATCCTACTCGCGTTCTGGAAGGTCCACATCCTCCTCCACGCCGCCCGCGAACCGGTCACGGGCCGCTGGATGCAAAGGGAACTCGAACACCACGGACACACCCTAAGCCCCGGAACCCTCTACCCCATCTTCCACAGAATGGCCGAAATGGGCTGGATTGAAGAACTCCCAAACGATGCCCGCAAAAACCCCAAAGCGCCCAAACCGTTCCGCGTGACAGAAAACGGACGCGCCGTGCTCGCGGAACTCCAACACCATGTCCGGGAACTTGCCAAAGAAATGGAAGAACTCATCCCGGACCATCCCTCCCGCCGCGGCTCCGGGCCGCCGGAAAGGTAATCCCATGTCCGCCCTGATTGTTGTCGCCGTCTGCGCGTTTCTCACAGCCCTTTTAACGCTCTATTCCGGATTCGGTCTTGGCACTCTGCTCCTGCCGGTTTTCGCCCTGTTTTTCCCGGTGGAAACCGCGGTTGCCGCGACCGCCGTGGTCCACGGAGCCAACAATGTTTTCAAAATGGCGGCAGCGGGACGCCACGCGGACAAAGCCCTGGTCCTGGGGTTCGGCCTGCCCGCGGTGCTCGCCGCGTTCGCGGGCGCGGCGCTCCTGGGTCAGGCCGCCGGACTGCCGGAGCTTGCGCGGTACACCGTCCTGGGAAAGGAAGCGGTTGTCACGCCTGTCAAGCTCGTCATGGCTGTTCTTATGGCCTTTTTCGCGTTGTTCGAGCTTCTTCCCGGGCTCCGGGAGCTTCGCGTGCCGCGCCGGCATCTTGTCACAGGAGGACTTTTGTCGGGCTTTTTCGGCGGGCTTTCCGGGCACCAGGGAGCCTTGAGGGCCACGTTCCTTACAAAGACCGGCGTTTCCACAGAGGTGTTTGTGGGCACCAACGCGGCCATCGGCTTTTTGGTGGACATGGCGCGGCTTCTCGTGTACGCCTTGACTTTCGGGTTCACAGAGGCGGGCGCCCGGGTGCCGGAGGGGGCCTGGGGGCTTGTGGCCACAGGCGTTGTCGGAGCGTTTTTGGGTGTGGTGACGGGCAGGCGGCGGCTCAAGAGTGTGACCATGAAAACGGTTCAGGGGATAACAGGAGTGATGCTTTTGGGCATTGCGCTGGTTTTGGGTCTGGGGCTGTTGTGAGAGGCGTTTGAAAACACGGCGCGGGACTTGGAAAACGCGATGTTTGTCATGGTGATTTCTCACTGTTTCCGGGCTGGACAAGGAACCGCGCTTCCCGTATTCTTGGGAAGCGCCGCTTTTGCCGCGACACGGGGGAGCACAGGGCCTCAGGGGGGCCTTGGGTGCCATGAGCGCCTTTTTATTTTGGAACCTCAAAGGAAAAGGCCTCCTGCGGGAGGTTCGGGCCTTGTGCGCCGAGCATGGGGTGGACGTGCTCATTCTGGCGGAGGCGGGGCCGCCTCCGGGGATGGTGCTTCAGGAACTGAACAAGGGACAGAGCCGACAGTTTTATCTTGCGGAAAAAATAAAAGACTTTCATTATACCACACCTATCCTCCGAAATGTTGGACACCACGGTCAGCATGTGTAGGTCGGGTGGTTCTGCGCGAAGCGCAGGTTCACCCGACACTAACATAAACTATGTGGAATGGATTGCTGGGTACACCCGCGCGCGAACTACGCCTTTGCCATCCTATATCAATCGAGCGCGCGGAACCACCCAACCTACCCTTCAAAACTATTGCAAGACGCTATTTTATAAATTATTAAGAAAGAAACAAATATGAAATATTATCATATACGGGGTATCTACTTAGCTCAAGTACCCCCTATATATTGTGGTCGTCCGTTTCATCGCCAGCTTTATCGAGTTCGTCCTCTTCATTGCCTTTGCACAAGCCAACAAGGGAGGGACGTGGGACTGGATCCACAGAAAGCAAATGTTGAACAAGTCTGAAAAACAACTTTCCTCTCGATGCGCTTGTCCGGCGATTAAACCTGAAGGTGAATTCGCCCAAATAGTAGGGCAGACAGCCTCGCCGGACAGCGCCCTGGTATGTGCCGAGAAGCCATCGTTTAAGCAAGGATGCGACGAGATGAGGCAGCGCCAAGT
>JAGVGH010000020.1 GCA_020057225.1 Desulfobacterales bacterium | reverse complement strand
CGCTGCGCGGAGATCGCGCTGCGGATGCTGGAGGAGGGGGGAGAGGCCGCGCGCCCCGGCGCGCACGGAGGGCCGCCATGCGCATAACCAGGGTTCAAATCGGGAACTTCCGGGGTATTCAAAGCCTTGACCTGGAGTTTACGAATCCGGCAGGAAAGCCCCTGGACCTCGTGGTCCTGGCCGGTCCCAACTGCTGCGGAAAAACCACGGTGCTGGAGGCCTGTCTGGCGGCCTTGGACAGGGGCTTTCTTGCCCGCCAGAAATGGGATGATGCCCAGGCCATTCACCTTGGCGCGGAGGGCTGGGATATACATATAAGCGGAATCGTACCTCCTGGAAAATTTTTATCAGAAATGAGCTATAAGAAAGGGTGGATAAAACCCAAAGGCAAAGGGACAACATACGGCAACAAGGAAATCTATAGTGTGATGATGGCCGCTCCTCTTATTTACCTTTCTTCCTGGAGAGCATCCAAACTGCCTGGACCGGTTTACCTGACTGTTGGAAAACGAGGCCGAAAACCAGCGGAAACAGAGGAGGGACGTTTAAAGCGGATTAAAGAATATTTGATAAATTATCAGGCGGAAATAGCTTTTAATTCCGTCTATGAGAACATATCTTCTACTATTTTCAATCAACCCATATACACAACTAATCCGTATGAGCAAATTAATGAAACTTGGGCCTTTTTTTATCCAGAGCGCCGGATGGAATTTGTCCCCAAAAAAATATTAGAAGAGCAGGGGATTCGCTATGACCTGTTCGCGGTTGACAAGGAAACAGGCGCGGAAATTCCTGTGGACTCCTTAAGCTCGGGAGAGATCGAGATTTTCACAACCCTGGGCAGCCTTGCCATGGAGCGCCATTCCAAAAACCTTGACGAGGGCATCGTCTTCATTGACGAGCCCGAGCTCCACCTCCACCCCTCCTGGCACCGGGTCTTCCTCCGCGCCCTTCGGACCATGCTGCCCAAAACCCAGTTCATCTGCGCCACCCATTCCCCGGAAATTCTCGATTCCGTGTATTCCTACGAGCGCTTTACCCTGCTGCCGGAGGGCGACCCCAGGCTCGACCAGACGGGGGCCGCCGGGGACGGCGAGGTGTAAGCGATGGTCCGCGTTAGCCATCAAGGCCCGGAAGCGACCCAGGGCAGGATAATCCTGTGGGTGGAGGATACCCTCACCAAGGAATATCTGCTTAAAATCTGGGGGAACGATTCCCGAATTTTTAACATCCGTGTGGCCCCTGGCCGGGATTCTATCAAGGCCGTTGTCCACGACTTGTGGAAAGACGGCGTCACAAACGTGTTTGGCCTTGTGGACAAAGACTTTGGGCCGGACGCCCCGCAAAACTGGAACAACCCCCAGGCCACGGTATTCCGCCTGCCGGTGTTCGAGGTGGAAAACTATCTTCTGGACTGGACGGCCCTGGCTGGCTGCGGGGAAAACGCCCTCAACAGAACAACGGAATATCTGGAGGAAAAAGCCCGGGCAGTTGCCGGGGCCATGATCTGGTGGATGAGCTGTCGGGCGGTGCTTGATTGTTTCAACGTGACGATGACAGGCGATTTTCCACAGCACCCTGGGCTTGGCGCTGTACCTGATCGGAATTCGGCGATCCTGCACATTCAAAACGCTCCCTGGTATCAGGAATTGGCGGGGCAGGCAGGGCGGATTACAGCGCCCGGCAGGTTAGACAACGACCTGGACAATCAACATGCCGTATGGCGGGCCTGTCTTGCCTCCGGGGAATGGACCCGCCAGTTTTCAGGCAAGGAGATTTTCCGGGCGATCCGGGGAACCATGGTCAAACAGGCCGGAAGGACCACGGCCCAGATGGACGAGGATCTTGCCAAGGCTGTCGGGGAATGGCAGTTTGCCAACAACGCCGTACCCTCGGATATTGCGGATCTCAGTCAAACACTCAAGGCCCAAGCCGGAATATAGCCCCAAGGCGACAGGCGGAACCCACAGGAGCGCGTTAAATGCCAAAGTATTCCACCGGTGTCCACATGCCCAAGCGCCAGGACCTCTTCTGGCGCCTCGCGGGCATTCTCGGCAAATTCATCCTCGATGTCATCGGCCACACCTGCCGCCACCGCTTTCTGGACCCCCATGGCGCCCAGGATGTCATGGCCACCAAACGCTTCATCAGCGCCTTCTGGCACTCCCGGATTCTTATGCCCGCGTTTCTCCACCAGCAGTGGGACGGCGCCATCATGGTGAGCGCGTCCAAAGACGGGGAAATCATCGCGCGCATCATCGTCGAGCAGGGAAACGAGCCTATACGGGGCTCGAGCAAAAAGGGAGGCAAAAGAGCCTTGACCCTGCTCGCGGAAAAACTCAAGGAGCGCACCCGGCCCGGAGTCATCATCCCTGACGGTCCCCAGGGCCCAAGACGCAAGGTGCGGCCGGGCATCATCCAGCTTGCCAAGGAGACCGGCTACCCCATCGTGCCCATCACCTACAGCGCGAAGCGCGCCAAGGTGTTCGGCTCCTGGGACCGGTTCATGCTTCCCTGGCCTTTCACCGAGACCACGGTGGTCTGGGGCCGCCCCCTCACGGTAAATCCGGACGGCGGCGACGGGGACGACGCGGTGGCGCGGGAGGCTCTGGAGCGGGAGATGAACCGGATAACCGACTGGGCGGACAGGGTGTATGGGAGGAGCCTGCCTTAGCGCTTATCCCTAAATACTGCTGAGGAGGATTTTAGGGGCACTTTTTCATCGCGGGCGCACGCCGTGCGCCCCTACGGTTATGTGACGGCCGTTAT
>JAGVGH010000236.1 GCA_020057225.1 Desulfobacterales bacterium | reverse complement strand
TGTAGGTCGGGTGGTTCTGCGCGAAGCGCAGGTTCACCCGACAATATCCTCATATATCTTTAAGCAAGAATGCTCACATAAGTTAGCGCCTATGGGGCGACCCCCTGTGGTTGCCCGGTTCCCCAGGGTTGCACCCTGTCAGGGCAGGCACGGGGGCCTGCCCCGCCAATTTCACGGCATCTGAAATTATAGATGTTTTTCCGTGCCAACATTGTTGCGGAATTACAGGGCGTCCTCGCCCTCTTCGCCTGTGCGCACCCGGATGGCGCGCTCCACCGGCAGCACGAATATCTTGCCGTCCCCGATTTTTCCGGAGTTCGCGGCCTTGGCAATGGCGGCCACCACCTTGTCCGCCACAGCGTCCGCGCTCACGATTTCGAGCTTCACCTTGGGCACGAAATCCACCATGTATTCCGCTCCCCGGTAAATCTCCTTGTGGCCTTTTTGCCGTCCGTGGCCTTTGACCTCGGTGATGGTCATTCCCTGAATGCCCACCTCGGTCACCGCCTGCTTGACCTCGTCCAGCATAAAGGGCTTGATGATGGCGACGATCATTTTCATCTGCCGGGCGCTCCTTTCCTCCGGGTTTATTCCCCGAAAAAGCCTGTCATCCCGCATGGGTTCGCGGCCCTCCCGAATAAAGGCAGGGAAGGTTGCGGCATGTTGACCTTGGCGAGTCCACAGGTTTCCCGGGGCAAAAACCGCCCTTAGGGAATCAGGACTCGGAGTATGTCAGTCCGTATCCGCGCTCTCCGTGGAGGGTGTAATCCAACCCGCCCACCTCGGTTTCCATAAAGCAAATCCCAAGGGTGAAAACCGCGGCGAAAAGAACCGTGGCCCCGAATCCCATGCCTGCGCCATAAACTGGAAAACCGCGCCCCAGCTTTTTGTAGCGGAGGCCGCCGCCGCGTCCCGCATCCGGCTTTCGCGGATGAAAAACGCGGGAAGGAGAACCCCGGTTCCGCTTCCCACGCCATGGCTGCCAAAGCAATCGAGACTGTCATCGTAGCCGAACCTGGTCGTTGCCACAAGGGCATAATAGCACACCGCCGAGGACACCGCGCCGAGAATCAGCGCGCCGTAAGGCTTGACCACGCCCGCGGCGGGGCTGATGACCACGAGTCCCGCCAGGATGCCGGACACAAAGCCCAGGCGCGTCACCTTGCGGTGGATGACCGAAAGGCAACTCTGGGAGGCCATGGGCGCCTGCAACCGGCGGATGTGCGCCCTGCCCTGTCTTATGTGGAAGGGAGCGCGGACATACGCGGGGGTCCGGGACATGACAGCGGCGATGTTCACGTTTTCATCCAACCCGAATTACCGCCGGGTGTCCTGGGCGCGGCAAAAGGAGGAGGCGGCGGCGCGATGGAATTGAGCGCGGGCGGGGAGAGAGAGGGATGAATGCGGGAGTGGTTTAGCTCTGGGCCGAAGGGGGAAAGAGGCGGGCGGCGAGCGCGTCGCGGGCCTCCGTGGAAAGGGGGGCGAAAACCGCGTCAAAGCGCTCCCGGGCGCGGGCCGGGTCCAGATGCGGGAGGATTTCGGAAGAGAGGGCGAAGGCGCCCTCCTCCTGCGCGGGGGTGAAGGCTCCGTTCCGGCCGTGAAAGAGCGCCCAAAGCACGTGCTCCCAGGCGGAATCCCAGTCCTCCATGACAAAAAATATTTTAGAAAGATAAAGATATGAGTAGCATGATTGATGTGATAGATCTTGTTGTTCAAGACATTGAATCGCTTTTTGATAGTATTCAATCGATTCATTAAATTTCTTGAGGGTTTGATAAACAACAGCGATATTATGGTATATAACACCTAACTTGTTTGTCCTTTTATTCTTGATGCTTAACTCAACTGCATGTTTATAATTCTTTATCGAGTCATCAAATCTATCCATTTCGTAGTAAGTTCTTCCAATATTATTATATGTATCCCCTAACTCAGTTATTCTACCGTATCTTTCTTTCAATTTTATAGCATCACTATAGAAAACTAATGCCTTATTGTGATCATTCATTTCATGATAAATATTACCTATTTGATGATATGTTAAACCTAATTCATGAAACATTCCTGTTTTATTTTTCCAATCAATTGAATAATTATAATTTTTTAATGCTTCATCATATTTTTTTTGATATAATAATGTTGTTCCAATCTGATGATATGTAGCACCCAATTGATAATAAATATTATTTTCTTTATTAATCTGGATGGATTTATTATATAATTTAAGGGCATCTTCATATCTTTTTTGTTCCTCATAAAGCATGCCAATTTGATGATAAGTACTACCTATGTCTTTAGTGTTTCCTGCATTCTTTTTCCATTCTATTGCATTTTGGTAATTTATTTCTGCGTCTTCGAATTTATGTTGTTTTTGAAGAATAACGCCCATCTGGTGATAAGTAAATCCTATAAGGTGATCAAAACCTGCTTCTTTATTCAAAGTGATTGCCTTTTGGTAGTTCTCCAGAGCCTCGTCAAACCGGCGCTGCTCTTCAAACACTCTGCCCATCTGGTGATAGGTGCCGCCCACGTTGGAAGTGGCTCCCAGTTGGTTCTGAAGCGCGAGAGATGCGTCGAAATGGGAAAGGGCCTCGTCAAACTCACGGGCCTCCCGGCACACATCCCCCAACCGGAACTCCGCCTCGGCGCCAAACGCCGCGCGGTCCCCCGTGTCCTCCGACAGTTGCAGGGCAATGTCCCGGGCCTCCAAAAGCGCGCTCTTGGCCCTGGAAAGGTTCCGGGCCGAGAGGCGCTCCCTGGACAGCAAAAACAGCAGGTTGAGGCGGGAGCGGAGCGCCCGCTCCGGCGGGGTGCCCTCCAGGGGCGGGACAAGAAGCCGCGCCTCCAGTTCCGCAATGCGCGCGCGCCGTTCCGGCAGGTCCCCCGCAGGCGGCAGGGGCAAGGGCGGCTCTTCCCGCGGCGCGGGCCGCTGCTCCTCCTCAAAGCGGAATTCCCCGGCCACCCAGTCCCACAAATCCAGGGCGTGGCGGCGGAACAGCCGGGCCGCGCCCTCGTCCAGCCACAGGAGAATGATGAAGGGAAAACCCCGGAATAAAAGCTCCCTCTCGAAATTCATGTTGGGGATTAAATCGCCCACCGGCGCGCCGTCCGGCCCGCCTCCCGTGACGCTGGTTTCAAGCCCGGTCACGTGGACCATGTATTCCACGGGGCTGGAGCGAAGCACCTCGTCCGGCAGGGTTTCGATGAGCGCGCGGCGCAGGGAGACCACGCTTTGGCCCGAGAGGTCGGCCCTGTGGTGGCGAAGCCCGGGAATCCTTGAAATAACAAGGGGAATCAGCCGGTCCCGGAGATGAAAGGTATTGAAGGTGGCGACGGAAAAGCCGGGGCGTTTGCGGGTGGAGAGGTAGAAAACGAGCTCGGTAAGAAGCTCTTCTTCCCTGGCCCTGCGGGTTTCCTCCCGGGCGCCCTGTGTCGCTTCCCCGCTCATGGGACGGCTCCGCTTAGAGGTAAGGCGCAATGAGGGGGTTGACCTTGCGCTCGCCATTGTATTTGAGAATCGCTAAACTGAAGAGAAGGTCCAGCACCACGCGGTCCGCAGCCGTGTAATCTCCGGACTTGATCTGTTTGATATGGTCGCTGGTCATCTGCTCCATCATCTGTCTGCCAAGCTCGCCAACGGCCTTTTCAGCATGGGCCATAGTCACCTTTTTGCCAAGGCTTGTAAGAAGGCTTTTATTCACAATCTTCAACAACTGCCGGATGCATCCCCCGGACATTTTCACACAGTATTCCAAGACACCCTCTTCAAGAAAACAATCCTTGTCAATCCTCTTTGTAACGACCTCTCCCAGAATTGGAATAGTCGCCTCCTTAATGGGCACCATGGGAAAAGTCATTGTATGAAAATAGGCCTGGGAAGGGTTATGCTGGATATCGTAAAAAGACGAGATGGGCAGAGAAAAAATGCAGTTGGCGTCTATGGTTCGGATAAGATGGGCGTCCCGTATAAAGAGTATCTTGTATTTATCCCAGTCTATTTTCTCCGTTCCGTCAAAAATGAAAAGAATGTCTTTGCCTTGGGGCTCGTTGTCCAGGCAAAAGCGCAAATCCCCCAGAATGACATTGAAGCGCCGAACCAGTTCCACAGGATTGGTTTTGATGCGCTCGCGGATTGTTTTCGCGGTGACGCTTTGCACCGCAAGCAGGTTTTTAAGGGCGCCCTTGAGGGTGAGCAAACCCCACAGAGAAACGCCTGCTCCTGCGGTTGCGGAAACCTGGGAACTCGCCGCCTCTTTAAATTCCTTCTGAATCGCCGCGTCCGAAAGCCATTCCCGCGCCAAAGCGTCCAGCTCGGAGGATGCAAAAGGCAGCCCCGCCTCCTGAATCCGTTGCGCCAAACCTGAAACCAAAAGAATGAAAAAATCCTCAGGCTCAAACTTGGCGACCTCAATGGCTTCTTCCATGGGGATAAAAATGGAAAAATACCGTTCCGGATGGTTCATGCACTCATGATACCGCTTGAGTTCCACGGACTTCCCGCAGCCAAGATGCCCCGAAAACACGATTTTCTGGGGCGTCTGGGTCATGCCCACAAGTCTGTCGTCCTTAACCCTCAAAATCTGGTTGATTCCTTCGAAGATGTCGCCAGGCCTGGCGCAGGAAAGGTCCACATAGAGGCCGGGATACGGGTCAATGGAGAACTCCATGCCCAGCACATCCAGTGTGTCAAAAGGATCAGTGACGGGAAATTCATATTCGGGTGCCTTGCGCGCCATCGCCTCTCTCTCTCCTTCCGCGCGGATTCCCGCGCCTTGCGCCCCTTCATCCCCGCCGCGTCCGGAGGCGCTCCCCCGGACGCGGCGCGGGCGTGTCTCACACCGCGCCAAAAGTCTTTTTCAGGTTCTCGATATACCGGGACACCGTGCTGTCAAACTCCTTCATCGCCAGCGGCGCCACCAGGGCCTTGGCCAGCTTGGGCAGCGGCACCTCCGCCTCCGCCCTCGTGTCCAGCACCACGTGGACCGACCCGCCCTTGTCGGTGATGGTCCACTGGCCCGTCACCTTGGCGTTGCCCACGCCCCCCACAGGCGCCCACTTGACCCAGCCCTCCTCCTTGCTCCACGAATAATCGCAGGCATAGGCCGTCTGCAGCGCGTACTTGCCTATCCCTATCTTCCCGCTGGCCATCATCCACACGTTCCCGCCCATGTTCTCGAGCTTCTCCACCTTGGGAAAATGGCTCACGGACCGGGGCACGTCGGACAACACCTCAAAAACCTTGTCATAGGGGCACGTCACGGTGAATTCCCGCTTGAGCTCGATGGGCATGGTGAACGACATGGCACGCTCCTTTCCGCTGTCCGGGGTTGTGATACGGCTAACAGGGGGCCGTTTTCATGGGGACAAAACAACCCTACCACAATTTCCCGGTTTCCGGAAAGCCAAAAGCGCCGGCGCTTTGACGCCCGCCCCGGCCTCTTCCCGGCCCGCTTTCACCCCCGCTCCCGGGGATGGTATTTCCGATGCACCGCTTTCAGCCGCTCCACCGCCACGTGGGTGTATATCTGGGTGCTCGATATGTCCGCGTGGCCCAGCATCTCCTGGACCGAGCGCAAATCCGCCCCGCCCTCCAGAAGATGGGTGGCGAAACTGTGCCGCAGCGTGTGGGGACTGATGTTTTTCATTATCCCGGCCTTGACCGCGTGCTGTTTGAGCCGCAGCCAGAAATTCTGCCGGGTAAGGGGCCGCCCGCGCCTGCCCAGAAACAAAAAATCGCTCTGCGCCTTGCCGAGAAGCCGGTGGCGGACGCTTGCGAGGTATTCCGTGACTTTCTCCCGGGCCGCCCTTCCGATGGGAACCACCCGCTCCTTGTCGCCCTTGCCAAGAATCCTAATGAAACCGGATACAAGGTCCACATCGGCCACGCGCGTTCCCACAAGCTCCGAAACCCGCATCCCCGCGGCATAGGCAAGTTCCAGCATGGTCTGGTCGCGGAAGCCCAAGGGGTCCGCAGGGTCCGGCGCGGCGATGAGCCGCTCCATGTCCGCCACTCCGATGGCGTGGGGCAGGTGAAGGCCGGTTTTGGGAAGGTCCACCAGACGGGCCGGATTTTTTGGGATGTGCCCTTCCCTTTCAAGGAATTTGAAAAAACCCCGGACAGCCACCAGATGCCGGGCGCGGGAGCGGGCCGAAAGCCCTTGTTTCCGCAGCTCCATCAAATGCCCGAGAATGTGGGATGTGTCCACCCGGGCGATGTCCCGGGCGTTTTCGCTTTCCAAATAAGCCATAAACACAGCGAGATCGCGCCCGTAGGCCTCCAGGGTGTTTCCGGAAAGTCCCTTTTCCACCACAAGGTAACTGGTGTAAAGGTCCGCAAGCTGGGCAATGGTGTACATGGGGGTCGCGCCGGGGCGGGAGGGTAGCGCCGGAGGGACGGGCGCGGCGCCCGTCCCTCCGGTAAGGGTCATTTTCCTTTGAACACGGGTTTGCGTTTTTGCATGAACGCGGTAACCGCCTCCGCCAGATCCTCGCCGGGAAGCTGGGCCGCGTTTTTCTGGGCGACATAACGAAGGCCGGAAGGCACGCCATTGTCCCTGGCGTGGAGCATCACATCCTTTACCCCCTGCACTGTCAGGGGGGCGTTGTCCGCAATCTCCTCCGCAAGGCGTTTGGCCTCCGCAAAAAGCGCGTCTTGATCTGGAAGAACCTTTGTCACAAAGCCCATTTCCAGGGCCTCCCGGGCGTTCCAGTCCCTGCCTGTCAACGCAAGCTCCCGCGCCCTGCCGTGGCCCACGAGGGACGGCAGCCGCTGGAGCGTGCCCAGATCGGCGATGATGGCGATCTTGGTTTCCCGGACGCTGAACACCGCGTCCCCGGAGCATATCCGGATGTCGCAGGCCGCGGTGAGGTCAATGCCTCCGCCGATGCAATGGCTGTGGATGGCCGCGATGACGGGTTTCGAGCACTGTTCCGCCGCTGTCATGCTCTCCTGGACTTCGAGCACGGTGCGCCGGAGAAGCTCCCTCTGGTCCGCGCCGGTCCCCTGGAGGAGCGCGCCGGCCTCCACGAGGTCCAGCCCCGCGGTGAAGCTCTTGCCCTCGGCGCGGATGACCACCACACGGACCTCCGGGTCCTTGTCCAAAGCGCGCAAATGCCCTGAGAACTCGCCGAAAAAGGCGATTCCCATGGTGTTGCGTTTTTCCGGCCGGTTTAAAACCAGCCAGGCCACGTGGCCTTCCCTGTCTATCCTGAAACTGGGCGCGTCGGCCATGTCCGTCTTCCTTGTGGTTGAAGTGCCCCGGCCCTGGGGTTGAAATCCCAGGATAGAGAAAAACCTTGCCGCGCCGCGGCTGCCGCTCGGGAAAAGGCCCGTTTCGAAAAAAACCAATCAAAACAGGGTCTTTTCCCCTATTATTCTAAGTGCTTATCCCTAAATACCGCTGAGGAGGATTTTAGGGGCACTTTTTCATCGCGGGCGCACGCCGTGCGCCCCTACGGGTATGTGACGGCCGTTAT
>JAGVGH010000257.1 GCA_020057225.1 Desulfobacterales bacterium | reverse complement strand
TGTAGGTCGGGTGGTTCTGCGCGAAGCGCAGGTTCACCCGACAATATCCTCATATATCTTTAAGCAAGAATGCTCACATAAGTTAGCGCCTATGGGGCGGCACCCTGTCCACGCCCGTGTCCCCGTATTTTTGATTCGGGGAGACGAACAGGAAGGCTGTGACCATGACAAGAAGGCCCAGGGCAAGCTCCATGTGCGCGGCCCCAAGGCGCCGCGCAAGCCAGGCGCCCAGAGTCAGCCCCGGGACGGCCAGAAGCAGCAGAAAAAGCCCCAGGCGGATGCCATACCAAGGCGCAATCAGACAAGGTACGCCCTCACCCCGGCCCTCTCCCGCAGGGAGAGGGGATTGAGCGGGAGCTTTCAGCAGGTGGTACGGATTGGACCGCGTTTTGGTATTAGACAATCATGGCGCGCTGAAGGGAATAGGCCCGCATGTTACTTTTTGGCGCTTTCAAGCAGGCGTTTCGCGATATCCATGACAAGGGGTTTGGCGGCGGCATCCATGTCATAGGGGGAGCGTCCGGCAAGGTCCGCCTCCACGAGGCGCCCGTCATAGGGCAAGAACCCCAGGAAATCAAAATCCGCAAGATTTTCCTTCAGAAACTCCTTGTCCCCCTGGCCGCGGATTTTATTCCCCACAACCGAGATGCGGGTGAGTTTGATTTGCGCCGCAAGCTCCCGCACATGGCGCGCGGTCTCGATGCTGCGCCTGCCGGGCTCGACCACCACGACCAGCCTGTCCACAGCCATGGCGGTGCCCCGGCCCAGATGCTCGATGCCGGCCTCCATATCCATGACCACCATCTCGTCCCGGGCAAGCACCACGTGGCCCACCAGGACTTTCAAGAGCGTGCTTTCCGGGCAGATACAGCCGCCGCCGCCCTTGGGCACGCCGCCCAGGCGCATGAGTTTGATGTTGCCAAGTTTGGCGGAAAGTTTGTCGGGGAGATCGTCCACCCTGGGGTTGAGTTTAAAAAAGGAGCCGATGGAGCCGGGCCGGGCCTCGGTGCGCTCGTAAATCAGTTCCTTCATCTCCGAGATGGGTGTGATTTTGTCCGCCCCGGGGATGCCCAGGGCCGAGGCCAGATTGGCGTCCGGGTCCGCGTCAATGGCAAGGACCTTTTTGCCAAGGGTGTCCAGGCTTCGGGCGAGAAGCGCCGCGAACGTGGTTTTTCCAACTCCGCCTTTGCCGCTTACCGCAAGTTTCATAGGGTGTTCCTTTCCGCTCCAAGGTGTTTTCCTGTGTAATATAACAACCTGCGGGCAAAAGTCCAAACTTGCGGAAGAAAAAGAAGCAAGCCGGCGCCTCGACCGCCGCGAGGGTTTGCGGTTCCGCTCCTGATGTGAAAAGATGCTCCCCGTTCATGGCATGGTAAGTCGAACGCTTTGTGGTGCGCATGGAGGACCTTGGCAATGGAGAAACCAGGAATGCCGGAGGATTGCCGGGACTGTGGCCGGGCGGAGGGATGCCGGGCCGGGGAGTGGCTGGAACGCGAGGGTCTGGCCCGGGAGCGCGTGGACGCCCAGGGGCGGCGCTGGACCAAAGCGTACTGCGGCGGAGGCGGGCATTTTGAGAACTGGCTTGCCCAGTGCCGGGAGATTGGCGAGGTTGAAGTGGAAGAGATAGACGCCTCCATGCTTGCGTGTTACCGGGAGAGCGGAGAAAAACTCTTATGCATCTGGATAAAGATCCCCGGATGACGGGCTGTTCCAGAGCCGCGCCAATATCTTGACGGGGTTTCCCGCGCGCTCCCGGCAATCCCATAGCTTTTTGGGAACACAATTTGCAAAGACCAGGAAACGGGAGCAGCGCGTCTTTGACGGCATTTAGCGCCCGGGCCTTTCTCCTGGCAACTACGCGAGGATACCACCATGCTCGGAAAACCCATCCTTTTAACCATCGCCGCCTCGGCCTTCCTGGCCGCCGGATACCCTCCGTCCTCTGCCCTCATGGCGCCTCATGAGCAGTTGTGGGACTATTCCGCCTCTTCCGCCTTGGACCCCGGCCACATGCTGAGCCTGGCCGGGCTCGTGTTCGCCGCGCTTGGTGTCGTTGCCCTGCTTGAAACACGCCTCCGCGCCTTGGAAAAACGGCTGGGGGTCCTGATGCAAAAGCGGAACGAGGCCGAAAGGCTTCGCATGGAAAACGAGGAGTACCTTCGGAGAATCATGGCCACCCTCCAGGTGGGCATCGCCATGATTGACGCGGAGACCCACGAGATACTCGACATCAACCCTAAAACCGAGGAACTCGTGGGTCTTCCCAGAGAGAAAATTGTCGGCCAAGTCTGCCATTCCTTCATCTGCCCCGCTGAAAAGGGCGCCTGCCCGATTTCCGACCTGCGCCAGACGATTGACCGCTCTTCCCGCGTTCTGCTCGATAAGAACGGCAACACAATCCCCATCCTGAAATCCGTTGTCCCCATGGTGTACATGGGCAGAAAAGTTCTCATCGAGAGCTTTGTGGATATGTCCGGGCACAGGGAAATGCTCGACAGCCTGCGGGACAGCGAGCGCAAGTTCCGCCTGCTCTTCGAGGCCCACTCCGCCGTCATGCTCATGGTGGACCCGGATGACGGAAAAATCCTCGACGCCAACCCGGCGGCCTGCCGTTTTTACGGGTATTCCTCCAGGGAGATGAAGGGTCTGTCCATCACCCAAATCAATACCTTTACCCCCGACGAAATGAGACAAACCATCCTGTCCATTCTCAACCAGGGCAACAACCATTTTCAATTCAAACACCGCTTAAAAAGCGGCGCAATACGGGACGTGGAGGTTCACTCGGTCCCCATTCCCGTGGGCGGAAAAACCATCATCTACAGCATCATCCACGACGCCACCGCAAAACGCCGCGCCGAGGAGGCCCTCAAGCGCACCCACAGGGAAATGGAGGTCCTCTTCGAAAACAGCAGGGTGGGCATCATTCTGCTCCGGGGGGACCGTACCTTTGTAAAAGGCAACCAGCGCTTCGCGGAAATTTTTGGGTACACCCACATCAACGAGATTATCGGGAAAAACTCGCGGATTATCCACTTGGACGAGGAGTCCTACAGGGATTTCGGGACGCGCCATTATCAAAAGCTCCTGGCCGGACTGCCCGCGCGGGTGGAGTACAGGCTTCGAAAAAAGGACGGCGCGCCCGTGTGGTGCGTGCTCTCCGGCAAGGCCCTGGACCCTGCCATGCCGCCGGACCTTTCCAGGGGCGTGTTGTGGTGCATAGACGACATTTCCGAGCAAAAGGCGGCGGAAGAGGCGCTCCGGGAGAGCGAGGAGCGCTTCCGCACCATGACTGACGCGGCCAAGGACGCCATTATGATGATGGACCAGGAGGGAAAGGTGACCTTCTGGAACAAGTCCGCGGAGACTGTTTTCGGCTACTCCCGGGAGGAGGCCCTGGGATGCGACCTCCTTTCCCTGGTCGCGCCCGGGGAGTTTCGAGACAAAGCCCGAGAGGGCATGCCCGCATTTGCCCAAACCGGCCACGGAACAGCCCTTGGAAAGACACTGGAACTCATCGCCCTTCGCAAGGAAGGCTCCTGCTTTCCCGTTGAGGTCTCCCTCTCCGCAGTCCAGATGCGGGAAGGTTTGCACGTCATCGGCCTTGCCCGGGACATCACAGACCGCAAAGAGTTCGAGGCGCGGCTTATCGAAACCAACCGCGAACTGGAGGAGGCCACCCGGCTGGCCAATGAAATGGCGGCCAAGGCCGGACACGCCAACCAGGCCAAAAGCGCGTTTCTTGCCACCATGAGCCACGAAATCCGGACCCCGCTCAACGGCATCATCGGGATGAACGGGCTGCTCTTGGAAACCCCTCTCAGTCCGGAGCAGGAAAAATACTGCCACGCGGTTCAGGCCAGCGCCGAATCCCTGTTGTCCATCATCAACGAGATTCTCGATTTCTCCAAAATCGAGGCCGGCAAGGTGGATATCGAGGCCATTGATTTTGACCTTCAAAGCGTGCTGGACGAAATCGGCGAGACCCTTTCGGTCGCACCGCAAAAAAAAGGGCTGGAATACATCTGCCAGATGGATCCGGACGTGCCCTCCGCCCTTGTCGGAGACCCCGGACGCCTGCGCCAGGTGCTTGTCAACCTGGTGGGAAACGCGGTGAAATTCACGGATAAAGGCGAAATCGTCGTTCGTGTTTCCATGCAAAACAACGGGCCCAGCCATGTGACTCTTCAGTTCACAGTGAGCGACACGGGCATCGGCATTGCCGAAGAGCGCATCCAGTCGTTGTTCGAGCCGTTTGTCCAGGCGGACAGCTCGACCACGCGGAAATACGGGGGTACGGGCCTTGGCCTTGCCATCTCCATTGATCTGGTCCATCTCATGGGCGGTAGCATGGGAGTGAAAAGCAGGCCGGAGGAAGGCTCGACCTTCTGGTTCAACCTGATTTTCGAAAAGCAGCGGAGCGCCGGGGAAGAAGGCGAAGGCGAAGGCGCGGCTTTGGCGCTTTTGGGGAAGCGGGTTCTTGTGGTGGACGACAACGAGACCAACCGGCTTCTGGCGCGGATTCATCTTGAGCACTGGGGCTGTTTTCCGGAAGAGGCCGCGGACGGGCAGGCCGCTTTGGGCGCGCTTTTTGCGGCGCTGGAGCGGGGGACGCCCTTTGATATCATTGTATGCGATATGCAAATGCCAGTCATGGACGGGGCCGGTCTTGCCCGGGCAGCGCGCAGGCATCCGGAGCTGGGCCGGCTTCCGATAATTCTGATGAGCTCCATCGGGTTGGCGGCGGATGAAAACGACGCGGCGCTTTTTGACTCCCGCCTTGACAAACCTGTCAGACCCGCGCGGCTCAAGGAGACGCTCGTTCGGGCGCTTTCCGGGGCCTCGGCCCTTCGGGAGAGCGCGCCCGCCCCGCCTGTTTCCCTCAACGCCTCCCGGCGGCTCAGGATTCTGGTGGCCGAAGACCATCCCACCAACCAGCAGGTGGCGCTGGCTATTCTGCGGAAGATGGGGCATCACGCGGACGCGGTGGGCAACGGAATCGAGGCGGTCGAGGTTCTGTGCCGGGTGCGCTACGACATGGTTCTCATGGATGTCCACATGCCGGAGATGGACGGGATCGAGGCCTCCCGGACAATCCGGGACGCGGGATCGCCGGTGCTGGACCATGGGATTCCCATTATCGCCATGACGGCCCTGGCTATGCAGGGCGACAAGGAGCGCTGCCTGGACGCGGGCATGGACGATTATGTGACCAAACCGGTGCGCAAAGAGGCGCTTTTCGCGGCCATTGAGAGGAACAGTCCCCTGGTGGGGACGGTTTCGGAACCGGAAGAGGAGGTCGGGGAGGAGAAAAGCATGGCGGCGCGAGGACCGGAAAGCCCGGCGCAGGGCGCGGGGAGGGTTGAGCAGAAGCTGGAATCCGGCCTTCGCGTATTCAACAAAGAGGAGCTTATGTCCACCCTGGACAACGACGAGGAGGTTTTGGAAGCGGTTATCGGGGATTACCTTGGGCAGACCCGGGGCCAGATTGAAGGGCTAGAGAGGGCGCTGGAGCAGGGGGACGCCAAGCATGCCATGCTGTTGGCGCACGCGGTCAAGGGAGCTTCGGCCACGGTATCGGCGGAGCGGGCGGCGGAGTATGCGATGCGGACAGAGCGCGCGGCGCGGGAAGAGGACCTGGAGGGGGCTTGCGTGAGCGCGCGGGCGCTTGTTGTGGCGTTTCAGGAATTTGAGGCGTGCTGGTCCGGGGAGGGGCGCCGGGAAGCGGGGAAGATGGCGGGGTGAAAGACGGGGTGTTTCCTCTTGCAATTTTTCATTTGGAATGCATAATTGCACAAAAGGAGACACGCCATGGCTCCCCCCTACATCCCAAGGACTCTCGAACCCGTTCTCCAAAAAGCCGCCGCCCAATTCCCAGCCGTGATCCTTACCGGTCCCCGGCAGTCCGGCAAAACAACCCTCCTGAAAACCCTCTTCGGCAGGCTCTGCCGCTACGCCTCCCTCGAACTCCCCGATGTCCGGGACGCCGCGCACAGCGACCCTCGGGGATTTCTCGAATTCAACGCGCCCCCGGTCATCTTTGACGAGATACAGCACGCCCCCTTTCTTCTGCCCTACATCAAGGAAAAAATTGACGCCCGGCGCGACCAGCCAGGACAGTACCTTCTCACCGGTTCCCAAAATCTTCTGCTGGCGGAGCGTATGACTGCCTCGCTCGCGGGCAACGTGTAACCCGGTGGCTGGAAAAAGAGGGGCCGCTTTGTGTCACGCCCGGCCAGGAAGAAACCACTTTTTTGTTGACGACAATGGCATAGCGTAGTAATGAGATTGCAACGAAATAGATGATGCGCATGCATGAGATAGCGAGATTCATGAGTTGGTTCATAAGTATCTTTCTTACCTGCCTATCTATGATCAAAAGGACATTTTACAGAAACAACTTAAAATATTTAACTATAATTTAAGGGGTTTAAGCGAGAAAAATGATGGAACAACATTATAATACTGAAGAAGAAGGAACGCCTGTTTCTCCTCTTTTTGCAGAGCACAGGGCAAGTTATGTGCTCCGGAAACCGGATCTATCCAAGCAAGAATATGAGGATGAGATACATCTTATAACTCCGGAGGAGGGCATTTTTGAAATGACGTTTCCTTCCGGAAAAGATGTTTTATGTGGTGCGGCGCCGAGAGCGGCATCTGACATAACTTCTTCAAATATTTCTAAATATCTTTGGGCTATTGCTCAAAACAGTGTCCCTGTATCTCTTGAGAATTCACAACACGCGAAAGCGTTGGAACGCGGACGCCTAGCGCACACCAACTTAACCGGTGGATGCGAGGCTCACACCGCTGGCGAGCTATGGTTTGTTGATTGCGAGACAATTATCATAAACGGAGGGTCATCACGTTACACACCACGGAGCCCTGATGAACTGGAAAGTGTGGCTAAAGCCTTCAAAAAATCTGGCTACAAGGTAGCAAGCATGGGCTTCGAAGGTGGAATTCCAGTACGAATGTTACGAGGAGAACCAGAATGGATAACTTAAACAGTAAAAAACTTGAACTGATTTTTGGTCCAGAAAGCAGAGGAGACCTACCTGAAGAGAGGGCTAAGACATCGAAAAAGCTCTTTATAAGAGGGCAAGACCATTTAGCCGAATACAGAACAGGCCTTTCAGGCATGCTGTTATCAGCATGGGAATGTTTCAACACTTTTGGAATCAATACTCTTTTTGAGGTTATTGAGTATGGGAGCGCAATTCTTCCGGCATCTCCAGATGAGCCATCTAGGACATTGAGAGAAGAAAGAGAAAGGTTTGGAAGGACAAAGGAAGATCAAGCAAAAGTAACAGGATTATCAACAGAAGAAATTGATGATGCGGAAAATCCAAACACAAGAAGCCCGATACAAATTATAAAAAAAATAGCACAGAAACTTTGCCTGGATGAAAGGACGCTTTCATTCGTTCCAGGAGCCAAAGGAAATGCTCTTCTTGCTTGCAGACTCAGGGAACTTGGACAATCAGGAGGCGACTTCTCTTCGCGGCTTGTTTCACCTCTTTGCGAGGCCGCGTGGGTAATTAGCAGGCAATACGAACTTGGGTCATGGATTTATCCGGAGTTTAAATTTAAGAAATTTGAACCTTCTTATAACTACGGTAATAGAGATTATCCTGCATGGATGCACGGATACTATTTGGCCGGTGAAACGAGAAAAAAGTTAGGTATCACAGATGGAGAACCCATTCATAGTTTACGTAAACTGACCGAGGATATACTTGGCATACCTGTTATCCAATTAATTCTTCCAGCAACAATAGCTGGGGCTACTGTTGCAAACCATGATGCGAGAGGAATAGCAATAAATATAGAAGGAGACAACAAAAATGTATGGATAAGAAGAATCACCATAGCTCATGAACTAGGTCATCTCTTGTGGGATCCAAATGAAAATCTAAAAAGTATCATATTGGATAAATATGAAGGACTTGAGGATCTCCCTGAAAAAGCGCATGATTATGTAGAACAAAGAGCAAACGCATTTGCTGTAGAATTTATTGCCCCTATAAAATATGCACTAGAAATATTTAATAAAGAAAAAAATTATAACGATGGATTAAGGAAAGTAATGGAAACATTTGGAATTAGTTACACAAGTGCTAAATACCATATATTGAACGGAATGGATAAAAATCTACCACTAAATCAATTATATGCAAATGATACTGATCCAACGCCGGACTGGACAGGAAGAGAGTCCTTTACTGTTGACTACTTTAAGCCTGAGTCCGTTCCACTGTCAAGGAGAGGTAAATTTTCGTATTTCACTGTTTTAGCTGAAAAAAATAATTTAATAACAAAAGAAACCGCCTCATTTTATTTAGACTGCTCCGTCGAAGAGTATGAAAAAGAATCAGACACTATCCTCAGCTTTTTTTGAAAAATAACTTGCCCAAGAAGGCAGTCTGGCCGCGCCCAGCCCGAAAACGCGCGACGTGAGCCACGAGGAAACATCCCCGAAATTGCGCCAGTCCGCCCTCTCCACCGTCACCTGGCCGTCTGCCAGATCAAAAACCGTAAGCGCATCCTCCACCGGCGTAAAAAGCGGCTCCACAGACGCCAGCACCAGCGGCGCGTGGGTGCTGGCGATAAACTGGACCCGGGTTGTCATCTCAAGCGTTTTCAAGACCCTCATCAGAGCAGGGAGCAACCGTCTTTGCCATTGCGGGTGAAGATGGGACTCCACCTCGTCGAAAAGAAACACCATATTCCGGGCCGGCTCTCCTCTTCGTATCTTTGCGGCCTCTTTGTTCTCGCTCCACATCCAGACAAGCAGGTAGGCAATGGAGAGAACCCTCCGGCAGCCTGAGGAGGCATGCGTCACAGGAACCCTCCCGTAGGGCGTTCGGATGGCGGGTATCTCTCTGGGGTCCTGCAGGGAAATCCGGACCGGCCTGTCCGGCGCCATAGTTTCTTGATCCGAAGGGGACAGGCCCGCCAGTACCTCTTCAAGCATCCGAAAATTCGCGTTTTTCTCATCGCTGCGCAACTGCCACGAGGTCCAGTCGTCTATGAGGCCATTGCAGCGTTGTCTTCCCCGCTTCAGCCCGTCCCAAACCTCATGCGGCTTGAAAATATACGGAGATCCGCCCTTGAGAGGATCCCACAGGCATATTCCTCCGTCAGTCCGGACATACATCACCGAGACCGGCGTAAGGCCGCTTTTCTCCGGCAAAGGCCAAGCCTGCTTCTCATAAGAGTATTCGGATGTGAGAACCCCTGTTTCCTTTTCCGCGCCCTGTTGAAAAGAAATGGAAGGGATGCGGCCCGCGGGCAGGTCCGGGTCCGGAAGGGCCTGGTGGTCCGCCCATTTGCGGGTCAAGGCCCACCAGGCAACATCCATCAGGAAGGTTTTGCCCAGTCCGTTGTCACCGGTTAACAGATTAAGCCTGGGCGCGAAATCCGCCCGCATCTGCCGCGACGGTCCCACGTTCCGCAATTCCAGGGTTTTCAGCATGGCGGCACCCTCCCGCCGGTGTCTTCTCCGGCTTTTCGGGTTCGTGACGAACGGCTTGCCCCGTGTTCTTCAATAGCTTTTATGATTTCCCGCGCGCCCGGCCCCCTCACCCCAGCCAGCACCGCGTCTCCACGCCCCCTGCCCGCCGGGCTTCCGGTGGCGTTGTCCGGCACACGTCCATCACATGCGGGCACCGCGTGTGGAATCTGCACCCGGACGGCGGCGCCGCGGGACTCGGCGGGTCGCCCTCAAGCACAATGCGCGCAGCTCCGCCTCCCCTGGGCACGGGAACCGCCGAAACCAAGGCCCGGGTGTAGGGATGCCTCGGATTCTCCAGCACCTCCCGGGCCGGGCCTGTTTCCACAATCACGCCCAGATACATCACCGACACCCGTCCCGCGATGTGCCGCGCCACGGCAAGGTCGTGGGTAATAAAAAGATACGCAAGCCCCCTTTTACGCTGCAGTCCCGCCAAAAGCTTCAGTATCTGCGCCCGGACCGACACATCCAGCGCGCTCACCGCCTCGTCGCACACCACCAGTTCCGGCTCCAAAGACAGCGCCCGGGCAATGCATATCCGCTGCCTCTGCCCTCCGGAAAACTCGTGGGGATAGCGGAAGAGCGACGCGGGGTCCAGTCCAACCTCGGAAAGAAGACGCCGGGCCGCCGCCTCCCGGCCCTCTCCCAAAAGCCCGTGAACCTCCATGCCCTCGGTCAGCGTGTCCATCACCGTCATGCGCGGATTCAAGGCCGCGTTGGGGTCCTGAAACACCATCTGCGCCTTGCGCCGCCACGCCCGCTCCCTGAGCCGGGGCCAGAGAGGCTCCCCCTGAAGCAGCGTCTCTCCGGACCTGGGCTTTTCCAGCCCGCACACCGTCCTGCCCAGGGTGGTTTTGCCGCAGCCCGACTCCCCCACCAGGGCCAGGGTCTCCCCTTTTTCCAGGAAAAGGCTCACCCCGTCCACGGCGCGCACCCATCCCACAGGACGGTTCAGCACGCCCCGGCGGATGGGAAACCAGACCACAAGATCCCGCACTTCCAAAAGGGGAGAGGGTGGATTCCCGCTCACTCCGGCCTCCTTGCCAGAAAACAGGCCGCGCGCCGCCCCCCGCCCAGATCCTCCAGCTCCGGCATTTCGCTCCGGCATCTGTCCACCGCAAGGGGGCAGCGGGGATGAAACCGGCATCCGGGTGGGTAGGCCAAGGGCGAAGGCACGGCGCCCTCGATGGAAAAAAGCTCCCCGGTCTCCTCTCCCAGGCGCGGCACCGAGCGCAAGAGACCCTGGGAATAGGGATGCAGGGGCCGGGCGAAAAAGGCGTCCCGGCCCGCCTCCTCGACGATTTTTCCCGCGTACATCACAAGCACCCGGGAACACATTTCCCAGACCACGCCCAGGTCATGGGTGATGAGAAGCACCGCGGTGTTTTCCCGGCGCATGGCCCTGATGAGGTCAAAAATCTGCGCGGAGATGGTGACATCGAGCGCCGTGGTGGGCTCGTCCGCCACAATCAGCCCCGGGTCCATAAGAAGCGCCATGGCGATCATCACCCGTTGCTTCATTCCCCCGGAAAGCTCGTGGGGAAACGCCCGGGCCATCTCCTCCGGATTGGGAATCCCCATCTTGCGCAGCCACTCCACAGCGGTCTCCCGCGCCTTTTTCCGTCCCGCTGTCTTGTGGACAAGCTGAACCTCCACAAGCTGGTCGCCCACCCGGTGCAGGGGGGAAAGGGCAAGTCCCGGCTCCTGGAAAATCATGCCGATCCCGTTTCCCCGGATTTGCCGGAGCCTTTCCGGGGAACAGGAGAGCACATCCTCGCCCTTGTACAGCACCCGGCCCGAAACCAGACGGCCGGGAGGACGGGGAACAAGCCGGAGCAGGGCGAGGGCGGTCACGGACTTGCCGCAGCCCGACTCCCCCACCAGACCCGCCACCTCGCCCTGGTTGACGTGAAAGGACACATGGTCCACCGCGGTGAGCGCGCCGTCGTCCGTGTCAAAGTCCACGGCAAGGTCTTGCACCTCCAGGACCGGGGTCTTGGCGCTCATTCCAGCCTCCCGTGGGGTTTGGGGTCATAGGCGTTGCGCGCGCCCTCGCCGATGAAAACGCCCATGAGCATCACGAAAAACAAGGCAAGGGAGGGGTACAGGATGAGCCACCATGCCCAGGTATAGGCCTGGGCCTGGGCCAAGAGTTCCCCCCAGCTTGGCGTGGGCGGTGGAAGGCCAAAGCCCAGGTAGTCCAGGGCGGCCAGGGAGCCGATGGCGCCCACCAGGTAAAAGGGAAAAAAGGTGATGACCGGCACCAGGGCGTTGGGCAGGATGTGGCGGACAAGAATTTTCCGCGTGGGAATCCCCAACACCTTGGCGGCCTCCACAAAAGTCATTTTCCTGAGCCGCAGAAATTCCGCGCGCATGTAATAGGAAATGCCTATCCAGTTGAAGATGGCGTAACAGATAAGCAGCAAAAGAAAGCCCCGGCCATAGACGGAGCCTAGGAAAATCATGACATAGAGAAAGGGAATGGCGCTCCAGATTTCGATAACGCGCTGTCCCGCGATATCCGCCGCCCCGCCGTAATAGCCCTGGAGCGCGCCCGCCCAGGTGCCCAGGACCATGGCGGCGATGGTGAGGACAAAGCCAAAGGTGATGGAAGTCCGGGTGGCGTAGAGGATGCGGGCGAACACATCCCTCCCGGACCCGTCGAGTCCCATGAGATGCCCGGGACAGGGAGGATAGGGAAAGCGCACCTCGGTCTTTTCAAACACGGCGCGAAACGCGCGGCCTTGAACCGAAACAGTGAACGGTTCGGCGTGTCCTGAAAACCGCAGCTTCGCGGCCTCTTCCACCCGCGCGCGGTCCCCGGCCTCCAACAGCCCGAAAAACTCCGCGTCTCCACGGACCACCGCGCCTTCGCGGTTTAAAAACACCCGGGACGGCCTGGACTGGGCGCCCTGGTCCCCGGGGTCTTCCAGCCGTATCCGCGCGGTTTTGGGAGGGTTGGCTCTGGGCCGGTACTCCGCAAGACGCACTGTGACCTTTTCCCCGTCCGCGCCAAGCGCTTTGCCCGCGAGTTCGGGAGCGGCCGCGTTGGCGAACCGGGCGCGCAGGGCAAGGGCGGTTTCCGGGTCCAGGGTGTATCGGGCGTTGAAATCAAGGCCCGCGGCCTCGTGGTCCGGCACGCCGAAAAAGTCTTTGGCTCCGGCGGCCCGGGCGATTTTGCCCTCAGGCGTGATATCCAGGGAAGCCACCCGGCGGGCGGGGGTGAACACGGTTTCCACAATATCCGGCAGGGGAATGCTTTCCGGCGGCACGCTTTCGTAAGGGTCGAAAGCCACCGGCGGAAAGAGCGCCAGGTTTTTGGGATTTTTTCGGAAATCCGGAGAATCCGCCAGCGCCCGGTAATTGGGCCGGGTTTTCCTGCCGTTATGGTAAAACGTGTCCTCGGGGTAATAAAAGAACGCCGGAAAATACAGCCCGCCTTCGTACACCAGCACCAGGGGTCTGCTGTTGGCCACAAGCTCCGCCCCCAGGGAAAGGGCATACAGGCTGATAAGAAGCCAGAGGGACCACCGCGCCAGGCGCTTTTTCCGGAACCGGAGGAAGCGTTTTTTGGCCACAGGGGAAAATGTCACGCGCGGCAGACGCATGGGGCCTCTTTTCGTGTCACGCGTTGAAGGTGATGCGCGGATCTATCAGGACATAGCAGAAATCCGAGAGAATGTTGCCGATAAGCCCCAGGATGGAGGTGAGGGACAAAATGGCCATGAAGACCGCGTAGTCCCTGCCCACAATGGCCTCCAGGGAGAGCCGCCCCATGCCGGGGATTTCAAAAACCTGCTCGATGATGACCGAGCCCGCGAACATGACAGTGAGGATGCCGCCAAAGCCGGTGGCGATGGGCACAAGGGCGTTCCGGAACGCGTGTCCCCAGACGGCGCGGCGGGTGGAGCATCCTTTTGCAAGGGCGGTCCGCACATAGTCGCTGCTGATTTGCTCGATAAGGGAGTTCTTCATCAGCAGCGTGAGCACGGCGAAGTTGCCGATGACATAGCACAGAACCGGCAGAAACATGTGCCGGGCGATGTCCCATGTTTTACCCCAGAAGGAGAGGGTCTCGAACCGGAGGGAATGAAATCCGGTGGCGGGAAAGATGTCCCAGAAGCCTTCCACCGTGCCGCAAAAGAGCATCTTGAGCACCATTCCCGCGGCAAAGGGGGGGATGGCGTAGCCCGCGAACACGAGGATGCTGGAACCCAGGTCAAAGGCGCCCCCGTGGCGGAGGGCCTTGGCAATGCCCAGAGGCACGCAGACGAGGTAGGAGAGGATGAACCCGGCAATGCCAAAGACCAGGGATACAGGGAAGCGTTCGGCGATGAGCTGCCAAGCGGTTTTGTTGGGAAAGGCGAAGGATTCCCACCGGAGGCCCATGCGGTGTGTAAAAAGCCAGCGGGCGTACTGGACGTGAAAGGGCTTGTCAAAGCCGAAGTGGGCCTGGATGGCTTTTTTCTGCTCGGCGGAGACAGCCCCCTGGGAGCCGTCCACAGGCCGGGTGCCGGAGGAGCCAAGCCCGCGCATGGCGTAGATGGCCTGTTCCACGGGACCGCCGGGAATGAACTGGACAAGGGCGAACACGAGGAGAGTGATTCCCAGGAAGGTGGGCGCCACAAGGAGGAGGCGTCGGATGAAATACTGGGCGCGTTCCATGGTGTTGGCTGGTGTGTCCTGATTATTCCGAGGTTTTTGCGAAGAAACGGCCTTGGGTATAAAATACGCCCTCAAAACAGGGCCTTTTTTCTTATTAGAGGAGGTAATTGCAAAATGAGGCGTAGGTTGGGTGGTTCCGGGCCGCAAGGCCCGGGTTCATCCAACATTTCTAAATGATTCCTTTGTGTTGGGTGAACCTGCCCTTCGGGCAGAACCACCCAACCTACCTCAAATTTGTCGTTTCAATGTATTTTGCAAT
>JAGVGH010000026.1 GCA_020057225.1 Desulfobacterales bacterium | reverse complement strand
TGTAGGTCGGGTGGTTCTGCGCGGAGCGCAGGTTCACCCGACAATATCCTCATATATCTTTAAGCAAGAATGCTCATATAACTTAGCGCTTATGGGGCAGGCCCCCGTGCCTGCCCTGATAGGGTGCAACCTTGAAAAATCGGGCAAGCACCGGGGGTTGCCCCTATGGTGCCGATGAAGCGTGCCAGACAAAGACAATGTCATGGTTATGGGACACAGTTATGCGAAAAAATCAAGGTTATATACTGATAGGATTCCAAGTTGCGGCTGAAAGTCACGACCTTCACTCCACATCGCCCGCCCGCTCCTCCGCGGGCATCATCAGCCTGTCCCGGTAGGCCCGCGTTTTGTCTATCGCCTCGGCGCTCGACGCCAGCAGTTTGACCGATTCCCTGTACTGGAACGCGCCGGGAAGCCCCTTGCTGAACCAGGCCAGACGGCTCCGAAGGACATGCCGCGCGCGCTCCTCCCCCAGACGCTCCGCGGTTCCCTGAATATAATCAAGCATCAGATCAAAACGCTCGCCGACAGGCACCTTGCGGGGCGCCCTGCCCTCCAGGACATCCTTGGCCTGGGCAAATATCCAGGGGTTGGAAATGGCGGCCCTTCCTATCATCACCATCTGGCAGCCTGTCTCCTCAAGCATTTGGACCGCGCGCTCCGGACTGGTCACATCGCCGTTTCCTATGACGGGAACCGCGGCGGGAAGGGCCTCCCGCAGCCGTTGGATGAGCGTCCAGTCCGCCTCCCCGGAAAATCCCTGGCGCGCGGTTCTGGGATGCAGGGCCACCGCGTCCGCGCCGTTCTCCACGGCAATGCGCGCAATCTCCAGGGCGTCCACGCCGCCTGGCCTCCAGCCGCTCCGCATTTTCACCGTAAAGGGAACTGTTACGGCTTTGCGCACGGCCTCGAACACCCGGGCCGCTTTCAGGGGGTCCCGCATCAGCTCCGCGCCCGCCCCGGTTTTGAGGATTTTCTTCACCGAGCAGCCGCAATTGACATCCACCGCGTCCGCGCCGCAGTCCTGGGCGACGCGCGCGGCCATGCCCATGAGAACCGGATCGCCGCCAAAAATCTGGGCTGTGAAGGGCCGATCTTCCGGGCTTGAGAGGAGGATGCGCCTTGCGCCCGCAGGACCCCGGACAAGCCCGTGGGAGCTTGCCATTTCCGTTACCACCAGGGCCGCGCCCAGTTTTTTGGCGATGAGGCGGAAGGGAAGGTCCGTGTATCCGGCCAGGGGCGCGAGAATAAAGGGGGAATCCAGGACGATGCCGCCAATGGCGGGCCGTGGAATGGAAGGCCTCATGTTTCCCGCGCCACAAAGGCGCCGGTTTTCGGGTCAAACCGCGCCTCCCTTTCATGCACATGGCGTTTCCCCTCCCATTTCCCGAGGGCAAGCACCACCGTCTCTCCCAGGGAAAAGGAGCCGCCGCACACCGCGCATCCTGTCCCGCAGAGCGCGCCCATCAGCGCAAGGTCCACCAAAACCGTATCGGATTTCCGAGTCATGGGTTCTCCCCGGCGGCTTTGAGCAATAATGGCAAAAAGACCTTGAGGTCTTCGACAATTCCAACGTCCGCGTGCAGAAAGACGGGGGCCTTGGGGTCCAGGTTGACCGCCACAACGAATCCCGCGCCGCGCATGCCCGCGACATGCTGGAAGGCGCCGGAGATTCCGCAGGCCATGTAGAGTTTGGGGCTTACGGTGGCGCCGGTCACGCCCACCTGGGAGGACGCGGGCAGCCATCCAGCGTCGCAGGCTCCCCGGGACCCGGCCACCGCGCTTCTTGGAAAAAGCGCCGCCGCCTGCCGGAGGAGGTCCACACCTTCCGGCCCGCCAAGGCCCCTGCCTCCGGCCACAAGGGAGTCCGCAAGGGCCAGGGAAAGTCCGCTCTCCAAAGGCCGGGACCACCCGGCGTGCTCCACCGGAGAGGGGGGAAGCTCCGCCCTTGCCTCTGTAACACGGGCTTCGGCACCCTCCACAGGGGCAAGGGGCGCGAAGGCTCCGGGCAGGACTGTGAGAAACACGGGCCGGACCCGGGGCGCTGTCTCCATGGCGTATTTGCCGCTGTATGCCGCGCGGAGAAACACCGGGCCGTCCTGTCCCGCGTGCCAGTCTTCGACTCCGGACGCGTAAAACCCTCCGGCGCGGGCCGCCAGCATAGGCAGGATTTCGCTCATTAACGTTGTTTGGGGAGCGGCGAAAAATTCCGGCGGCGCGTGGCCGAAAACGTCCCAGACCGCCCTGGCCCAGGCCCAGGACGTGGGAGGGAAAAGCCCTTTTCCCAAAACCGCGACCGCCGGGACGCCATAGGTCACAGCGAGTTCCCGGGCGGCTTCGTGTGCCCCTTTTCCCAGAAGGGCGAACGCGCAGTCCCCGCGTGTCCCGGCGAGCGCCAAGGCAAGCCCGGCGGCCTCCAGCCCGGCCTTGGAAACAGTCCCTTCCGCGTGTTCCGCAAGAATCAGCGCGCGCACACAAGCCCCTTTCCTTGAAGAATGGCGAACAGATCCCGGGCCTTTTCCTCCGGGGCGCCTGTGAGAAACCGGACAGCCCGCCCCTGCAGGGGTTCTTTGAGACGCGGGGGGAGTCCCGCTGTTTCCAGGGCCGGAATAGAAACCGTCCCGATGGTCTGGCGCCCGGCGCGAAGCATGTGGGTAAGGGTGGGATACCGCGGCTGCCGGGCCTGGGACTGGATGCCAAGAACAGCGGGAAGTTGGAGCAGGAGGGTTTCCCGGGCGCCGCCTTCCACCTCCCTTACAACCTCCACAGTGTCCCCGGACGCGCGGAGCTCCACTACTCCGGAGGCGAAGGGCACGTCAAGGAGGGCGGCAAGCATGGGTCCTGTTGCCCCGGCCATGAGATCCTCGGACATGGCGCCGCAAAGCACGAGGTCCGGCGTTTGGGCTTGAAGCGCAGAGGCCAGGGCGCGGGCCATGGCAAGGTGGTCACGGGGGGCGTCCTCTGTGAGAAGGTGGACCGCGCGGTCCGCGCCCATGGCAAGGGCGCGCCGGAGCACCGGCTCATGGGACGGCGGGCCAAGGGTGAGGGCGGTGATTGTGTGTCCCCGGTCCTGGTCCTTTAAGATAAGCGCCTCCTCCAGGGCATGGGCGGAGGCGCGGTCCATGCGCTCCTGGCCGGCGAGGTTCGCGGCAAGCCCGGTTTCCGGGTTGATCCCCAGGGCGCCTTCCATGTCCGGCACCTGTTTCACGCATACCCGGATGTTCATTCCGCTCCGTCCGTGAATGCTCCCTGGACCCATTCCCCCACGGTCCGGGAAACAAGATCCTGTCCGTTCCACAGAAGCGCCTGGGCCGGGTCTGCCGAAAGCATGGCGAGCGTTTTTAAAACCTCCGGTCCAGGCTCCCGGTTTTTTGCCAGACGTATGAGGGCGACAGCCGCAAGGGCCCGGGTCTCAGGGTCCGGGGAGGCAAGCTCCAGGGATAGAAACGGCGCCGCCGCCGCCATCAGCCTGGGAAACTTCGCGGCGGTCCGTCCCGTTCCCCACACCGCGCCTTTTCGAAGCGCGGGAAGCTCCAGCCAGTTGCCGTCCGGGTTGAGATAGGAAACCAGAATACGCCCGTATTCCCGGGCCAGCCCTTCATGCAGCGCCATGCCTGCGGCCATGGATTCCGCCGCGCCCCAGCCGATGCCGCCGGACTCGTCGTTCAACTGCCACATAAAGCGCCGCATGACAACCCGGGCGCTTTCCATGTTTTCCCCGGCCAGCCGGGCCACCACAGCGCCCATGGCCTCCACCGCGCGCCATCCCACAAGCCCGCCGCGAATCACAAACCCGGCCAGGGGATTCACCAGCCGCCGGGACGGGGCGCCCAGGGCCAGCACCCTGGCCGGGCCGTCCCCGCGGGACAGGGCTTCGCGCACCTGCTCCTTGAGAATCCGGCCCGGCAGCCCCCCGCCTTCCCCTGTCATTTCACGTCCAGGGAAATGCTGGCCGAGGCAAGGTTTCCCTCCTCCATCTTGCGGATGGATTTCTCGGTCTGCCTGGTCAGGTCATCCATTTCGAGAATGCTTTGGGCCATGAGGGGCAGGGCCTCGCGCCGGAAGGTCGAGATATCCTCGATGGCGGCGTTGATGTCGCTGAAAGCCTGCTTGAGGGTGTTGATGTCCAACTGGGCGCTGGAAGCCTGTTTGTGGATTTCCACACCCTGGGTGCGCAACTGCTGGGAGGTCTGGGCGATGAGCTGGTTGGTGGTGGCGGTGACCGCGCGGATTTTGTCCAGCACGATCTTCTGGTTGGCAAGAGCCAGGGCCACAGTGACCGCCACGTTCAGCGCGCTGATGGTGACGTTCACGCCCCGGTCCACGCCCTTGATAAGCTCCTTGTTGTTACGGATGACAAGCTCCATGGCCAGAACCCCCTGCTGGGTTACGGCAAGCTGCTGCTGGAGGTCCACCACACGCTGGCGCAGGGGAAACAGAAGCTCCTCCTGGATAAAGGGCCGCCGGGCGTCATCCGGTCCCAGCTCCCGTTCCAGGGCGTACTCCAACTTGGCGTCTATAATCATACCAAGCTGAATGGCGCGCTCCAGTTTGATGGAAAGCGCCCGCATGGCCTTCTGGTCCTGGGCCAGGGTCACGTTGTCGCGCTGCAACTGCTTTTTGCCCTCCTCAAGGGCGCGGACAATGGCCTCGATGACGGTCTCGGCGGACTCGAACTTGCTGAAATAGCGCTTGAGCGGCGTGCCCACTCCAGGCAGGGCGCCCACCACCCGTGAAAACCAGCCCGCCTCGAAATCAAATTTTCCGGGGTCCAGCTCTTCCACCTGGATTTTAAGATCAATCAGCGCCTTGGCCACTTCTCCGCCGTCATCCGCCCGGGACGCCAGCTTGCGGATAGGCTCCTTCAGCATCTCGCTTTTCCGCGAGGCTTCGAGCTGGGTGTTGTAACCCAGGGCCTCGATGTCCGTCACGCGCTGGGCGCGGACCGGCAACTGTTCCGGGTTTGCCGGGTCGTAGGCGAGCACGGACGCGACAAACTCTCCGGCCTGGGCTTCCAGGGCGGGGTCCGCGTCGGGCAGGGTAAGCGCCGAGGGGTCCACAAGCCCCAGGTCTTTTTTGATTTCGGCGGGTTCCAGCAGCGCAAGAGCCTTTTGTTCGCTCATCCCTCAACCTCCCAAGGTCATTTGATGTTGTATTCCCCGGCCCCGTGGGCCAGTTCCTGGAGCCGCGCCAGGGCAGACTCGAAATCCACATCCGCGAAACGTCCGTCGGAGTTCCAGGCCGCGATGGCGGCCGAGACCCGTTCCATTTCCGTCAGGGCCTCTTCGTTTTGGGCAAGAAGCCCGCGCGCCGTTTTGATCTGGCTTTCGCGAAGAGCGGCGCGCTCGGCAAGGGCGGCGCGCTCCTTTTGCTCCTCCCCGGAAAGGGAGCCCTCCTGTTGTTCGCGTTTCTTAAGGGCGGCAAGCCGCGTCTGTATATAGGCGGGGTTGATGGAGGCCGCGCTCTTCACATGGGCCACAACCCCCTTGAGATTGTCGAGCACGCCCAGGCACGCCTGCTCGGTGACGCCCAGGAAACGGTGGTAGGTCATTTCCCGGGGGTCGAGTTTGAGGTCGAGCATTTCCCGTATGCCGCCCATTTTGTCCTGAACGCGGGAAAACTGCTCCATGCCATGCCGGGCGAGCTCGTTTCCTCCCGGCAGGCCCAGGCAGTCCTTGAGCCCGGTCCGGAGCACTTCCTTTAGCGATTCCTCGTATTCCTCCTGGCGTTTCTTGAGGCTGTCCAGGTAGCGTTTTCCGTTTTTTTTATGGAAGAAGAAAATCTGGAGGACGGCATGGGCCGGACCCGCGAGAATGCCCAAAAGGGAGGCTGCGTAAAAGGCGGGAACGCCAAAGAGCCAGCCGGTGAATCCCACCGCTGCGCCCAGGGCCACGGGGTAGATGGTTCCCGGATGCCGGAGGGCGTATCCCAGCACCGCTTTTTGAATGGCGGGGGGCATGTAGTCCGCGACCGCGGGGGGCCGGACCTGGTGGATGGATGGAAGGTTGTCGCCGGACATGGGGTTCCTCAACCTTGACAGGAGTTAGAAGTTAGGAGTTAGTACTACTCCGGCAAATAGACGCTAGAGTAGCAAAGGAGGTTTTGCCCCGAAGGGACGAGGCCTGTTGCTTAGTGCTTATCCCTAAATATTGCTGGGGAGGATTTTAGGGGCACTTTTTCATCGCGGGCGCACGCCGTGCGCCCCTACGGTTATGTGACGGCCGTTATCGCTTACCACTGGGCGCTCCGATGGCT
>JAGVGH010000278.1 GCA_020057225.1 Desulfobacterales bacterium | reverse complement strand
GGCGGGACGGGCCGCTGGCTTTGGCCGCGGCGGGGGCTCCGGGGGCGGCGCGTCCTTGAATCCCCCCTCGTCCTTGAGCCGCATGGCCTCCATGAGCAGGCCCTGGGAGCCTGTCTGAATGGCGCGCTCCTTGCGGGGGCAACCGTTTTGAATCGAGATGGTCACCTCGTCCCACGCGAAAATCCGCTTGGCCGCGTCCTCGCCCTTGTAATGGTCCAGCCGGGCGTCGAGAAGCTCGCCGTCCCGGAAAAACATAAGGCCCGTCTTGCGGGTGCGCCTGTTTTCAATGCGGATGGTGCAGCTCCGCTCCTCCATCTCGATGAGCTGGAGAAACATGCCGGAGGATACCCCGTGCAGGGTTCCCCCCTCGGACTCGCTTTTGAGCACGGAATTGATGCGCCTGACAAGCTCGTCCATCTCAAAAGGTTTTTCGATGAGGGTGATGGCCCCGCCCTTTTGTCCCAGAACCTTGGCCTCCGCTGTCGGATACCCGGTCATGAGAATGACGGGAACCTCCGGATAGTGCTCCATGACATGGGCAAGAAGGGCGAATCCGTCCAGCCGGGGCATCCGGATATCGGTAACCACCACCGAGATGGCCGCCCGCGCCAGGATTTTCTGTGCGGCGGCCCCGTCGCCGGCGAAGTGGGCCACGAAGGCCTCTTTATGTTTCGCAAGGCGCTCTTTAAGAAAACCCAGGAAGATCTCCTCGTCGTCAACTATTAGAACTTCCTTTGGCATGGAACTCCTCGCTGGACTTTGTAGCCTTTGGCGTCATGATTCTGTCCGGGGAAAACGCACGTCGGCACCATAGCACAAACCATCCGCCTGTAGGAAGCCCAAAGCCGCGCAAAACGGCAACGGCCGTCCTGGCCCGGACGGTCCGGCGGAATTCCGGGCTACTCCGCCAGGGCATCCCTGAGCTTATGCGTGTCCGCTGCGCTCATTTCAACAAACTCAACCCCCATTCCCACGGGAAAGTCCTGGGGATTATCCGTTTCCATCCGGTTCCAGGCCACTTCGCACCGGATGGCAAGGGGGTCTGTCTGTCCGGGAAGGCGCAGCAAGAGATCAAAACGCTCCCCCCGGGCCAGAGGGGCGGGAGTCTTGATGAACATGCCCTGGGCGCTCACCTCCCGGCTGAACGCCTTCTTGAACTGGCCGTCCCCGTCGAGATACAGGGACCACACCTTTTCCACACGGGTTTCCCGTCTCAGGGTCTTGATTCCCGCCGCAGTCTCTGTCATGCGGCCAAGACGCGCGAAAACACTTTCAAAAAGCGTTCTCAGGGCGGGCGACAGGGCGGCCAGTTCCCGCGCCATGCCCCGGGTGTCCACCACGCCCAGGACTGTCTTTCCAAGGGCGCGCGCGCTGGCGCCCCGCGCGCCCGCGCCCAGCAGGGAATCCTCGCCGAAAATCTCGCCCGCCCGCAGCACCTCCATCACCAGGGTCTTGTCCCCGATGGTCCCCGATATGACCACCGCCCCGGAAAGCACTTGATACAGGCAGTCTCCCAGGCCGTCTTCCCGGAAGATCATCTCCCCGTTTTCAACGGTCACTTCGCTTGCTATGGTGAACATGATGATAAACTCCAGGGCTGTGGCATGCCCGCGAAAGGACGCGGAAGAGTTCCCGCGGCCTGTGCTCCCGCGGAAGGCGGGATGATGTCTGGAGAACCGGAAAAAACAGCGGGCGCGCTGAATCGGCGGTACGGACGCACGGGTTTTACCGGCCGTTTTCAGTTAGGGTTTTAACAATCCCGGAACGCTTGAGACCGCGCCGGCCGGAATACCGCCCCGGGGAAGCTGGCCGCTGTTGCTTCCCTCGGCGTCAAACCCCCAGGGGGCGCGGCCAAAGGAGCCGGCATGTTTGGGCATGGCGTCCACCCGGGACTCGATTTCCCTGGAAACCATGATACGCTTGAGCAGGGTCTTTGTTCGCATGGCGGGCCTTTTGCGGACCATGCGGCGCGTGAAGCGCAAGGGCGCGGTCCCGCGCGGCTTTTTTCCCGGGGATGGCGTGGGCGGCCATACTACCCTGAAACGCTGGCCAGGGCAATCCTGTAATGAGGCGGGCGGCAACTCCCGTGGAAGATTTTTTTAAGGGCGTCCGTGACACGGCGCCAGCCTGGACATGCGAAACAAGGCCGCATAGGCCCTTGCGCCCCGTCCAGGTCCGTGCTACAACAAAAGATCGCAACGGGGCGTGGCGCAGCCTGGTAGCGCGCCTGCTTTGGGAGCAGGAAGCCGTGGGTTCAAATCCCTCCGCCCCGATTTCCTCCTCACCCGCCCGCGGCGCCCCGCCCGGGGACTGACCCGCGCGCCGGGGGGCATCCGGTTTTTTCCCATGGAGGTAATATGCGTTTTGTAAGATACGGCGAAAGGGGCGTTGAGCGTCCGGGCATCCTTAAATCCGACGGACGGATTGTGGATATCCTTTCCCTCCTTCCGGGGCTTCCTGATTTGGGTCCGCTCTTTTTCACGGACGCCTGGGTCCGGGTTCTTGAAAACCTGGACGGCCCGGGACCCTCCCCGGGAGTCCGGCTGGGCCCGCCGGTGGCCCGTCCTGAAAAAATCATCTGTCTGGGGAAAAACTACGCCGACCACGCACGGGAGGGCAACATGTCCCTGCCCGGGGAGCCTTTGCTTTTCTGCAAGACGCCCAACACCGTGTGCGGGCCAAACGATCCCGTTGTTTTGCCGGAAAGCTCAGGCCAGGTGGACTTTGAGGTGGAACTGGCCGTTGTGGTCAAAACGACATGCCGGCGGGTTTCCCCTTTGGAGGCCATGGACTGTGTCGCGGGCTACATGGTCATGAACGACGTTTCCGGGCGCGAGGCCCAGTTTGGCGACAAACAGTGGTTCCGGGGCAAGTCCTTTGACATGTTCGCGCCCATGGGCCCGGTTCTGGTCACTCCGGACGAGCTGGGCGACCCCGGGAATCTCACGCTCGAAACCCTGGTGAACGGGAATAGGATGCAGGCGGGGAACACGCGGGATTTGATTTTCAAGATTCCCGAAATTCTCGCGTATATCAGCAGGGACATTACTCTGGTTCCGGGGGACGTGATTTCCACAGGAACCCCGGCGGGGGTGGGGATATTCCGGGATCCGCCGGTCACGCTGTCCGCGGGGGACGTGGTGGAGTGCAGGATAGAGGGAATCGGCGCGCTTCAAAACCGGATTGTGGCGGGATAGAAGGGTTGGGAGAGGCCGCGTCCGGTTTTTTTTAAGCGAAACGTCCTTCCGCTTCCCCCTTTACTGCCCCCGCCGTTTGATGTACATAGGCCCTTCCCGCCGCAACGGTGTGTGTTGGGCCAGATTCCCGCCCCTCCCTTGCGGCGAACCATCCCAACGACCAGCCGCCAAAGGAGACCCGCCGTGTCCCTCACCAACATGCCCTGGGAAAACGAATTCGAGATTCTGGGAGTCCCCAAAACCCTGGAGCCGTACCCCGAACGGCCTGTGGCAAGCCTGTTGGAACGGGCCGCCCGGATTTTCCCCAAAACCGGATTCATCCAGCAGGGCCGCCTCCTCTCCTATCCCGAGGCATGGGACCACGCCCGCCGCCTTGCCGCCGCCCTCGCCGCGTTCGGCCTTGTCAAGGGAGACAGGGTCGCCACCATTCTGCCCACCTCCGTCCAGTTCGCCCTGGCCGACTATGCCATTTCCCTTGCCGGTCTCGCGCATGTTCCCTCGACCTTTCTTGAGCCTGAAAAAAATCTCATCCACAAATTCAAGAACGCCGCGCCCAAGGCCCTGTTCACCATGGTCGAGCACCTGGACCTCGCCCTCCGGGTTTCCGCCGGGGCGGACCTTCGGCACATCATTGTCTCGGACCTTGCCGATTACTCCGCCGCTCCCCCCCCGGCCCGGCCTGACCTTTCCGCGCCGGGCGCTGTCTGGTTTACCGATCTCGTCGCCTCCCATCCCCCCGAGCCGCCGGAGCTTTCCATCACCCCCCGGGAGGATCTCGAAACCCTTCTGTTTACCGGCGGCACCACCGGACTGCCCAAGGGCTGCATGATCACCCACCGGCACCTGCTGTGCAACATCTCCCAGGCCCTGGACGGATTCGGCGGCCCTGCGGCGCGCGCTGTCGAAGGCGCGGTTTCTGTTCTTTTGGGAATTCCTTTTTATCATTCCTACGGGCACATTATGATGCATCTGTTTACCCGGCTTGGGGCCAATCAGATTCTCGTGCCGGACCCCCGGGACACCAAGGGCATCGTGGCGATGATCCGCGCACACCGGCCCGTTATGCTGATGGGAGTGCCCACCCAGTTTTTGAATTTGGCCAGGGAGGAACCGGGGGGATGCGGCATGCTGGGCATGTCCGGGTCCGCTCCGCTGCCGTCCTCGACCCACGAGGCGTATGAGGAAAAATCCGGAGGCAGCCTTGTCGAGGGGTACGGACTGTCGGAGATGGGGCCTGTGGCGTTTCTAAATCCCTCGCTCATCTACCGTCTTGCGGGCGGAACCGGGCGCGCGCGCCGTATGCGTAAGATACTGGCCGCGCCCGGACTTGCGCCTGTGGCGAATGCGGTGCTGCGGAAACTGGGACCCCGGGTCGTGGGGCAGGCCGTCAACTTTGTTGTGGCGCGCAAGGTGCGGAAATCCGGAGCCGACCCGGAATTGCGGGCCATGGAGAAACGGGGCGCCATCGGGATTCCTCTGCCGGACAGCGAGATACGGCTTTTGGACGTTACAACCGGCAAGGAGCTTTCCCGGGAGCAGGTCATCGCCGGGGAGCGGGGCGAGCTGTGCTTAAAAGGGCCCCACGCCATGCTGGGGTACTGGCCGGAGCCTGGAAGCGGCAAGGACCCGGAGGGATTTGTGCATACCGGCGATGTGGTGGTCATGGACCAGCGGGGGTACTTCACCATTGTGGACCGGGTAAAGGACATGATCATCGTTTCCGGGTACAAGGTGTATTCCCGGGAAATCGAGGATATTCTCTACCAGCACCCCGGGGTCGTTATGGCGGCGGCGGTGGGCGCGCCGGATCCGGACCGCGAGGGAAGCGAGCGGCCGGTGGTGTTTGTGGTGCCCAACCCCGCGTATCCGGATGTCACCGAGGACGGCATAACCGCATGGCTGAGGGAGAGGGTGGCGAAATACGCGGTGCCCAAACGGGTATGCCTTTTGACGGAGTTTCCGCTGACGGCGGTGCAGAAGATAGACAAGAAAGTGTTGCGCGCCATGGCGCAGAAGGAGTTCGCCAAGGAGCCGGTCAAGGGAAACGCTCAAAGCAAGGCGTGATTTTGTGAGGACGCGGATGGCGCCGGGAGGCAGGCCATGGTCTAATACCAAAATGCGGTCCAATCCGTAACACCAGATGAAAGCTCCCGCTCAATCTCCCTCTCCCTGTGGGAGAGGGCCGGGGTGAGGGCATTACTTGTCTGATTGCACCTTGGTATTAGGCTTTAGGCTTTAGACTTTAGACTTTAGGCTTTAGGACAGGTTGAAAACGGCCCGTTTTGGAGGGCTGCGCCATTATCTTCGCAAAAAACGCGGATAATCCGGGCACCAATGTCATCAACTTAAGGTTATCTTCGCCCTGTGAGGTAATTGCATAGTCAATGTCATCAACTTAAGGCTATCTTGGCCACGCATTAAAAAATTGAATTATGGCAAGGAGTTAATCCCCCCTCACCCTGGCCATCTCCCCCCGAAAAAGACCGGGGGGCGAGGTGGCCCCGCGCGGCCCGTGTGGATAAAACGGCTTCCGCGCCAGACGGACACACTCAAAAAAACAGCCAAAGCCCCTTTTTCAAAGAAACAGGCAGGGCTCTTTTTTCAAGACTCTGTCCAGCCATTATACGTGTTCTTGCCAAATAATCCGGCGGGGATATTCCCTCGCCCCTGGAGGGAGGGCCAGGGTGAGGGGGAAGCCGAAAGTTAATGACATTGGTCCGGGCATAGAATCCAGTCCCGGCATTTGTATTGCATAACTCCTTATACGGCCTCCCTGGCGCACGCCGTCAAACAGTTTGACCTGGTTTCAATCCGCAACCCATTCCCAATGCCAGGGCGGGGGAAGATATCCGCATGACAAGGGCGCGCATTCTTGTGGTCGAGGACGAGGTCCTTGTTTCCATGGATATCGCGGCCTGCCTCGGCGCCCTGGGGCACCAGGCCCTGGGGCCGGCACGCACGGCGGCGGAGGCCGCCATTCTTGCGGAAAACCTCGCCCCGGACCTCATCCTCATGGATGTGGCCCTCAAAGGCAACAGGGACGGCATCGCGGCCGCCTTGGCTATCCGCGAAAATCTTGACACACCCGTCATTTTTTTGACCTCCCACGGACAGCCTGAAACCGTCGGGCGCGCCAGGTCCGCGCGGCCCTACGGCTTTTTGCTGAAACCCTTCGAGCCCGCCGAGCTTGCCGCCGCCGTGGAAACCGCCTTAAGCCTGCATCCGCGGGAGCGCCTGCTGAGGGAGCGCGCGGCGCGGCTTGAAACCCTCTTGGATTCCACAGGCGCCGGGGCGCTCTGCTTGAACAAAGAGAGTATCATCACCTACGCCAACGCCCAGGCGCGGAGTTTTGCCCAAGTCCAGGATCCTGTGGGAAGGCCGGTCCAGGATGTTTTTCCTCTGCTTGACCTTCACACCGGACACCCTGTACATCCCTTGACGCTTCCGTCCAATGCGCCCGTCCCTGTGACGCTTTTCCGGGAGAGCGGGGAAACGCTTCTGGAATGCGTCCGCGCCCCTTTGCCGGAGTCCTCTCGCGACAACCCCTCCTCTGCCCTCACCCTTCGCCCGGTCCCTCTTTCGTTGAAAGAGGAGGCCCGCGTCCGCTCCCTGGAGACAGCGGGTTTCGAGGCGCTTTTCAATTGGGTGGATGATTTGCTGTTTGTGGTAAGCCGCGAAGGCGTTTTGATTCACATGAATCCCGCTGTGGAGGCGAGTCTTGGCTTTTCGCTCTCCGAGCTTGAGGGGAAAAGTTTTCTTGAGGTCCACCCGCCCGAAGTCCGGGAAGAGGCCAAGGACGTTTGGGAAAGAATGGCCGCAGGGGCCATGCGGGAATGCCATCTTCCCCTTCGCGCCAGGGACGGCAGGCGGATTCCCGCGGAAACCCGGATTACACGGGGCCTGTGGCGCGGCGGGGAGGTTTTTTTCGGGATATGCCGGGACATGACCCTGCGGGACAACCGCGAGCGGCTGGAGAAGCTGGTCCGCGCGCGGACAGCCGAGCTGGAGGCCGCAAACGCCCGGTTGAGCCTTGAAAACCAGGAGCGGCTCCGGACAGAGGAGCGGCTCCGGAAAGCGCTCTCGGAAAAGGAGGCTGGCGAGGAGCGTTACCGTCGGCTTGCCGAGGCTGCGGACGCGGGGGTGGTTTTTCATGAGAACGGGCGGGTGCTCGATGTGAACTCCCGTTTTCTGGATATCTTTGGTTTGTCTCCCGGGGAGGCCGAAGGTCAGGACCTGGCGGACCTTATGGCAATGCCCGAGGAGCGCGGACGCCTGCGGGAGCGGATTTTGGAAAATCCGGGGGAACCTGTCGGGGCGCTAATGGCGCGCAAGGACGGAACGGTTTTTTACGGGGAATACAGGGGGAGCGTCTTTGACACCGGAGGGCGCCGCATGTCCGTGGCCACGCTTCGGGACAAAACCGGGGAGCGGGCCGAGGAAATCCGGCGTCAGGCTCTGGAGCGGCGTATCCGCGACGCGCAGAAAATGGAGGCCATTGGAACCCTCGCGAGCGGAATCGCCCATGATTTCAATAACATCTTATACCTTATCCTGGGATACGCGGAAATGGCCATGATGGATTTGGCCGAAGACTCCCCAAGGCGCCAAAACCTCTCCCACGTTCTTGCCGCCACCCAGCGCGCCCAGGAACTTGTGGGCCGGATTCTCGCCATCAGCCAGAAAAGCGAGGACCGCCCCAGGCCCATGCTGCTGCAAACCGCGGCCCAGGAGACCGTCGCCATCTTGAGGTCGAGCCTTCCCGCCACCATTGAAATCCGCGCCGCGCTGGAAGAGGACCTGGAACCAGTGAACGCGGACCCGGGCCAGATAAAACAGGTGCTTGTAAACCTTTGCGCCAACGCCTTCCACGCCATGGAGGAAAAAGGAGGCGTTTTGTCTCTGAAAACCGGACGCGAACACGTTGCGGAAAGCGAGGATGGCCAGCTTTCCGGACTTGCCCCGGGCGCCTACGCCACTCTCACGGTTTCGGACACAGGACCCGGAATAAGGCCCGGACTTTTGGAGCGGATTTTCGACCCCTACTTTACCACCAAACCGCCCAACAAGGGAGCGGGCCTGGGTCTGGCCGTTGCCCGGGGAATCGCGCGGAAACACCAGGGAGAGATACGGTGTGAAAGCATACCCGGCAAGGGCGCCCGCTTCACCCTGTACCTTCCGGAAGCGGGGCGGGAATCCCGGCAGAACACCCGGCGCGGCAGGCTCACGGTGCTGCTGGTGGATGACGAAGCCCGGATTGTGAGCATGACACGGCAGCTCCTTGCGCTTAACGGCGCCACGGTTCATGGTTTTGAAAATCCAGGCGGGGCCCTTGAGATGTTCCGCACCTGCCCGGAGATGTTCGATGTGGTTGTCACGGACATGGGCATGCCCGGCATGGACGGGCTGGCGCTGGCGAAAAAGCTGTTGGAGACCCGTCCGGACATCCCCATTGTGATGTGCGCGGAATACCAGGACCTTGTGTCCCGGCAGACTGTCCGGCGCGCCGGCATCCGCTGTCTGGTTTTCAAGCCTGTCACCCGGGACGGGCTTGCCCGCGCCATTCAAGAGGCCCTTTCCACATAGGGCGGGCGTTCCGTTTTTCAGCCGGCGCGTCCATGCCAGGGCCGCCGGGCAAAATATCCCCTGTCCCGCGCCAAGACGCCCGCCCAAGACATTAAAAAGGTTTCCCCCCGCCTTGCAAAAATATTCCGCCAAGGATACAATACAGCATGACGTGATGATTCCCGGACCAGAGGCCGCCGCGCGGTCGGACAAGGAGGGTTAGAGCGTGCTCCGGATTGTGTCCGCCTTTAAAAAATACCCCGGGGAAACCGGGCTCGCCCTGCTCTCGGGTCTGCTTTTCGCCGCCGCCTTTCCCAAGGCCGGCCTGGATTTCCTTGCCTGGGCCGCCCTTCTGCCCTTGCTCTACGCCATCCGGGTCCAGAAACCCAAGGGCGCCTTTTGGCTTGGCTTTGTGTTCGGCATGGCCCACAACGCGGCCCTTTTATACTGGATTGAAGGCGTTGTCCGGGTGTACGGGAAGCTGCCCGTGTTTGTCTCGGTTCCGGCGCTGTTATTGCTTGCCGCTTACATGGCCCTCTATCCCGCGGTGTTCGCCTGGGCGCTCAGGATGTGCGTCCGCAAACCCGCGCGTCTTGTTTTCGCGGCGCCGCTTTTCTGGGTGGCGCTGGATTACCTCAAGATTTATCTTTTCTCCGGTTTCCCTTGGGAGCTTGCGGGTTACAGCCAGTACCAACGTCTTTGGCTCATTCAAACCGCGGACATTTTTGGAGTCCACGGGGTGACAGCCCTGATTCTACTATGCAACGCGGCCCTGCTCCTGGTTGTTCTGCACGTCCAGGGCAGACGCTGGGTCCGGACAGCGCCCTCGCGGGGCGACGCCGCGCTTGCCTCGGTTTTCGTCTGCGCCGCCTTTGCCCTTGCGGGTCTGCACGGGGTTCTGCGGCTCGCGGAAACACGGGAGAGCGCCGCCCGGGCAGGGACCTGGAAGGTCGGGGTTGTCCAGGCCAATATTTCGCAGGACATGAAATGGGATGAGGACCAGATCGGGGAGACTCTTGCCCGGTATAAGAAGCTCACCCTTGAAAAATGCAAAGGGGCGGACCTTGTGGTGTGGCCGGAGACCGCTCTTCCTTTCTATTTTTTAAGAGACCCGCGCTGGACTCCCCAGGCGGCGCAGGATGTCCGGGAATTCAAGTCCTGGCTTTTGGCGGGGGCGCCCGCCTATGAGGAGCCTGGAAAGGGAAAAGAGGACAAGCTCTTTAACTCCGCGTACCTTCTGGATCCGGACGGGGGCGTGGCCGGACGCCATGACAAGGCGCATCTTGTCCCCTACGGCGAGTATGTGCCGCTTCAGCGCTTTTTCCCGTTTATTGACAAGCTGGTGGCCCAGGTGGGGGACTTTGCCCGGGGAGAGGAAGGAAGCACGCTCGCCTGGGGAGGCCATGATTTGGGCGTTTTGGTGTGTTACGAGGTGATTTTTCCCGATATAGCGCGGAAACAAACAGCGGCGGGCGCGGATCTGCTAGTGAATATTACCAATGACGCGTGGTTTGGGACCACCAGCGCCCCGTACCAGCATTTTTCCATGGCCGTGTTCCGCGCGGTTGAAAACAAGCGGCCCCTGGCAAGGGCCGCCAACACAGGAATATCCGGCCATATCGGCCCGGACGGCGTTGTGCTGTTCCAGACCCCCCTTGAGACGGAGGCCGCGGAAATGCGGAATCTCCCCAAAACACCGCCGGTACGGCCCATTCTCACCTTTTACACCCGGCACGGCGATATCTTCGTCCAGGCCGCGTCGGTCATCGCCCTTCTCCTTCTGCTCTGGAACATGGAGCGGAAATGGACGGCAAACCGGCTTGCCCGGAAAAACAGCCGCTGAAAACACGCGAAGGAATCCGGGATCGCGCCGCCCCGGAATAACGGACGCGCCCCAATGGCGCGGGAGGAACGGAGGTATTTGTCATGGGATCTGAATACAAAATGACGGTGAAGCGGCTGAAGGAAAAACTGGGACAGCTCAAGGTGTATCTTTGACATAGACGGGAAGACGGCGCGGCTTGTCGAGCTTGAAAAAAAGATGGCCGCGGACGGGTTTTGGGACGGGAGGGACGAGGCGGCCCAGACCATGCGGGAACGCACCGCCATCACCGAGTGCAAAGAGCGGTGGGGGGGACTGGAAAGGGAGCTGGCCGACGCGGAGGTTTTGGCGGACCTGGCCGAGGAGGAGGACGACGCCGCGGCCAGGGAGGAGGCGGCCAGGGAGCTTTCACGGGTCGAGGCCCGCATCCGCGCGTTTACCCTGGACTCGATGCTGTCCGGGGAGGATGACCGTTCCGGGGCCATTGTCTCCATCAACGCGGGGGCGGGCGGCACCGACGCCCAGGACTGGGCCGAGATGCTTCTGCGCATGTACCTGCGCTGGGCCGAGCGACGGGGGTATGAGACCCGTCTTTTGGATTTGCAGCCCGGGGACGAGGCCGGCATCAAGAGCGCCACGTTCCAGACCAGCGGCGGCTACGCCTACGGCTATCTGAAGCGCGAGGAGGGGGTGCATCGTCTTGTCCGCATCTCCCCCTTCAACGCCAGCGGCAAACGCCAGACATCCTTTGCCTCGGTTTCCGTGTATCCGGAAGTGGAAAAGGAAATCGTGATTGACATCGAGGAAAAGGACCTGCGCATAGACACCTTCCGGGCAAGCGGGTCCGGAGGGCAGCATGTCAACAAGACCAGCTCCGCCATACGCGTTCTGCACATTCCGACAGGCATCATTGTCCAGTGCCAGCAAGAGAAAAGCCAGCACAGGAACAAGGACATGGCCATGAAGGTGCTGCGTTCGCGGCTGTACCAGAGGGAAAAGGACGCGCAGAAAAAGCAGATGCAGGAGGTGTACGAGAGCAAGGACGAGATCGCCTGGGGAAACCAGATACGGTCGTATGTGCTCCAGCCCTACCAGATGGTGAAGGACCACCGTATCAACATGGAAATCGGAAATGTTTCCGCCGTGTTGGACGGGGAGATTGACCCCGTTATCGAAGGGGTTTTGCTTGCGGGGATGTAGGAAATGGTGGTCTCGCTCCATCCGCATTTTTCAGGCGACATCCGCGTCGCGCTTACCCCGGGGAAGGAGTTTTCCCGGGAAGAGCTTCTTCTTTTCTCCCAGGCGCGGGCCGCTATCGTGCCGCAAAGCATCAAGGAAAAACAGTACGAAGCATTGCGGAGCCGGTGCAGGCATATTTTCCCCTCGTATGCCTCCCGGTTTCACTATCCCGGAAAAGTGGGCAACATGCGGCTTTTCCAGCGGCTTGGCCTGCCGCACCCCAGAAGTGTGGGCTACGTGTCCGTGGCGGACTTCCACGCCCGGCATCCCGGCCTTGCCACGAGTCCCCATGACTATCCCTTTGTTCTCAAGGGAAACGAGGGGGGAGGCGGAACCCAGGTGTTTCTTGTCCGGAACAGGGAGGAGCTCTTCACGACCCTGTTCCGGCTTTCCAAGACCCGGAGCTATCCCACACCCATTGTGGCCCAGGAGTTCATTCCCCACGGCGGCAGGGATTTACGGGTGGTGGTGGTGGGCAGAAGGGCGCACACCTACTGGAGAGTGCAGGAAAACCGGCGGGAATTCCGCTGCAATGTGGGACAGGGAGCGGTGATAGATCCGGAGGGGCCAGCGGCCCACACAAAGGCGGGCAGGGAGCTTGCGCTTGCGCTCTGCGCAAAGGCGGAAATCAACCTGGCGGCGGTGGACGTGGTGTTTGACGCCACCTCGCCGGTTCCCTGTCCCATGCTGCTGGAGATCAATTTCGTGTTCGGGCGCAAGGGACTGGGGGGAAGCGGGAATTTCCGGCGTGTGTTTGCGGGGGCGGCGGAGGACTGGTGCCGGAGCCTGCCGGACAGCGCCGGGGAATGAAAGCGTGAGGGAGGCGCTTTCGCGGGAGTGTTTTTATGTTCGGCCCGCCGCGGCCTGGAAACAGCCGCGCCCTGGTGAATCACCAGAGCGCGGAATCCCAGGCCAAGCCGCCGCGGAGAAAGGCGCGCGTCATTTTCCTTTCCTTCTCTGATGCCGCGTCCGGGCAAGCAGTTTTTTGTGTTTGTGCTTCCGCATCTTTTTCCGGCGTTTCTTGATTACGCTGCCCAATGGATCACCCCCTTGCTTTCTCGGAATTCCGAATAAACGGCGGTTGTTCCGCATAGCGCCAAAATTTTAAGTTAACACATCCACGGGCAGGTGTCAAGAAAAAGACTCGGACGAAACAGCAGGCCCACAGCTTTAGCGCCTTCCCCGTCCGGCCCCAGGGACCCGGGCAATGCCCTTGCAATCCGGACGGCGGGGCCCCGGAACCCCGCCGGTCTTCCTTATTCCATTACAAACAGCGCGTCCAGAACCACAGGTTTTCCACCGGAAAGCGCGATGGGGTTCAAATCCATCTCCCGGATTTGCGGGAAGTGAAGGGCGATGTTCCCCACCGCCGCCAGCACCCGGGCCAGGGCGTCCAGGTCCGCGGCCGGCATTCCCCGCCACGCGCCCAAAAGGTCTTTGGAACAAAGCGACAGGGCAAGCTCCCGGGCGTCCCCCAAAGAAAGCGGCGCCACCCGGAGGGCCGTGTCCCGAAGGGCCTCGGCCTGCACGCCGCCCAGACCAAAGAGCACGCAGGGCGGAAAACCGGGAAAACGCGCCATGCCCGCCAAAAACTCCCGGTCGAATTTCACCATCTCGCACACCAGAAGCGGCACCTCCCCGGCCTCCTTGGTGATTGCGTCCACGGCGGCCTTGACACCCCCGGCGTCCTTAATTCCCAAATGGACCAGTCCGCGCTCGGTTTTGTGGAGGATGTCTTTGGAGCATGCTTTTACCGCCACCGGATACCCTGTTTCCCGGGCGGCCTTGAGAGCCTCCTCAAGCCCATGGGCCAGAACCTCACGGCACACCGGAACTCCGTAGGCCCGGAGAATCTCCTTGGCCGCGTGCTCGTCCATGGGATCCGCGCCCGCCGCCGCGACAAGGGACCGGGCCGCCTCCGGCGCCGGGCCAAGGGGCGCGGGGGGGTCCAGGACGCGCTGCCGTATCAACAGGTGCCGGTAAAAGCAGCCCATGGCGTAGGCCGCTTTTTCAGGGGAATCAAACACCGGGATTCCTGCTTTGTGGAACTCCACAGTGGCGTTGTCCAGGCGCTCGTCCATGAAGGAGGAAAGGCACAGCGGCTTGCCGTGCTTTTCCGCCAGACGGAGAAGGGGGTTCACGTCCAAGAGCATGGTGGCGCGCAGGGCCTCCCGGCTCATTCCAAACGCCTTGTTAAAGACAGGCCAGATCAGCTCGCCCCAGCCTGTGTCCATGATTCCATGGACCAACAGCCCGTCAATCTCCCCGCTTTCCAGCATCAGCTCCGGCAGGGTCTTGGTCATAAGCTCTATGCCCATGTGAAAGGTGAGGTCCACCGGGTTTTTGGGACTGGCATGGGGCGGGAGGTTTGCCTTGAGCTTTTTCTGAAGCTCCGGGGAAAACTCCGGCATCGCCACGCCCATTCTGTCGCACACGTCGGCCATGGCCGTGCCGGGACCGCCGGAGTTGGTGAGAACGGCCACCCGGTTTCCTGAGAGGGGAGGCTGCAGGGCCAGGGCGTTGCCGACCCGGTACACCTCCTCGATGGTCTGGACCCGGATGATGCCGGCCTGGGCGAACAGTCCGTCATAGACGTAATCCGGGCTGGCCAGGGCACCGGTGTGGCTGGTCCCGGACCGGGCCCCCAGTTGGGTTCCGCCCACGTACTGGGCCACTATGGGTTTTTCGCGGCCAACCCGGCGCGCGGTCTCCAAGAAGCGGTCCGCGCGGCGGATGGACTCGATGTAGAGGCCGATGGCCTTGGTTTCCGGATCCTCGCCCAGGTATTCCAGGCAGTCCACGATATCAATGCTGGCCTCGTTGCCCACGCTGATGGCTTTTGAGAAGCGGACTCCGGTGCGTTTGAGAAAAGCGGGGGACTGGGCGATGTAGGTGCCGCTTTGGGAGGCGATGGAGAGGAAGCCCGGAGGGTCTGTCCAGGGGACCACGGTGGCGTTGAAGGGCAGATGGGTGTTCAAAACCCCTATGCAGTTGGGACCCAAAAAACGAATGCCGTGCTTGGCGGCGATGTCGAGAAGTTTGGCTTCGAGGGCTTTTCCCCCGGGGCCTGTTTCCTTGAATCCGGCGGTGATGATGATCATGTGGCGGGTTCCGAGTTTGCCGAAGTCGTCCACCATGTCCGGGACAAGGGGACTTGGGACCACGAGCATGCCCAGGTCCGGGGCAAAGGGAAGGTCGAGGATGTGCTTGACGGCCTTTTTGCCGAGGACGGTGTCCTCTGTGGGGTGGACAGGCACGACTTGGCCGGAGAATCCGCCGAAGGCGATGTTGAGGCACTGGAGGGTGCCCATTTTGGCGGGGTTGTTGCTGGCGCCGAGAATGGCGACGGATTGGGGGGCCATGATGGTGTGGAGCGGATTTGAAGCCATCTTCATTCCTTTCCTGTCGCGGTTCCTGCCTGAACCCCGCTCTGTTATTGGCGTTTTAAAGGGAGCCGGGTTTCAAAAACGAATGAACGTTTACTTTGTAGCACGCCCAGGGGAAATTGGCAAGAAAGAGTCTTTGGGAACCCCGCGGCCCCCTGTCCCGGGCTTGACGGCGCTCCCCCCGCCCGCTAAGGTATGCGCCAAACACGCCGCCACCTCGAGTGTTTTTCGTAAATCCGTTCCGATTGATAAACCTGCCGGGTGAACCTGCGCTTCGCGCAGAACCACCCGGCCTGCGCATGATTTTCACAAAAGGTAATTGCAAAATAAAGCGAAGGTCGGATGGTTCCGCGCGCGCCGGAGTGATGTGTTGCGGCAAAAGGGTTGTTCGCGCGCGGGTTCACCCGGCAATTCTATCCCCTGCAATCGGAACGGCATTCTGACAAACGCCATATAATCCCGCGTCCTGACAGGTCCCCATGGAAATCCAAAACAAGGAACCCCCCCCCCCTCTGATGTGCTCTTTGTCGGCACCGGTCCCGCGTCCCTCGCGGGCGCCGTCCGCCTCGCCTCCCTCGCCCTCGAGACCGGCGTCGAAATATCCGTGGCGGTCATCGAAAAAGCGGCGCATCCCGGCGCCCATTCCCTTTCCGGCGCTGTTCTCGACCCCCGCGCCCTGGCCCTCCTTTTCCCGGATTACCGGAAGCAGGAATTCCCGCTGGAACAGGAGGAAGTCCGGGACGCTTTCTATTACCTTCCCCCCGCCGCGCCTTTCGCGCGCCGTTTGTCCCGCCCGCCCTTCAAAGCAGGGACTGCCACATTGTCCGCCTTTCCAAGGTGACACCCCGGCTTGCGGAGCGCGCCCAGAAACCGGACCGGAGGAATACGGATGGCCCTGCGCGCGGTTCCGCCCGGCCGGCGTCTATGAGCCGGGAACGGACGCGGCAGGGGTGTTCAGGCCGGGCTAAACCCGTCCAACTGTCTGCGCTGCAAGACCTGCGATGTGAAGGACCCTTATGGGAATATTCGATGGACCTGTCCCGAGGGGGGAGGGGGGGCCGCGGTACACCATGATGTGAGCGAAGGGGAGCGCGGCCCCGGGAAGTTTCTGGCGGGAAGGCGGGTTCAGGCAAGGGCCGCCGCCTTAGACCTCCACGGGGGAGGCTTTGGCGTGGCGGGCCGGCTTTTGCCTGTCTCCCCCGCGGTAGATTGCGTAAAGGTCCGGAGCAAAGATCGCCCGGAGCAAAATCTGGTAACCCAGCATGTCGTTTTCAGTCCGCTCCGCGCGGGCGCCCCTGTGCACGCAGATGGAGCAGTCCCAGTCTGTTTTGTTGTGCTTTGCGGCGCGGCTCAAGCAAATGTCATAATGTGGGCAGTCAAGATTTCTCATGGCTCCTCGCATCACATTTGCCAACCATCCGTTGGCGGCTTTCCGCCCCCTGGGGCGGTTTTTTTTGCGGGTTTCCCGGTTCCGTTTGCACTCGCCCGGGTAAACTGCAAATCAGGTTCCAGACCCGCCGGACGGTGGATATTTTTTTCGCTTTTTGTGATTGAAATCACAGTTGATTTAGTAAACTGATACTACTTCTCAATTCTATAGAGGCAATTGCAAAACTCATAGAAACGACAAATTAACGTAGGCCGGGTGGTCCCGCCCGCAGGGCGGGTTCACCCAACACATAGAAATCATTTTAGAAATGTTGGGCACACCCGGGCCTTGCCGCCCGGAACCACCCACCCTGCGCCAATTATGCAATTTCCTCTATCGCCTTAATTTCCTGAGAGAAGCAGGCGGGCAGCGTTCAGATGGCGGGCAAATGTCGCATGAAAACAAAAGCATGTCACTCAAGATGTGTGGCATGTGTCACTGTCCGGGATTGGACGCTCAACTCCCCGTTGCTCCTCCCTGGGAATGAGCGACAAATTTGTCGCCTTTTCAACAAAATGGAGTTCAGCCAAAAATCCCGGGTTCTGTCTCCATGTCAGCGCTCCCTCGCAGTCCCCCCAAAAAACATTTCCGCCGGACAGCGCGCCCGGAGCCACACAAAGCGCGGTTTCGCCATCCAACATTTTTGTAGGCCGGGAATTTTGGAGCCGGGAAAGGGGACAATCTCAGGAAAGGGCGAATTCCGCGACCGCAAGGCCCAGAACCGCAAGGGAAAAGAGGGCGGCCCAGGCTGTGTCCGCAGGGCGGAAACGGAAGGTGTCCAGGCAGTGGAACACGCCGGTGAAACCCCGGCACAGCATGGCCTGATGCACGCGGGCGGCCCTGGCGTGGGCGCGGACAAAGAGCATGCCCACAAGCCACGCGTAGGTGCGCCAGGTTCGCATGTCCGGCCTGGGCGCGAACCCCCTGAGCGCGGCGGCCCGGCGCATTTCCTGGTATTCCCGGGAAATCACAAAGACGTACCTGTGGCACATGAGAACCAGATGGACGAGTTTGGGCGGCGCCTTGAGCCGGTGGAGGGCGTGGCCCAGCTTTGCCATGGGCATGGTGGTAAAGGCCGCGAAGGAGAAGAGGGCGATGGCGTTGGCTTTGAGGGTGGCCTTGGCGCAGAGAAGGACGCCGTCCCGGGCAAAGGCGAGGGGGCCAACGGAGAAGAGGGGCGGTCCGGGGAAGGTGAGGGGGGCCACGGCCCACAGGAAGAGGATGAAAAAATTGAGATAGAGCATCCGTTTGAAAAGGGGCGCGGCAGGCAGGCGGGCGGCAAGGGCGAGCAGCGCTCCCATGGCCAGCGCGGCCCAGAGAACGGCGAAATGCTGCGCCAGGGCCGTGACAATGGAAAACGCGGCGCCGGCGGCCACCCGGACCCGGGGGTCAATCTTGTGGACGGGCGAGCCGCCCCGGGCAAAAATTTCCTCGACCACAGGCCTCACTCCCCCTTTTTCGTCCGCGCCTTGACCAGGGCCGCCGCGCCGAACAGGCCTAAGAGATAGCCGATTCCGCCAAGAATGTCCCGAAACCCGGCTTCCTTGCCGCTTTGCTCCGCAATCTGCCTCTTGAGGCCGGTGAGTTCGCGCTCGATGCCCTCCAGCCGCTTCTCAATGCCTGGACTGTTCGCGCCGGTCAAGGCGGAGGTTTGGACCTCCGGAGGAGGCAAAGACTCCGGGGCGGTGGCCATCGAAGGTTCGGGCGGCGCGGCGGGAGCCGCGGGCGCTGAAGCGCTTTGACCGGGGGCGGGAGCGCCGCACAGCTCGTCCGCGCGGACAAGCCATTCCGCCTTGTGGCCCATCCCGGCCTCCAGCACGATTTTCAGGTCCGCTTTGCCAGGAGCCGCAAAGGAAAACAGTCCGTTCGCGTCGGTTGTTCCCTCCAACAGCCGGGTTCCCCGGGAATCCAGAACCAGGATTTTTCCCCCGTTGACCATTTTCCCGTTTGGAAACTTGCTTTCGGTATGGACCATGTTTCCTTCGGTCCAGGCGAACACGACCACTTTGTGGGCGCGGGCCGGGGCGGGCGCTGTGAGCATGGCGGCACAAACCGCGGCCGCAATAAGACCAAGGCAAAGCGATTGTTTCATGGTTTTAGCCGCTCCTTTTCCTCCGGGGCGGCCCCGCGCGGGGCGCGCGGCGCCGGTAAAAGCCCGGGTTCCACCCGGCGCAGGAATCCCACGCACAGGGCGGTGATGAGGCCTTCCGCCGCCATGACTGGAAGATGGGCCGCGACAACGGTCCCGGCGGTGACGAGATACCGGCCCTCGGTAAACCACAGGGCGGCGGCCATGAGAAGTGCGGAGGCGAAAACGGCGAAGGCCCCGGCCCCCGCGGCCATGGCGGCGGCAAGGCGGCCCGGGTTTCCGATATGGGGACCGGCGATAGACCGGCACAAAACAGCCGGGGCGGCCATGACCACCGTGTTGACGCCAAGGGTTGAGACGCCGCCGTAGCCGAAAAAGACAGCCTGGAGCATCAGCGCCGCCAAGAGCGCGGGCACCGCGGGCCAGCCGAGCAGAACGCCCACCAGTCCGTTGAGGATAAGATGGACAGAAGACGGGCCCACAGGGACATGGACCAGGGACGCGACGAAAAAGGCCGAGGAAAGAAGGGCGGTCTTGGGCATCTCGGCGCTTTCGAGTTTTTTAAGTCCCATGGCCGTGCCGGCGGCGGCCAGACCCCAGCCCGCGGCGAGCACGGGTCCGGAAAGCACGCCTTCGGAAATATGCATTGCGGGGCTCCTCCGCCGCGCAGGGCGCGGTCCCGTGCAGGCTGTTGCGGATACCCTCCGGCCCGCCCGTGGAAATAAAAAGGCCAGCCGTGTTCCGGCTGGCCTTCGTGACCATTTTTAGATGACGCGGTTTTTGCCGGGGCGGCGCCCCGTTCTCATCCGGACTCTTCGCTTTGGGGGCTTCCTGCCTCCCGGTTGAGTCCTTCGTACCCGACCCGGCGGGGTTTGTCAACATCTTCCGGCGGCGCGCTGTTATATTTTCAAGCAAGAATCCACTTCTGTCATATAAGGTAGTTGCCCGCGTCATCAACAAGCGCTACGATTGCTTCGCCACAATTTTCAAGCAACTGCACTGATTGCTCTGTTATATTTTTATCAATAGTATATTTATTAAGCGTGGATGGATTGTGGTCTGCCTCATGCACAATTCGATTTCTTTGATTAAATATAAGATCTAAAGATTCTTTGATTTCTGCTTCTGGAATATTCATGCGTGCTGCTATTTTTTGCCATTTATGACTTTCATTCCATATATAACTTAGCCCATCTGCTATTTTTGTGGATTTTTGATAGGAAACGGCTCGAAACTTGAAGATAATAGCTTTCTCAAAGTTGTTTTGTTGTTCATAAATATCAGATGTTTCAAATATAGCGCTAAAAGTTTCAATTGAAAACGTTTCTTGCGAGTATTTTGGGGTCACAGCCCTAAAATTATGGAAAATTTCTATCATTCCGACCCTTATTATATCGTGCATTAGCTTATCAAACGCGCTGACAGCATAGACGATCTGTGCCCTTAATAAATCATCGCCAGTATAGATATTTGCATGAAGTGTATTATGCAAATAATCGTAGAGGCCAGTAATTTCTTTGGCCGAGTTAATATTATTTTTAAATAAGTTTAGCGCATTATTCATTGTCAATCATTCTTTCTATAGTTTCAGCAATTGTTGAAAAAAGCTTAAAAAATTCGTCGCGTTTAACAATCAAATTCTCTGATATCACACCGGTTTGCTTGATTTCATCATCTTTTAAGCAAAAGACAGGAACGCCAGACCGGTAAGCATCCTGAAGAAGACTTTGAAAATTAGGTATATGCGCAATGCAATATCCGCTATTGCTAAAGGCGCATGGATAATTTTCAATGGTCATTCCCTCTTTCTTTATTTTTTCATATAACATGCTTTTTGTATAATTCTGGATTTCTTCAATATTTTCACGATATGGTTTTGCCGGTTGTTTGTTTCTAATGTTAAATCTTTGAATAAGGGTCCCAATAAATTTTGGTGTGCAATCAGGAATAGGATAAACAGATTCTGAGAATATTTGAATTGCAGATTTTTTCCACTTCATCCAGCGCGGAAGCACTTCAGACAGTGTATTAAGCGCCATGAGAGAAAATGGGTCTGGGTTTGTTGGTACTATAAAAAAATTGGAAGATAAAAATAAATTTTGGTTGATCGCGCTTAGGCTCGGGTTGAGATCTATTATCGTGTAATCAATTTTATATTTTGCTTCTGTTAATTCGATGAGTTTTGAAAAAGCCCCCGGTAAATTTTGAAGCGTTTGTATAGCATTATTAGATGTTTGCGCAAAAGTAAGCGATGCGTCATATTCTGATAAATTGGCGTGTCCGGCTAAAAGAAATAATCTCTTTGAGCGCTCATGTGAAAAGCAATCAACTGGTTTTAATGGAATTGGCTTTCCCTCGAACGCGGATTTGACACCATCTTTAATATTATGCTCTCTTGTGTTTTCATCATAGTAGTATTTTTCGAAATTTTCTCCAAGCATTAAGCTTGATAAATTACATTGAGGATCTGCATCAACAATGAGGACATTATTGTCTTTCGAGAGCATCCATCCGATATTATAGACAGATGTTGTTTTGCTAACACCTCCTTTGTGATTGAACATGACGATTCTCTTGCTCATGATCCCGCTCCTGTATGGCACCTACGAACTTTTGCTTGGCTGGTAATATCCAGGCCCTTTCTTCGGGTACAGCATAACTGCCCATGGCGTACTCGCGAAGAAAAACATGGTCTTCAACTACCACAACCTTTTAAAACAGGCAAGAAAAATCGCGCGGCAAATTTTATCTTGCGGCGAGAGAGCCGACCCGCTGACCGGGGAAAAAAGCGTTTGCCCTCTTCCCCGGTCTGAGACAAAAAACTTACCCCCCCCTACTCCCCCGGTATCGCCAAGGCCGCCAAAAACCCGCCATGCACCGCGTCGCTGATCTTTCCGGGCCGCGTGCAGTCCCCCGCCACGGCAAAGGGTATCCCCAGGCCCGCCACCGCCTCGGACATGGTTTTCACGCTCTTCGACCCCGCCGACAAAACCACCGAGTCAAATTTCCGCTCGGCGGCCGCCCCTTCCTTCTCATACCGCACCACGCCGTCCCTGATGGACAAGACCTTGGCGCCCGTAAGAATGGAAACCTTGTGCCGCCTCAGATTGTCCATCAATACCCACTTGGTGGAGCGGCCCACGTCCTTGCCCGCCTTGTCGAGCATCTCGAACACCGTGACCCGGCAGGCGCCCCGGAACATGTGCTCTTTCACCCGCTCCACGTCCAGGGCGTCGTAGGCCAGAAGGAAATGCACAATCTCCGGCGTGAGCGTGCCTTTCGCGGCCACAAAAAGCGCCGTCTCCAGCCCCACGGCTCCGCCGCCCACAATGGCCACCTCTTTGCCGAGATTGGGGTTTTCCCCAAGAACCTGCCATGCGTTCCACACCCCCGGACTGTCTTTTCCCTCGATGGGCGGTATAAGCGGATCCGCGCCCTCGGCCACGATGATGTAATCGGGCTTTTTCTCTTGTATCAGCTCCGGGGTGGCCAGGGTGTTGAGGTGAAGGGCAATGGGCAGGCGCCGGAGCATGGCCCGGTAGTACCGGACAAACTCCCAGATTTCCTGCTTGTGGGGAGGCGCGCCCGCCATCCAAAGCTGGCCGCCGATGTCTTCCCCCTTTTCATACAAGGAGACCGTGTGCCCTGCCTGGGCCGCGGTGCAGGCGGCTTCGAGCCCGGCGGCGCCCGCGCCGGTGACCAGGACGTTTTTGGGTTTTTTCGCGGGCGTGACCGCGCGCTCCCCTTCAAAACCGGCCCGGGGATTGCCGATGCAATAGACAGGCTGGCCCGTGAAAATCTGGTCTGTGCAGCCCTGGGAGCAGGCCACGCAGGGGCGTATCTCGTCCGCCCTGCCTTCTTTGGCCTTTACCGGCCACTCGGGGTCCGCGATGAGCACCCGGCCCAGGCACACCATGTCCGCGAATCCGTCCTGGAGGATTTTTTCCGCGGCGTCCGGAGTGGCGATGCGGTTCGAGGCCATGACCGGAACCCGGACCACCTCTTTAACATTCCGCGCGAGAAAGGCCCAGGCCGCCCGGGGCAGTTCCATGGGAAGCTGGGGCACCCGGGACTCGTGCCAGCCGCCTGTCACGCTGATGGCGTCCACCCCGGCCTTCTCATAGACCTGGGCGAACAACGGGGTCTCGGTATCCGTGTTGCTTCCCGGCACAAAGTCGCTGCCCGCCATGCGGATGGTGAGGGCCTGGTCCGGGCCGAGCTTTTCGCGGCACTCCTCGAGTATCTCTTTGGGGAAACGGGTGCGGTTCTCGAAACATCCGCCGTACTCGTCGCAGCGCTGGTTGGTGAGGGGGGAGAGGAACTGGGTGATGAGATAGCCTGCGGAGGCGATGATTTCGATGCCGTCGAATCCGGCTTTTTGGGCGCGGATCGCGGCGTCAACAAAGGCTTTGCGGATTTGGGCGATGTCTTCTTTGGTCATTTCCCTGGGGGTGCATTTGGAATACCGGGAATAGACAGGGGAAGGACCGAGGGGAGTTTCGCCGCCGATGAGGATGGGGTGGGAGTAGCGCCCCGCGTGGAAAAGCTGGATAAAGGGGGAGGCGCCCGCGTCTTTGACAGCGCGGGTGAGTTTGGACATGGGGCCGATGGCCTCGTCGGTGGCGATGGTGAGGACGACGGATCCGGAGCCGATGTAGTCCACTCCCACGGGTCCGACAGTGAGGATGCCCACTCCTCCTTTGGCGCGCTCGGTGAAGTAATTCCAGTAGCGGTCGTTGAGTTTGCCGTCGTATGAGTAGAGAAGGCCAAGGGAAGGGTAGCAGGTGCGGTTGCGGACCACAGTTTTGTTGATGGTGACAGGGGAGAAGAGGTACTTGTACATAGCTTCCTCCAGGTCCGGGGGGTTCATGGCTAACAAGCGTTCGAAATCCTACTCCAAGACTGGAATTCGTCAAAGTCTTTTTTTGGGGGCAAGGAAGGGGGGGCGGCGCGCGTTTCTGTCGGTTTTGGCCGCGGTTTTGCGGGAAGGGGCCGTGCTTCGCCTGGAGGATTTGCCTCGGGCGCGGGATTTGACGCGGGCAGGCGCCTCTGGAACAGCGCGGCGCCTGTTTTGCATATATTTCTAAGAAGATTTGCGCGCGCCTTGCTTGACACCCAGGGCGCCCATGCCTTACCCTGATATCACAGGAAAGCCGTTTGTTTGCCTTTTCCAGACTCCCGGAGGCCGCCCATGCGTTTTCACCGGAGCATATCCAGGCCGGCCCGGGACACCGCCGGAGACACCGGGAATCTTCACCGTCCCGGTCTTCTGGCCGCCCTTGTCCCGCCCGCCGTGTTACTTCTTGTGGCGCTCCTTTTTCCCGGCCCGGCCCAGGCGGGTTCCGTCGCCGGATACACGGAATACTTCATCCCAGGGCCCGAAGAACAGCTTTGGGCAATCATTGACGACATCTCCGACGACGCGGGCGGCAACATCAACATCGCCCTGGGCATGCACTGCGTCATCTCCATCACCGCCACCGGCGACGAGACCACTGTCTATTATGACCACTGGGAGGACGGCTACGACTTTGACCCGGACAACCCGGACGCCACAGCCGACAGAAAGGACATTCTCCAGGCCGGAGAGGTGAAAGAGTATGTGGGCGGCAGCATCCCCGTTAACCCGCGCGGCGCCGCCGTGTACTACGACGGCGGAGACCGCATCTATGTGGCCGGGGCAACCGTGGCGGTCTCCCGCTCGGCCTGGACCGAATCCGAGGGCACCGTCATCTCCCTGTGTTTCACCCTGTTGCCCGTCAAGCCCTTCCTCACCGACTACACCATTCCCATCGGAGAAGACCTGGCCTGGAATTCTCCCTTCTACACCGATTTCGAGCACGCCTATGTAATCGTCCAGTCCACCACGGACAACAACCTTGTCACCATAGACGACCCGACCCTTGCCGGGGTGGAGGTGACCGCGACACTCAACACCGGCCAAGCCACGCGGCTTGACCGCATCAACGCGGGAACCCACATCCACGCGGACCAGCCTGTGCAGGTGCAGTTCATCGTGGGCAGCATCACACGAAACCTCTACGAGATGCGCGGCTTTACCGCGTTTCCGGACAGCCTTTGGGACAACGAGTATTACAACGCCGTGCCGGGAGCCAACAACGGCGACACCGATCTCTACATCTACAACCCCAACCCCTATCCCATCATCATTGAATACGAGGACACCAGCGGTTCCGGCCAGTTTTTAGTGGGTGCCCGGACAACACTCTCTTACTCCGACGGGGCGGGCAGGTATGTCCCCGTAAATTCCGGCGTATATCTCTACTCCGACGACATCTTCTGGGGTATTGGCTCCTCGGACGCCGAATCCATCACCTACGAGTGGGGCTACAGCCTGGTTCCCGCCAATGTGCTCACGGACGACTACCATCTCACCTGGGCGCCCGGCACCTCCCAGGTTCCACCGGCCAACAACGGCTCCCCGGCCTATGTCACCGTGACCCAGGACGAGACCGTGGTGTTCGTGGATTTCTCCCCCACCGATGGCGTGATTGACCAGACCTACACTCTGGACCGCCTGGAGGCCCAAAAGATTTTTGACCCGGACAACAACAACACGGGCATGCATATTTTCTCGACCAGCCCCATCGTCGTGACCTGGGGCCAGGACCCGGACAGGGCCGGGACAAGCGTGCCCTATCTCGACCTCGGCTCCACCATTTTGCCCATGGACAGGGACTGGCTGGACCTCACCCTGGCCATTGACAAGACCGTTGACCCGTCAGTGGTGGCGCCCGTGGCGGGCAAGGTCTCCACCGTGTCGCTTACCATCACCACCTACGAATTCCCCGTGCTCAACATCTCCGTGTCCGACCTTTTGCCCGCCGGATGGAGCTATGTGGCGGACAGCACCGTCATCCAGTTGCCGGACAACTCCCTCATTCTGGGCACCGCCGCCAACCCCTCCATAGCCGGGCAGAACATTACCTGGTCCAACGCCACCCTGGGCGGGCTCAACATGCGCACTGGGGAAACCCTCAACCTCACGTTCGGCATCGTCACCGACGCCACCGTGACCCAGGGCATGATCGCGGTCAACACGGCCCGGGCGCGCGGCGAGCGGCTTGAGGGAAGCCAGGTGTTCTCCCCCTGGGACAACGCCATTATGCAGGTGACCTCCCTGGTGGTGGACAAGGACGCGGCGACTCCCTACGCCCAGTCCGGAGGCACCGCGGACTACACCATAACAGCCAGGAACATTAGCGATACGCCTGTTACCGATGTGGACTTTTCAGACACCCTGCCCACAGGCTTCACCTTCAACTCCAATCTTTCCATCACGCTCACCAACGGGACCCGCACCTGGACGGACAATCCCTCCGCCGGAGACACCACGCCTTACTGGGGGGGATGGGACCTTCAGGCCGGGGGCGGGGTCACCATCGTTTTCCGGGTCAACGCGGGGGCGGCTGTCGCGCCCGGGGTGTATGACAACACTCTGGAGGCATACAGCACCCAGACGGGCGACATCAACGATATCGGCACCGCGGCCCAGGATCTGGGCACTCCCGGCAACGAGGACCCGGAAAACGACGAGGACATAACCGTCACAGCCCTCACCATAGACAAGGACACCGGCACGCCCGAGGTTCTCGCGCCCGGGAACGCGCGCTACACCATCACGCTCCGGAACTCCAGCGCCACCCAGGTCACCGGCGTGACCGCCCAGGACTACCTCCAGCCGGGATTCACCTACGCCGGCACCGTCTCCATCACCGCCGAAAGCGCCACGCGCACCAGCACAACCAATCCAACGGCGGGCACCGGCACGCCGCTTTGGGGAACATGGACCATCCAGTCCGGGGGCAGCGTCGCCATCACCTTTGACGTGGCCGTGGCGGCCACGGTGGCCGAGGGAACCTACGACAACGGCGCCCTTGCCCAGAGCGCTGAAACCGGGCCTGTTGACGACTCGGGCGCCGTGGCCCAGGACCTGGACACGCCGCCGGGCCTGGACCCGGAAACCGACGAGGACATCACCGTCCGGCACTGGATGACCATTGACAAGGACGCCCTGGTGGCGGTCTCGGACCCGGCCTATCCCACCGCTGTTTATCGCGTGGTGGTACGAAACACCGGCACCCTTCCCCTCACCGGGGTCACGGTCTCGGACACCCTTGTCGGCGGAATGCCGCTTGCCTCCACAGACACCATTGTGGAAACCGGCGCGTCGCGCACCGGATTCCTCACCCCCGCCGCGGGCGCGTCCAGCCTCACCTGGGGCACATGGACCATCAGTCCCGGCGGCGCCCTCTCCATAGCCTTCACCGTCAGCACCGTCGGAGTCGCGGCGGGAACCTACGATAACACGGCCAGCGCCGCCAGCACAGAGACCGGGGCCATTGACGACAACGGCATCATCGCCCAGGACGCGGGCACACCCCCGGGAGAGGATCCGGAGACCGACGAGGACATAAGGGTCTATTCCCAGCCCACCGCGGACATTTACACCATCAAAAGCCACATCGGTAACTTCCAGTCCGGCGTGGACGCGCTCTACTGGATCGAGGTCTATAACGCGGGGCCCAGCACCATCACGGAAAACCTCGTGACCCATCCGATAACCGTGACCGATGTCCTGCCCGCGGGAATGACGTTTGTCTCGGCATCGGCCACAGGCTGGACTGTCAACACGGCGGCGCTTCCCGCCATCACCTTTACCAATCCCTGCGTGGGCGGATTCCGGCCAGGGACAGGGCTTCCTATTATCGAACTCGTGGTGCGGCCTGGGGCGGCCGCGGTCTCCTCGGTGACCAACTCGGTCACGGTCACCGCGCCTGTGGCCTACGCGGACCCGGACACAGGCAACAACTCGTTCAGCGACCCCACCGTGGTCATCGGCCCGGACCTCTCCGCCCCGGTCAAGGACGTGGGGGACGTGAACGGCGGGGATGTGAACCCCGGCGACACCCTCATGTACACGGTGACGGTTGTCGAAAGCGGGGGCGTGGCGGTCTCGGGAGTGACCTTAAGCGATGACATGCCCGCCAACACCAACACTCCCCAGGCGGTTTCGTGTCCCCCCGGCGCAACGTGTCAGATGCTCGCGGGAGGGGCCAACGGCACGGGAAGGCTGTCTGTCACGGGGATTTCGGTTCCGGCCTACGGGCAAACGGACGTTGTGTTTTCGCTGCGCGTTGACACCCCGCTGGCCGCGGGAACCGCCATCAACAACAGCGCGGCCATCACCAACCCCGCAGGCCCTGGCGGCACGGCAACAGCCCCCACGGTCTATGTGCAGGACTCCCAGCTTCCCGGCGCGGGCACCAAGCCCCTGTATCTCAGCCAGAGTCCCACCCTTGTTCGGACACCCCCGGCGGCTCCTCAAAACTACGTGCAAATCAACGAGAACGCCTCGACCAACTGGCCGCTTACACCCGTGGCCCAAAGGGCCATCGTGATCGAGCGGGACCAGGGAGTCATTCCCGTTTATCTCCTCATGACCCGCGCCGGGGACACCACCACAAACCGAAACGTCCGGGTGACACTCTCGGCCGCGGGCGCGGTTACCCAAACCATCGGCACCTACACGTGGAACTTCACGGGCGCGCTGACCACCGTGGTGCAGCTTTTCACGGCCAACCTGGCCATCACGCCGGCCACGGATATCACCATTCCCGCAGGCTCCTGGCTCAACGTCAATGTGGCTCTTCTCGAGAGCGGAACCGGCACGCGCCAGATACGGGTGTATCCCCTGGACACGGTTTCGGGCCTGCGGTCCTTCACAGAGATGCAGTTCAACACTGTCATCAATGTGGACTCGGTGGGCTTTTACACGGCGGCCTACGCGGGCGGAACCCTGGTGGCCCAGGCCAACGTGGCCAACACCGTGTATGTGCGGGCTGTTGCGGGGGACCCCTTTGGCTCCGCGGACATCACATCCGCCACCCTGGACGTGGTGGACGCCAACGGCGACACCGTGGTTTCGGGCGCCGCCATGCCCATGGTCAACGATTCGGGCGCGGCCACCAAGACCTACGAGTACGCCTTAAACATCCCGTCCAACGGTCCTGTGGGCTTCTGGACAGCCACGGTGCGGGCCAAGGAGGGCACGGAAAACCAGGTGACCCACACGGGCATCGCCTCCCTGGAGGTGCTGCCCGCGCCGGGAGTGGACCTGGCGGTTTTCAAAGCCCACACAGGCGCGTTTTCAGTAAACCAGACCGCCCAGTATGCGATATCCGTTTCCAACAGCGGCACGGCGACCCAGACCTCCCAGGTCACCGTGACAGACACCTTCCCGGCGGGCGTTTCCTATGTGTCCGGTTCGGCCCCGGGATGGACGGTCAACGAAACAGGCGTGCCCACCGTGACCTGGACCTATCCGGTCTCGGCGGGCAGTCCCCTGGGACCCGGGGAAAGTCTGCCGCCCATCACAGTGACGGTCACCGTTCTGGACGCGGCCTTCCCCAGTGTCTCCAACACGGCCACGGTGAACACGGGAACCGGGGAAACCAACACCGGCAACAACTCCTCGACGGATACAGCCCAGGTGACGCGGCTGACAGTGGATAAAACATCGGACGGAGTGGATCCGCTCTATCCCGGGGATACAGTGACCTACACGGTGACAGTGGCCAACACCGGTCTTGCCGAGGCCACCGGGGTTGTGGTGAAAGACCCCCTGGCGCCCGGCACCACCCACGTTGCGAACAGCACCAGCGTCACGGCTCCCGTCCAGGCGTTCCGGGTGACGGAATACTACATCCCCGTGGCAACCTTCACGGGAACCACCTACGACCTCACGCTGAACCAGGACCTTTCGCCCAACTATTTCGTCATCATCCAGGGCACGCCCAACCGGAGCGGGAATGAAGGTCCGGACGTGACCTATGCCTCGCTCATCCAGGATCCCTTTGGCACGGGCGACCTCAACGTAAGCTCCGGACCGCGTGTTGTCCGCCTGCAACGAAACGGGTCCAACCAAAACTGGACCGGAGTGGTGACAGTGGTGGAGTGCGCGGACAGCGCCGCCACCGGCACCAAGGGATTCCGGCTTTTGGACGTGCAGCGGACCTCCCACGGCTTGAACGTCACCAGCGGCACGGACACCTCGGCCATAGGCTGGACCAGCCTGAACCAGGTTCTGCTCATGGCCGGCGCCAACGGCGCGGGAATCAACAGCGCGGACACATCGCAAAACAACATGTCCTGCTGCCATCTGCGCTACTGGCCTTCCGGGACCGGCACTATCAACTGGTCCCGGAGCGCCACCCTCAACCGGGCCGCCTCCACCAGCACGGTGATGGTTTTGGAATGGGGCAGCGAGTGGACCGTGCAGCGAAGAAACGTGACAGGCTCGGCGGGCGGCGCGGGCGTGGACGCGACAACCGGGTACAACACGTCCGCCATCTCCTCCGTGGTCCGTGACAACACCTGGGTCTGGGGCACGGGATTCACCGACACCCAGGGCACGGGCAGGCAGCTCGAAGGCGCGGTCATCACCCTTGGCAACGGCGTCGCCCAAAACACCAACGAAACCCTTGTGGCCGTTGGCCTGCATTACGCCCTGGCCAAGGACTTCGATGTTTACGCCCTCACCCATTCGGGCCTGGCTGTGGACTACCGCTTCAAAGCCAACGGGGACTCGGACCTCACAAGCTATGACGTGACCGTTGACACGGCCCTTTCCCCCAGCCAGAGTATGGCCCTTTCCTACAACAGCGGAGCTAACGACGGGAACAACTACCCCACTCCGGATTTCTCCGCGCGGTATGCGGCCAACACCTCCGTCCGGCTCCAGCGCGTGCGCACCGGCGAAAATTTCGCCGCCTGGGTGCAGGGGATTGATTTTACAAATATCTTCACCACCAAAACCCAGCCCGGGGACGCGCCGCTGGACCTCGTGTCCGCCTCGGACGCGTATTCACTACTGCCGGGCAGGAGCATGACCGTGACCTATCAGATCACAGTCAACAACCCTCCCGAAACAGGATCTGTCACCAACACCGTCTATGCGGTGAGCGGCGAGTTCGTGGACCCCGCCACCGATTCCGTCACCCACGTGGTCCGGAGCATCCCCACGGCGAACTTCACCGACGCCTCGGGCAACCCTGTCACTCCCGGCGGAGAGTTCAGCATCTACGAGGAACACGACACCATCCACCTCAAGGTGTTTGACCCGGACCACAACGAGAACCCCGACCTTATCGAGAGCATCACTGTCACGGTCACCTCGCCGGACGGCGACTCCGAGACCGTGACCCTCTACGAGACAGGACCGGACACGGGGATTTTCGCCAACAATTCCCTGCGCTACCTGTTCGAGCTGCCCCTGGACAGCGAGACCAGCGTGCCCGGGGACGGGCGCCTGTATGTGACTCCAAACAACACGGAAAACATCAGCCTTTCCTATACCGACCCCCTTGGCGACGTGGTGGTGGACCTGGACAGCGTGGCCGCCCTGGTGGCCACCCGGGCTGTCATCGCCTCCTTTGGAGCATTCGCCGAGGCGGGCCGCCTTGTGGTCTGTTGGGAGACCGTGAGCGAGAACCGGACCCTGGGGTTCTACCTCGAACGCTTTGACACCGGGGCGCAAACCTGGACCCGCGTCAACGCGCGGCCTGTTCCCGGCTTCCACTCCGCGCCCCAGGGCGGATGGTACAGGCTGGTTGACCCGGACGCGCCCCTGCAGGGAGAGTCCGTGTATAGGCTGGTGGAACTGGAGGCCGGGGGCAGGCGCCCGGTCTATGGTCCTTTCACGGTGACACCCGGGGAAAGACCCGACGGGGTTCCGGACAGCGCGGAGGCGTTTGCCAGCGCGCCCCATCCGGCCCGCGCCGATTCCCCGGCGCCGGAAGAGGCCGCCCCGGCCGCCTCGGAAAAGGGAATGCAGACCCTGGACACGGAGCCGGGAACGCGCATCCGAATCCAGGTCGCCCGGCCCGGACTCCACCGGATTCTTGCGGCGGATGCCGCGCCCCTTCTGGGACTGACAACGGAGGCGTTTAGAAGCCTTCTGGCGGCAAACGGGATCGCGCTCACCAACAAGGGCGCGGACGTGCCCTGGTTCCCGACTGAAGACTACGCCTCCCTCTTCTTTATCGGGGAAAACCCGGAATCGAATTACACGACCGAAAACATCTACTGGCTCGCTCCGGGCCAGGGCCGCCTGTTGCCCAGGGAAATGACAGGAGACGTGGACGGCTCGGGCACCCCCGGAGTCGGCGACGCGGTGGCGGTTTTAAGGCTCGCCGCGGGAATGGGACCGCAAGAGGGAAGCCGCCCGGCCTGGGCCGGAGACGCCACAGGAGACGGGGCGGCGGACACCCTGGACGCCCTGTGGATTCTCCAGGCCGCGGCGGAACTTCGAACCGCGCCCGTGCAAAACGGCCCGGCCCCCGCGTCCGCGCCTTCTGTGTTCCCTTACACCCGGCACTTCGAGGAGGAGCACGAGGCTCTGACCGATTACCATGATGACCCGGACGCCGATTTCTGGGCCTGGGTCACGCTTTTGGCGGGCGTCCCTGAAAGCGACACCCTCACGGCCACGGTGGACGCGCCGGGCCTTGCGTCCGGCCCGGGCGCCGCGTCCATCGAAGTGGCGCTCAAAGGGATTTCCGCCACAGCGGCGGAGGACCATCATGTCCGGGTGCGCGTGAACGGCACGGTGGCGGGAGACGCCACTTTGGACGGCATGGCCTCCCGGACCGCGTCCTTTGATTTTGACGCCTCCCTGCTGGCGGAAACAGGCAACATTGTAACCGTCACCGCGCTTCTGGACACCGGCGCCGAGTACAGCTATGTGGCCGTGGACTCCTTCGACCTGACATGGCCCCGCCAAACCCTGGCGGAAAACGGCCAGCTTGTGATGGACGGACTGGAGGACCCGGTGGTAACCGTGGGAGGGTTTGACAGCGCCGGCCTTGCCGTCTTTGACCTTTCCACCCCGGGCCTGCCGGTCCGCCTGGGAGGGACCACTGTGGATTCCCAGGCGGGCAAATGGCGCTTGAGCTTTGAACCCGGTGTCTATGCAAGGCGCTATCTGGCCGCGGACATGGCAAACCCCTTTGCGCCCGCCGGGATGAGCGCCGCGGGAGACCCTCCGGACCTTTTAAGCGCGGCCAACGCCGCCCAATGGCTGGTCATCGCGCCCAGGGCGTTTGCGGACGCCGCGGCACCCCTGGCCGCCCACCGCGCGGGCCAGGGCCTCTCTTCCATGGTGGTCACGGTCGAGGACGTGATGGACGTGTTCAACCACGGAAATTACGACCCCGCCGCCATCCGGGCGTTTCTCGCCCACGCGCGCTCCACATGGACAACGCCGCCCCTCTATGTTCTCCTTGCCGGGGACGGCTCTTATGATTACAAAGAGCTTTTGGGCTGCGGCGGCAACCACGTCCCCGCCATCATGGCGGGCACGCCCGAGGGCCTGTTCGCCTCGGACAGCCTGTACGGGGATGTGGAGGGGGATGACAGGATTCCTGAAATCGCGGTGGGGCGGCTTCCCGTGTCCTCCGCGGCGGAGCTTCTCGCCCTGGCGGATAAAATCATCAGCTATGAGGCGCGGGACTCCGCGCCCTGGCAGCAGCGGGTCGTCCTTGCCGCGGACCAGCCCCAGGCCGGCTCGAATTTCCCCGGAGACTCCGACGCCGCGGGGGCGCTCTTCCCGTCCAAGTACCAGAAGAACAAAATCTACCTTTCCAACCGGACTGTTGAAAACGCCCGGGAAGCGCTTATCGGCGCGTGGCAGGAGGGTGCTGTTTTCGTCAACTATATGGGGCATGGCGGGTTCGGCCAGTTTGCCGACGAGGGCTTTTTGGTCAACTCCGACGTGCCCGGGCTTACGCCCGCGGCGGGGCTTCCTGTGGTGGGGGCCTACACCTGCAACGTGGGGCGCTTTGAAATTCCGGGCGTGGACTTCCTCTCCGAAGACTTGACCGTCACGCCCCAGGGAGGCGCCATCGCCATGTGGTCCACTGCGGGACTTTCCCTCCATGTGCGGGCGCGGACCCTCTCGGAGGAGCTTGTCAAATCGGTCTTTGTTCTGGGCCGGGCGCGGCTGGGCGACGCGCTTTTGGAGGCTCTTGTAAATTACAGGGGACGCACGGGGGATACCCTTATGCCGTCCATTTACAATCTTTTCGGCGACCCGGCCTTGCGATTCCCCAAAGACCTGCGGCCGCCGGGTGTGCCCTACTGACAGGGCGGGAGGTTTTCTTTGCGGGAAGCGTTGCTCACAAAGGCGCCGGATGTGGTGACCCGGGCAATCGCCGGGGAGACCCTGCTTGTCCCTGTCAAGGGCAGGCTCGCGGACATGCGCCGCATCTACTCCCTGGACCCGGTGGGCGCCTTTGTCTGGGAGCGCCTGGACGGCGTCCGCACCCTGGGGGACGTGGCGGGCATGGTCGCGGAAGCCTTTGACAACGCGCCCGAAAACGCCGGGGAAGAGGTGCTCGCCTTTGCCGGGGAGCTTCTCGCGGCGGGGCTTGTGGAAAGAAAGGGATGATGGACTCCCGGAACACCAGGCAGGCGTTCTACGATTCCCTCAACCACAAAATGGCCGCGCTCCGGGTGCCCCTTTCCGGGACCATCGAGTTAACAAGGCGCTGCAACCTCCGGTGCGCCCACTGCTACGCCAGGGACGCGGCGGACCAGGAGGAGCTTCCCGAGGCTTTTTGGCTTTCCCTTGTGGACACCCTGGCAACAGAAGGCTGCCTCTACCTCTTGCTTACAGGCGGCGAGCCTTTGCTTCGGCCCGATTTTCCAAAAATTTACACCCGGGCCGCGAAACAGGGGATTGTCACCACGGTTTTCACCAACGGGACAGTCATTACGCCGGAGGCGCTCGACGCGTTCTCGGTATATCCTCCCCACGTGGTGGAAGTGAGCCTGTACGGGGCGGGTCCGGAAACCAGCGCACGGGTGACAGGCGCGCCGGGGTCGTTTTCCGCCTGTCTGGAAGGCGTCCGCGCGCTGCGCTCCCGGGGGGTCCGTGTGAGCCTTAAGACCGTGCAGATGACGCTCAACTCCGGCGGTATCCATCAGATGCGGGATATCGCCCGGGACCTTGGCGTGGATTTCCGGGTGGACGCGGCCATTATGCCCGGGCTTTCCGGAGGCAAAGAGCCTCTCGCGTTCCGGGTTTCCCCCGCCGAGGCCGTGGCGGAGGAGCTTTCCGACCCGCGCCGCCTCAAGCTGTGGCGCGACTACTACGCGAAAACCTCCGGCAGGCCCGTGTTCGAGGCTCTGTACAACTGCGGGGCCGGGCTGACAGAATTTCATGTGGACCCTGGGGGAGTGCTCCGGCCCTGTCTTTTGGTCCGGGAGCCGTCTTATCCTCTGGCCGGGGGGAGGTTTCAAGAGGGCTGGGCGCTTATGAAGCGTGTCAGGGAACAACCGGTTGCGCCGGATTTCCCCTGCGCCCGATGCGATAAAGCCGCGTGTTGCGACGCATGCCCGGGTTTTTTCGGACTGGAAACCGGATCGGCGGAAACGGTGTCGGATTATATCTGCCAAATGGCCCATTTGCGGCACGCGGCCATTTTGGGAGGCGAAAGCGAGGTGTCCCATGACGGATGAGGACAAGAGGGAGAAGCGCGCCTACACAACGCCCAGGCTTCGGGCGATTGAGCTTGTGGCGGAGGAGGTGCTGGCGGTGGGATGCAAGCTGCCGCCGCCCCAGGGCCGGGGTTTTGGCAATCCTGCTCCCACGTGCCTGGTGCCCCGGAGGTGTTACGCCCAGGGGTCGTGAGAGGGAAGGGATGAGGGATGAGGAAAAGTTACGCCCAGGGGTCGTGAGGGGGAAGACAGGAGGCGGCGGCGGCCGTCCGCGCTTGGAGGGCGCCGCCGGAAGCAGCAGGTTATATTGCAAAATAAAGCGCAGGCTGGGAGGTTCCGGGCAGCAAGGCCCGTGTGTACACAACATTTCTAAAATGATTTCTATGTGTTGGATGAACATGCCCTTCGGGCGGAACCATCCGGCCCGCGTTAAATTTGTCGTTTCTTTGAGTTTTGCGATTGCCTCCGTTAAAAAGGGATTTTCGCCGCTGGAGAGGGTGTCCTCCCGGGCGGACCGGGCATTTGGGAGGCGTTTAGGTTCTATGTCCGGATTATCCGCGTTTTTTGCGGTGATACTGGCTGTTCCATGTCCTGGGGTTGAAACCCATAGGCGCTAACTTATATGAGCATTCTTGCTTAAAGATATATGAGGATATTGTCGGGTGAACCTGCGCT
>JAGVGH010000207.1 GCA_020057225.1 Desulfobacterales bacterium | reverse complement strand
CGTATGTCCTCTACAACGACATGTTGTGGAGGATCATATGCCCGAAGCACAAATGAGGTGTCTATGTACGGCAGAATACCGGACATAGACCCTCATTTTTAGAAACGACAAATTTGAGGTAGGCCGGGTAGTTCCGCCCGAAGGGCAGGTTCACCCAACAGATATGAATCATTTAGAAATGTTGGCTACACCCGGGCCTTGCGGCCCGGAACCACCCAACCTGCGCCAATTATGCAATTACCTCTTTAGAAAAACAACTGCCCTCCAGCCCAAGTGCCCCCCAAACATCGCCCGCGCTTACCGCCCCTTCCCGAAGTATCCGCACCCCGCCGGAAACCTCCACAACCGTCGAACCCGCCCCGCCCGCAAGGGCGCCCGCGTCCAGCACCACCGCCGCCGCCTCAAGAATGGAAGGCGCGATATCCACCACCCTGCTGGCCGAAGGGCCGCCTGAAAGGTTGGCGCTGGTGCCTGTGACAGGCCCGCCGAACTCCCGGACCAGCTCCCTGGCCACAGGATGCGCGGCCAGACGAACACCCAGAGCGCCCGTTCCCGCCGTGAGATGAAAAAACTCCGGGGCCGCCGGAAGCACCAGGGTCAGCCTCCCTGGCCACAGAACATCCATGAGCCGGACCGCCTCCGAAGGCACTTCCCTGACCAGAGGGGCAACGTCCCCGCGCTCCGCCACGAGAACAAGCAGCGGCTTTTCAGGGGCCCGGCGTTTCATCGCAAACACCCGCTCCACAGCCTTGGGATTTCGGGCGTCCGCTCCCAGGCCGTACAGCCCGGTTGTGGGAAACACCACAACTCCCCCCTGCCCCAGCGCGCGCGCGGCCTCCCGGATTGCCGAAAGGTCCGGCGCGCCGCTCTCCATGCGGCGCGTATTAGCCACGTTCGGTAAACTTCTCCGCTTTTTCCGCGACCTCCCGTACCATTTTCTCTTTATGCTCCGCGAGCCGCTTTTCCATTTCCGGGTCGGAGCACCCCAAAATCTGGGCCGCCAGATAGCCCGCGTTTTTCGCCCCCATCTTGCCCACCGCCACCGTCGCCACAGGAACCCCCGGCGGCATCTGCACGGTGGCAAGAAGGGCGTCCAGGCCCTGCAGGGGGGTCGCGTCCAACGGCACGCCGATAACAGGAAGAGTGGTGTGGGCGGCCATGGCGCCCGCCAGATGCGCCGCGGCTCCCGCTCCGGCCACAATCACCCGGACCCCCCGGGCGCGCGCTCCCCGGGCAAGCCCCATGGCCCTTTCAGGAGTCCGGTGGGCCGATGTGATGGTCATCTCGTAGGATATCCCGAACTCCTTGAGCACCCCCGCGCACGCGGACATGGCCTCCCGGTCCGAATCGCTTCCCATCACCACCAAAACCCTGGGGCCCCGGGGGGCAAGCGCTTTCCGCCCGATATCGGAGCGGCAAAACGCCCCTTCCCAGGAAATCTTTCCAACCGCCTTGTACGCGCGCCGGATGGCGTCGGACAGCGTGTCCCCGGTGCCGCAGACCCCGAGCACCCTGCCTCCGTCCGTGACAACGTGCCCGTCTTTCAGCGCGGTTCCCGCGTGGAAGACGACAACCCCCTCTTTTTCCCGGGCCTTGTCAAGGCCCTTGATCCGCATGCCCTTCGGGTACTGGCCGGGATATCCCTCAGAGGCCATGACCACGCACACGGCAGGACGCGGGTCCACCTCAAGGCGCACCGTTTCCAGACGCCCCTCCGCCACAGCCTCCATGATTTCCACAAGGTCTGTCTTAAGACGCATCAGAAGCGGCTGGGCTTCAGGATCCCCGAAACGGACATTGAACTCCAAAACCTTTGCCTCGCCCTTGTCAATCATAAGCCCGGCGTACAGCACGCCCTTGTAGGGGTGTCCGGCGGCGGCCATGGCCCGGACAACAGGACGCATGATGGCCGCGAGGATTTTTTCCTCAAGCTCCGGAGTGACAACCGGGGCCGGGGAGTAGGCTCCCATGCCGCCGGTGTTGGGTCCCTTGTCACCGTCCCAAACAGCCTTGTGGTCCTGGGAGCTGGGCAGGGGGAGAACGGTTTTCCCGTCGGAAAACGCCAGATAGGATGCCTCCCCGCCGGCAAGGCGCTCCTCGATGACAACCGTGTCCCCCGCGGACCCGAACTCCCGCTGGACCATGCACCGGTCCACAGCCTCCAGGGCCTCTTCCACGGTGCCGCAGACCATTACCCCTTTTCCAGCGGCCAGACCGTCGGCCTTGACCACCAACGGCGCGCCCTGCTCACGGATGTATGCCCGGGCCTTTTCGGGGTCTGTGAACACGTTGCCCCTGGCGGACGGGATTCCGTTTTCCTCCATCAGGGCTTTGGCGCGGGCTTTGCTGCCTTCCAGCCGCGCGGCCTCTTTGGAGGGACCGAACACCCTGATTCCGTTGTCTTTGAAGATGTCGGCGATGCCCTCGGTCAAGGGCGCCTCGGGACCCACAACGCACAGGTCCACGTTTTCTTTCAGGGCGAATTCCAGAAGAGACGGGATGTCGCCGGATTGTATGGGAACACACTCGGCGTGTTGGGCGATGCCCGGGTTTCCCGGGGCGCAGAATATCTTTGTGACCTTGGGGCTTTGGGCGATTTTCCAAACCAGGGCGTGCTCCCTTCCGCCGGAGCCGACAACCAGAACCTTCATGGCAAACCCTCCGTGGGCTGTTTTCGTTTCCATCAGCCTGTGTCACTTACTGGAAACGGGGCCGGTGTTCAAGAGGCAATGGCTTAACAGTTCAAAGCCTGACCCGGCGGAGCCGGAGGAGTTAGGAGTCCGGAGTTCGGAGTTAAAATAAAAAATCATCTTTTGTTGTATTTTTTAGTTATAAAATTGGCATTTCTCCTCATGGCAGCCGCGGTGCGGCAAGGTTTTTAGAGCTTATCCATAAATAATCTTATTGCAAGGGATTCCCCTGTTCGGGCGCACGCCGTGCGCCCCTACGGCAATGGAACCCGAGCCATCG
>JAGVGH010000152.1 GCA_020057225.1 Desulfobacterales bacterium | reverse complement strand
CCGCGGCCGCTATGAGGAATGAGGCTCATTTATATCAAAAAAATCTGTGAAAATAGGGCAATTTTCCCTATTATTCCAACTCGTTCCTTCCTCATCCCTCATCCCTCATACTTCACCCTTCACCCCTCCTCCTTGCCCGCCGCCGCTTGGCTCAACAGCTCCATGGCCCTGCCAATGGCCCGCGCCTTGTTCACCGTCTCCACCCGCTCCCGCTCCGGGTCCGAGTCCGCCACAATTCCCGCCCCGGCCTGGACCGACAAACGCCCTTCCCGGACCGAGGCCGTCCGGATGGTGATGGCGAAATCCATGTTCCCGGTGAAGGAAAAATATCCCACAGCCCCGCCATAGGGTCCGCGCGGGGTTTTCTCGAGTTCCGAGATGATTTCCATGGCCCGGACCTTGGGCGCGCCGGTCAGGGTGCCTGCGGGAAAACACGCGGCGTAGAGATCAAACCCGTCTTTGCCCCGGGCAAGGTCGCACTGGATGTTGGACACCAGATGCATGACATGGGAGTAGCGCTCGACCACCATCAGGTCCGTCACTTGCACGGTTCCGGTTTGCGCCACCCGTCCCAGGTCGTTCCGCCCCAAATCCACCAGCATGAGGTGCTCGGCCCGCTCCTTGGGGTCCGCCAGAAGCTCGTCCGCGAGCTTTCGGTCCTCCTGCTCTGTCGCGCCTCTGGGCCGCGTGCCCGCGATGGGCCGAAGCACCGCGGTTCCGTTTTCCAGACGCACCATGGTTTCCGGGCTGGAGCCCACCAGGGTGGTCTCTCCCAGGCGCAGGAAAAACATGTAGGGAGAGGGATTCACATAGCGTTGCGCCCGGTACAGTCCCCAGGGGTCCACGGGCGCCTCCGACACAAAGGGCTGGGAGATGACGCACTGGATGATGTCCCCGATGGAGATGTGCTCCTTGACTTTTGCCACCATGCCCCGGAACTCTTCGGGGGAAAGAACCGGCTTGAGCGCCGCGTCCCGCCGGGGCGCCACAAGGAAGCGCCGGGGCGTGGGATTTCCGAGCCGCTCCAGCATGACGTTGAGCCGGGCTGTGGCGTTGTCGTAACCCTCCTCCGGGCTTTTCTCCTCGTCCAGAAACACGTGGGCCACCAGCAGCACGGTATGGCGGGCGTTGTCAAAGACCAGGAGGTCCGAGGTCACCAGAAAGTGGGCCAAAGGCTCTTCCGGGGGAAGCCGGTTGGGCACCCGCTCGATAAAGGAAACCGACTCGTGGGTGAAAAAACCCACCATGCCGCCCCAGAAGCGGGGAAGCTCGGGCAGGGCGACAGGGCGGTACTGGGCCATGAGGGAGCGAAGCACCGCAAAGGGGTTTCCCCCGTGGGGAATATGCTCCTCCGTCCCGCCGTTGGACACGGCCACGGTTTCAGGAAACAGCCGGATCTGCCGCTTGGCTCCGGTGCCTAAAAAACTGTACCGGCCCCAGCGCTCGCCGCCCTCGACGCTCTCAAACAGAAAAAGGGGACCGTTGCCCCGGTCCAGTTTGGCCAAGGCCGCCACCGGCGTCTGGGTGTCGGCCAGAATTGCGGCGCATACGGGAACAAGGTTGCCTTTTTGGGCAAGGCCAAGGAATGTCTCTTTGTCGGGAAACCGCCTGAGAAGCATGGAATCCGCCTTTCCGATGTCAAGTGTTCGCGGGCGCCTTGTCAGTCCGCCGGTTGTCCTTTGCGCAGGCTGTAAATGGCCGTGACCTGACGGACCAGATCTTCAAACTGTTCCGGATACAGGGACTGTCCGCCGTCCGAGAGGGCTTTTTCCGGCTGGTTGTGGACTTCAATCATAAGCCCGTCCACGCCCACCGCGGCAGCGGCCCTGGCAAGGGGCAGCACCTGGTTCCGGTGTCCCCCGGCATGGCTGGGATCCGCGATAATGGGCAGGTGGCTTTCCCTGCGGACAACGGGCGCCGCGGAGAGGTCCAGGGTGCCCTTGTTGTGGAGAACGCCGATGGCGACCCGCTCGCCCCCGGGCATTTCCCGGGCCTGGCAGCCCATGGACTCGATTTTGGACACGACAGCCTTAAGATCGGCGTCTGTGGCCCCTTTGCGCATGACGATGAGCATGGTTTCCTCCTTGGGCTTGGTATTCCGGCTAAAGTTGAGAAGGCCCGGGGGCCCGGGTTGTTTGTTGGGCGCACAAATAAAAAAGGCCGATGGGGGAATTCCCCACGGCCTTTAAACTACAAAGACCGTGGCCTTGGAGCGGCCCACGGTCTTGTTGTCAGTTGCCGAACGCCTTAACGGCTATTCAGGCGGACACCCGCGCGCGCGCCCCGGGGCGGGCCGGCGCCAGCACCACCAAAACAGCCGGTTGGACGATTCGCGCATGAGAAGGTTCCTTTTTCTGGATACTCGTTATGCTGGCCGCAAACTATCCGAGGCTCCCTGGGGCTGTCAAGAAAAAAATGAAGGGCGGCGCGGGCGGCCAGGAAAAGGACGCCCCCGGCAGGGAAAACCCGCGAAAGCCTCGGCCCGCAAGGGGCGGGAACCTGCGGCATATTTGTCGGAGCAGAACTATCCCGTCCGCCTTCCGACACCCTCCATCCATCCATCCCCGCCCGCCCGCCGCGCGTTGCATCCCCACTATCCCCTTTCATCACGTTGCGCAACCACCGCCATGCCTGGCGTTCCTCCCCCGCCTCCCCAGGCCCCCCGATGGCCCCCTCCCCTCCCCGCCAAAAAGAATCCGGGAATTCCCCCGCGCCTTGCGGTATAATAAAAACGCGGCGGAAAATTCAACACAGCGGCCTGAAACCCTTGACGGGAGAGACGCATGGAAAACGCGCACACCATTGTCCGCGTTTCGGGCGTGACCAGAAAATTCAAAATGGGCAAAGTGGAACTGGACGCCCTCCGGGGTGTTGACCTCGCGGTGCGGAGCGGGGAATACCTCTCCATCATGGGACCCTCCGGCTCCGGCAAAAGCACCCTGTTCAACATGATAGGCGCCCTCGACAAACCCACCTCGGGCAAGGTCTTCATTGACGAGGTGGATGTGGCCCAACTGGACGCCTATGAGCTCGCATGGCTCAGGTGCCGCAAAATCGGCTACATCTTCCAAACCTTCAACCTCATCCCCGTCATGTCCGCCCTTGAAAACGTCACCCTCCCCATGGTGTTCGCGGGCGTCCCGGACCAGGAGGCCGTGGACAGGGGAATTCGTCTTCTGAAAATGGTGGGGCTGGGCGCCCGTTTCAAGCACAAGCCCGGCGAACTCTCCGGCGGCCAGCAACAACGGGTTGCCATTGCCCGCTCCCTTGCCAACAACCCCGCCATCGTCCTTGCCGACGAGCCCACCGGCAACCTGGACCTCTCCACCGGCGAGGACATCATCGCCCTGCTCAAACACCTCTCCGAGGAACGCGGGGTCACTGTCATTTCCGCCACCCACGACATTAAAATGCTCGCTGTTTCAGACCGGGTGGTGTGGATACGGGACGGACGGATTGACCGCGTGGAGGAGCGGAGCGGGCTTTCCATTTCCGTGGGCCGCGTGGGCGGACGCGAGGCGGACGCGTGATGGCGAAAACCAACTCCGCTCCGGGAATTTGCCGCCGCCCGGAGTTGACAGCGCGCGTTCTCCTGTGTCTTGCTGTGCTTTTACTTGCCGTCCGGGCGCCCTTTGCCCTGGCCGCTGACGGGGACGGGTTTTATCAAACCCTTGACACCCTCTCCCGTCAGGGAGACCGAAGCACCGGCACCCCAGGCTGCGCCTCGGCGGCCGCATATCTGCGGGAACGCCTGGAAGCCTCGGGCCCGGGCAAGGTCTTCTCCCACGCCTTCACCGTCCCTGTCATGGAGCGCGGCCCCGCCTCCCTCGAAATCCCCGGACACCCGCCGCTTCCCCTGCTCTTCCTCGCCCAGGACGCCCTAAGCCCCCAGTGCGCCGGACCTGAAGGGATAACCGGACCCCTGGTGTACGCGGGGCATGGAGACCCGCGGGAAATGGAGGGGCTTCCCTTGGAAGGCGCCGTGGTGGCGCTCGACCTTGATTCCGGAAAAAACTGGCAAAATCCCGCCGCCCTGGGGGCGCGCGCGGCCATATTTCTCACAAAGGGAGACGAGGGGCGCCCTGTCTTCGAGGATAAATTCGAGCTAACCCCGGTGCGTTTTCCAAGGCTTGTGCTTTCAAGAACCGGGGCGGAAAAGATTTTCGGCCCCTTAAAAAAGGGCGTGCTTGCGGAGGAAGTCCGGCTCCTGGGGCAATCCTGGTGGAAAGAGGCCGATGCGGAAAATCTTGCTGTAATGGTGGAAGGCGCGGACCCGGCCCTGGCAAAAGAACTTTTGGTGGTCGAAGCCTTCTATGACGGCTCGGCGGGCGTTTCGGGAAACGCCCCGGCCGCGGACGAGGCAGTGGGAGCCGCAACCCTTTTGGAGATTGCGCAACACTTCAAGAACAACCCGCCCAAACGCTCCGTGCTCCTCCTCGCCACCGCGGGCCATGCCCAGTCCCTTGCCGGAGTCCGGGAAGCCCTTTGGGCTCTTCGGGCGAAGTCCAAAGACCTGCTGCGGCGGGAAAAGGACGCGCGCGGAAGGGCGGACCTGCACGAAAACCTGTTGGATATCCTTAAGAAACCCGGGGTGCCTGAAAATCTTGACAAGGAGGAAGAGACGCTCTTTCTCCAGGCCCTCTCCGAGCCTCTTAAAACCGAGTGCGACTGTATAAGCCGAGACCTGATGCGCCTCCGGACCGAATCACGGGACGCCGCCTCCTCTGTCCGCGTCCGGGAAATGGCCGGACAACGACTTGTCCTCAGACGGCTGACGTGGCGGCAGACCTGTGACAATGTTTCCGCGGATGAAAAAGCCGCCATCCTGGCCATCCTGGCCAAAGCGGTGGAACACCACGAAGCCTTGCGCAGGGACGCGAAAAAACGGCGCGGGCTTCTTGCCTCCGCGCAACAACTCCAAGCCCTGGTCCATGAAAAGGAACCTGTGGCCTGGGTGTCCCTGCATCTCTCCAGTCACGGCAGCGGCCTGGGCGCGTTCAGCCAGGGATTTCTCGTGGAGCTTAACGAGGACGTGAACAGGACCCCGGCCACCACCGCCATGGACGAGGCCCTCAACAGGGCGGCCCGTGCCGCGCGGGAAAAGGAGCCAGGGCTTTTCCCTTTTATGGACACTCTTCGGCCAAGCCGGGAAAGACCCTGGGACTCCTGGTTTCAGGACCGCCCGCCCCTGGGAGGGGAAGCCGCCGCCCTTGCGGGCCTGATAGGTGTAACCCTCGCCACGGTGGACGATGCCCGCGCGCGGTGGGGTACGCCCGGCGACACCCTTTTCAACGTGGATGTGGGGCGGGCGAAAAGCCAGGCCCGGCTTGCGCTCGGCCTTGTGGACGGCCTTGCCCGCGCCCAAAAGCTCCATGACGGGGTTTTCCCCCGTCAGGGCCTGGGAGAGCTCCTGGGCAGAGCCAAAATTCTGCGAAGCGGGGAAATCTTCGCGGACCAGCCCGCGCCCGGCACCGTTGTTCTCGCCTTCCAGGGGCCTGCCCGCTACCTTGCCATGGCCGACGGAAACGGAGAATTTCTCATCAAGGGCGCTGTAGAGAAAAAACTCACCCTCCATAAAGTGGTCCTCGAAGGATACCGCCACAACCTGGAAACCGGCCTTGCCGAATGGGCCATTGACAAAGGCAAAACCTCCAAAGACGCCTACCGGGTCAAGATGCAGCGGCGGAACATGGAAACCGACCTCGTCCTGTTCCCTTGCGCCCAGACCACCCTCTTCAACCTGCTGGATCCCCGCTCCTTCCGGCCCATGACGCGGATCCAGGTGCTGGACGCCCGCACCGACGCCCCGCCCCTCCATTACTGGTACAGCCGCGTGGACACGCGGGAATCCACCCTTGCCGCGTTGTTCCTCGAACCCGGCTCCCGGTTCAAGCTCACCCTTTCCGACTCGGTCGCGAAAAAAAAACTGGTCCTCACCAACAGCCGGACGGACAACCCTCTGGGCGCGGGATATCCCGTTGACAACCTGCCCGCGCTCATCCGCACCGAGCTTTTGACCGCCCGGGACATGTGGACCCTTTTGAAACCGCGCATGGAAAACCTGGAACAGCATGGCGTGCGCGACACCCGGATACAGGGGCTTGCCCTGGACGGGCAACAGGCCCTGGACAAGGCGGAAAAAGCCCTTGCGCGCCGGAACTACGGAACCTTCGCCGAATCAGCGCGGACTTCCTGGGCCCTCGCAAGCCGGGTGTACGGCCATGTGGACACAGCGCAAAAAGACGTGCTCCTCGGCGTGCTCTTCTACATCGCCCTCTTCATCCCCTTTGCCTTTTGCCTCGAACGCCTCCTCGTCTCCTCAACCAACATCCACACACGCATTCTGACTTTTCTCGGAATTCTCGCCGCCCTCATCCTGACCATCCGCCAGGTTCACCCTGCTTTCCAACTGGCCCGAAGCCCCATGGTGGTCATCCTTGCCTTTTTCATCATCGGCCTTTCCGCCCTGGTCTCTCTCATCATCTTCTTTCGGTTCGAAGAAGAGACAAAAAAACCGGGTCAAAGAGCCGGGAGGCGGGAGGCGGAAAAATGGCGGGCGTTTTCGAGCGCGTTTTTATTGGGAATCTCCAACCTGAGACGCCGAAAAGCAAGGACCGCTCTCACCATCATCACCCTTGTTCTTTTAACCTTCACCCTCATGAGCTTCACCAGTGTCTCGGGCGCGCGGCTCCAGCAGAGGACGCTTGTATCGCCAAGCGCCTCCCGGCCCGGCTTTTTCCTTAAAAACGCCAACTGGAACGCCCTGGCGCCCGAGGCCCTGGGCTTTCTGGAAAACAGTTTCGGGGAAAAATTCCATACCGCGCCCCGGGTCTGGCTGGAGACACCGGACCGGACCCGCCCTGTGAGGGTTCCTGTGCGGCGGGGAAACCAGATGGTCGAGGCCCAGGGGCTTGTGGGCCTGTCGCCGGAGGAACCCCGGGTGACAGGAATGGACGCGGCCCTTGTTGGAGGCCGCTGGCTTGCCAAAGACGCGCAGAACGAGGTTCTTTTGTCTGAAACCACGGCCCGCTCCCTGGGAATACCGCCGGAAAATCCGGCGGGAGCGGAAGTGTTCTTGTGGGGCAGGCCCTTTACAACCGCAGGGGTGTTTTCCGGCAAAAAATACGAGGCGCGGACCGGGCTGGACGGAGAGCCGGTGACCCCTGTGGTATTTCCAAGCGACGCGGTGGCACGGCTTACCGAAACCGAGCTGGAGGCCATGGAGGCGGACGGGGACGCCATTCTGGGCCAGGGACGGTGGCGGCATATTGCGGCGGACCAGGTGGTCATCGCCCCCGCGCGCGCAGTCCTGGCCATGGGAGGAAAGGCCGTTGGCCTTGCCGCCCGTCCTAAAAACACAGAAGAAGACCCAAAAGAGGCGGAACGCTTGGCAGACAGGTACGGGCTTCCGCTGTTCCAGGGCGGGCCCCGGGGCACCCACTCCCTGTACGCCGGAGACAGCCTTTCCTACAGCGGTCTCCCCAACGTGGCGGTGCCCATCGCCATTGCGGTTCTCATCGTGCTCAACACCATGATAGGCTCGGTGTTTGAGCGGCGCCGCGAAATCGGGGTGTACACCTCGGTGGGGCTTGCGCCCTCCCATGTGGGCTTTTTGTTCATCGCCGAGGCCCTGGCTTTTGCCGTGCTCTCGGTGGTCGCGGGCTATGTTCTCGCCCAGACGTTGGCAAGCCTTTTCGCTGGCACCGCCCTGTGGGCCGGGGTCACGGTGAATTACTCGAGCCTCTCCGGCGTGTTCGCCATGGCCCTGGTGATTCTGGTTGTGCTGTTGTCTGTGGTCTATCCTTCCCGGGTGGCCTCGGCCCTTGCCATTCCGGACGTGAACCGCAGTTTCCGCATGCCGGAGCCGGAAGGCGACGCCTTAACCCTCACGCTGCCGTTCCTGCTCAAATACACGGAGATACAAAGCGTGGCCGGTCTGCTCCACGCCCATTACAAAGACTGTCAGGAAGGCGCCCACGAGGCGTTCACAGTGGACAGGCTTGCGCTGGCCCACGCGTGCCCGCTGTTGAGGGGCGGCGGGGAAGCCGGGCTTTCCGCGGGGCCTGGCCGTGGAAACGCGCTCTGCATGCGGCTTTCCTTTGAAGTGTGGCTCGCGCCCTTTGATTTTGGAATAAGCCAGGCCGTGGAGCTGGATTTCTGCCCGGCGGCGGAGGATCTTGAATACGCGGAGGCCCGGGTCAGGATGGAGCGGCTGTCAGGGGAGACCGGGCAGTGGAAACGGGCGGCCAAACGGTTTTTGAATGATTTGCGTAAAGAGCTGTTGGTCTGGCGCTCTTTGGACGCGGCGGAAAAGGAGCGGTTTGCCGGGCGTCTTGCGGAGGCGGGGCCGGACCTGGGGTGATACCAAGTTGCGTTCAAACAGGTAACATTCCACCCCATCAGGCAGGGGCGGACCTGTGAGGCCGCCCTTTGAGGGAGGCCCCCCCCCTGCGGGTGCGCCCTTACGTTTGATTGCAACTTGGTATGAGACGGGGCGCGGGAGGCGCGGGACAAAGACCTGGGTTCCGGCTTCCGCCGGGGCGGACGCCTTGGCGCGCACCGGGGCGTATTGAATCGGTACGGAATAACGAAAAACGCCAAAAAGCCCCAACCCCGGGCCCGCCCAACAGAAAGGCCCGGAGGGCGTAACGCCCCCCGGGCCTCCTTCAACATATTCTTCTCCTAAAGCCTAAAGCCTTAGAAAAGCCCCGACACCTTGCCCGTCTTCACATCCACGTCAATGCGGCGGAAGGCCGGGTTGGAACCCGTGCCCGGCATAAGACTGATGGTGCCGGCGCAGGGGCAAAGGAACTTGGCGCCCGAGTAGATGAGAACGTCGCGGATGGGCAGGGTCCAGCCCTTGGGCACGCCCTTGACTGTCGGGTCGTGGGACAGGGACAGGTGCGTCTTCACCATCATGGTCGCGAAATCCGCGTACTTGGGGTCATTCTCGAGCATCTTGGCCTTGGCCTCGGCGTCCGGGGTCCAGCTCACGCCGTCCGCGCCATAGACCTCCTTGGCGATTGTGGCCACGCGGTCGCGCAGCTTCATCTCGAGCGGGTACAGATACCGGAAGTTGTTGTCTTCCTTGGTGGCGTCCATGACCGCGTCGGCGAGTTCGAGCGCGCCGTCACCGCCCTTGAGCCAGTGCTCGCTCTTGGCGCAACGGGCACCCGCGGCCTCGGCGGCTTTCCTGACCACGGCGATTTCCGCGGCGGTGTCCGTGTGGAAGCAGTTGATGCATACCACGGGGTTGATACCGGCTTTCCGGATGGTGTTGATGTGATGCGCCATGTTGGCGCAGCCCTTCTCGACCAGCTCCAGATTCTCCTTGGTGTAGGCTTCCGGCAGGGCGATGCCCGGAACCACGCGGGGTCCGCCGCCGTGCATCTTAAGGGCGCGGATGGTGGTGGTGAGCACCGACACATGGGGCTTAAGGCCCGAGAAGCGGCACTTCACGTTCCAAAACTTCTCGAACCCGATGTCCGCCGCGAACCCGGACTCGGTGACATGGTAGTCGAACATCTTGAGGCCGATGCGGTCGGCGATGATGGAGGACTGGCCGATGGCGATGTTGGCGAAAGGCCCGGCGTGGACCAGAACAGGCTGGTACTCGGCGGAGCACATAAGGGTGGGATTGATGGTGCCGCGCATATAAGCGCACATGGCGCCGCCCACTTCGAGGTCGCCGGTGGTCACGGGCTTGCCGGTCTTGTCAAAGGCCACCGTGATCTCGTCCAGGCGCTTCCGGAGGTCGGCCAGATCTTTGATGACCGCGAGAATGGCCATGCACTCGGAACCCACGGCGATGCCGAACCGGGACTGCATGGTGTAGCCGTCGGTGCGTCCGCCAAGGCCGATGATGATGTTGCGCAGGGACTGGGCGCAGAAGTCCATGATCCAGCCCATCTCGACCCGGGTGGGATCAATGTCCAGGCGCCGCATCTTGGAAAGCCGCTCGAGCTGCTCGTCGGTGTAGTTGCGCTCGTGCTGCATACGGGAGGTCATGGCGACCATGGCCAGGTTGTGGGCGTTCATGATGTCGTTGATGTCGCCCGTAAGGCCAAGGGAGAACTCGGTCATGGGAATGAGGAGCGCGTTGCCGCCGCCGGCCGCCGTGCCCTTCACGTTCATGGTGGGGCCGCCGGAGGGCTGCCGGAGGGCGCCGCCCACGTTCTGGCCGCGCTTGCCAAGACCCTCGATGAGGCCAAGGGACGTGGTGCTCTTGCCCTCTCCCAGGGGAGTCGGGGTGATGGCGGTGACCTCGATGTACTTTCCGTCCGGACGGTCTTTCAGGCGCTCGATGATCTTGAGGAAGTCGAGCTTGGCAAGCCGGCCCATGGGAAGGTACTCATCCTTCTGCAGGCCCAGTTTGTTTATCCAGTCCTCGTGGGACGGCATGTTCTCTTCGGCCAGCTCGGAAATCTGCCAGTCCGCCAGTTTTGTCGCATCATACGCCATGGGTTCTCCTCCATCGTGCTGAGTGTGATGTCTGCCCGGGCTTTCCGCGCCGGGCCGCTGTTCGCGGGAATAACCGTGGTTCCTTGCTTTCCACGTTCGTAACGGCCCCCCTTATCATGCGGTTTTGGGTTTTACAAGCTATAACTCACCGCCCATGGCGGGGCGGCGGCATAAAAACAGAACAAACAGGGGCTTTTTACCCGGGCGCACGGCTCCGCTGGGGGCGGAAGAACCCCGCCTACGTTTTTTCTTGATTTGAAAAGCGTGTTGTTTTAACTTTTTTATGATGGCTCTGGTCATAACGGCCCCAAAGGCTGTCCTGCTTTTTTCGGCAAATCTGGAACACCCGGCCCGTTTCCGCAACCGAACCGGCGCGGGCAAACACGCCGCGCGCAAAGGGAGTCCGCCTTGAAAGACACTGCCCGGAAGAGCCTGGAAGAACTCATGAGCGACCCAAGGGTCCTGGAATACACCAGCAGCCTGAACAAGGCCCTCAAGGACCGCAGAAACGAGCCTGTGCCCAGGTGCGCCGTCTTTGAAAAACCGTACACAATGCTGCGGGAAACAGACCGGTATGTGTTTCAGACAGACCGGGAGGCGGAAAACAAGCTCCCCCGCATCATCGGCAACAAAGTGCAAATTGTCGAAGGCGTGGACCAGCCGGGTCCGGAAATCCGCGGCCAGGTCCACAAGGAGCGCAAAATCGGTATCGTCTTCTCCGGCGGCCCGGCTCCCGGTGGACACAACGTCATCGCGGGCCTTTTCGACGCCGCAAAGGCCGCAAACCCCAAAACCCGGATTTTCGGTTTCCTGCTGGGCCCGGACGGGGTAATGGAAGGCGGGTATGTGGAGCTTGACCGGGACACCGTGGACGCGCACCGGAACCTGGGCGGCTTCGGGATGATCAAAACCGGGCGCGCCAAAATTGACTCCGATAAGAAGATGCAGCTTGCGCGGGAAACCATCAAGGATCTTGGACTCGATGCCCTGGTGATTGTGGGAGGGGACGATTCCAACACCAACGCCGCGTTTTTGGCCGAAGAACTGTATTCCGAGGGCGTGCAGGTTCTTGGAGTGCCCAAGACCATTGACGGAGACATCCAGGTCCGGGACGAAAACGGCGAGGTACTATGCGCCGTGTCCTTTGGGTTTCACACCGCGGCCCGGGCCTTTGCCACCGAGGTGGCCAACCTCTGCACGGACGCGAGCAGCGATGTGAAATACTGGCACATCTGCAAGGTCATGGGCCGTGTGGCATCCCACCTTGCCCTTGAGGTCGCGCTTCAGTCCCATCCGAATATCACACTAATCGGTGAGGAACTTGCCGAATATCTGGACGAGGAGCGGCTGCAAAAGGCCAAAATGGACGGTCGGGAAACGGACTACTCCGCCTTTGGAATGACCCTCCGGCATCTCTCCCGCGTCATCTGCGACGGCATTGTTCGGCGCGCCGCGTCGGGAAAGAACTACGGGGTGATTGTCATACCCGAGGGTGTGCTTGAATTTATCAATGAAATCCAGGTATTTATCATTAAACTCAACACCATCATCGCTGATTACAACAGAATGCATGACACGGATTTCCACCAGGATTTCCCGACCCTTGATGAAAAGCTCGATTACTTGCGGCGGCTTGCCAGGAGAAGCCGTGACGACAGGCGGTACACCTCCTGGAGCACCCGGGACGACGACCTTTTCAACGACATTCCCGCGTTTTTCCAGGAGGGCCTTCTCATGGAGCGGGACAGCCACGGCAACTTTCCCTTTTCCCAGGTGGAAACCGACAAGGTCATCATGGGCCTTGTGCAGGATTACCTCAAAATGCTTGGGGAAAAAGGGCTGTACCGTGTGGGCATCGAGCGGGCCGTCTATCAAAAGACCATGGGCCACGGACGGCTTGACCCGGATTTTTACGGCGGCATTCTTTTTAGCAACTATAAGACAAAAGACACCCACCTCCTGCTCCGGGAGGAAATCATCTCGGTCCGGACCCTCAAGCAGGCGCTGGTGAGAGCGGGGCTTCTCACGGAAAAAGACAAACTGCCTTCGGCCATTGAGAAAATCTACAAAAAATCCATCCCCAGCTTCAAAACCCAGCTTCATTTCTATGGGTATGACGGGCGCGGCAGCGACCCCACATGGTTTGACTGTGTGTACACCTACAACCTGGGGTGGTGCGCGTTCTCCCTCATCGCCAGCGGGGCCACCGGTCAGATGGCGGCCATAAAGAACATCGAGCTGGATTTCGGGCAATGGGAGCCTATCGGCATCCCCATCGCGCCTCTCATGCATTTGGAGGAGAGAAAAGGGAAACTTGCGCTTGTTTTGGAGCGCGCCCTGGTGGACGTGGATTCAACCGCGTTTCAGATTGTAAAAGCGCACCGGGAAAAATGGCTTGCGGCCAACGCAGGGCCGGATGATTACCGCCGGCCGATTCCCATCACCAACCAGGCGGCCTACCGGCAGGACCGGCCTATCACGCTGTTGTTGAACGCGGTGGGCAAAGGAAGGCTTTAAACTGGGAAACTGCGGCGGGCGGCGCCCGGATGTCTCCCGGCGCCGCCCGCGTTTGTCGCGGTTTGAGAAGATGGCGAAGGAAAAGGCCGCGCCGCCGCGTTTATAGCTTTTTTCATAAATCCGTTCCGATTGATGAACCTGTCGGGTGAACCTGCGCTTCGCGCAGAACCACCCGACCTACATGATTTTTACATGTTTATTACATGTAGGTCGGG
>JAGVGH010000074.1 GCA_020057225.1 Desulfobacterales bacterium | reverse complement strand
GGCTCCGGTGGCATGCCCTGAAAGCGAGGCCATCGCCTGCCTGGGAATACAAGGACCACAAGATGTGGCGGGGGCTTGAGCCAACTGCATACCCCAGTTACCTCATTTGTATGGACAAAAAGGCCGAACAGATTTTGGAGAAGGTTTCTCATTGTAAAGCTGTTCTTGAAACACTACACTAAGGGACGACGGGGACGACATGGCGGAGCGCGGGATCCTGTTCGACGGCGCGGAAATCGAGCCTCCGGCGGTAGTTGAAAAGCCTGTCCGGGCCGCGTCCACAGGGGGAGGCTCCATCGAGACGCTTTTGATGCGGTTTTCAGACGTGAAAGGTTACCAGGCGGCCCAGGTGGTTTCCTTGTCGGGAGAGAATCTTGCCCAGGTCTCCGTCCCGGGCGCCCCGCCCCTGGAGGACGCCGCGGCCATCCTTGCCGGGCTCATGGCGCGGGCCAGGGACGCCATGCGGGACACAGACTTTGGAACACCCCGGGGGCTTGTGCCCAACACGGGAAAAGCAAGCCTCAGGGTGTTCGAGCCGGAAAAAGCCTCCGGCTTTCTGCTGCCCGCGGTTCTTGAAAAAGATGAAAACCAGGAGCTGGCAAGGCTTTGGGCTGAAAAACCGCTGCCCGCCCTGGCCCTGGAACCGGGATGACAACCATGCGGACCCAAGGAACAACAGCAGGCAGTCCCCGCGCCTCCGCCGCCATGGCGCGGCGGTCGTCCCGCGTTGGGTTTCATGGCGCGGTGTTGCTTACATGCCTCGTTGCGGCGCTTGCCGCGGTCCCTTTTGCGGCGGCGGAAAGCGCGCCTCCCCCGGGAAGCGTCTGGCAGTCCGGACAAGGATCCCAGGGTGGCGCGCCTCTTGCCCCCGAGGGCTGGGAGGTCGTGACCATTCCCAAAGAGCCTCCGGTTCCCGCCTACACCCCCCCGGCCGGACAGGCCGCCCAGGTGTCTGTCCTTCCGGAGCCTCCGCCTGAAATCGTCCCGCCTACCCCTCCCCGGCACCGCGTTATGCTGGACCCGGGCCACGGCGGCGCCGACTCCGGCGCGGTTCTGAATGACGGATTGCCTGAAAAAGACGTGGCCCTTCATCTGGCCGCAAAGCTCAACACCGTCCTTGGGCAAACCTATGAGGCCGCTCTTACCAGGGGCGAAGACATCGCGGTTTCCAACACGGACAGGGCCGGCAAGGCCAACAACGCGGAGGCCGGGGTATTCCTGAGCCTCCACGCCGCGATGGGCTGGACACCCGGCTCCTCCGGAATCACGGTTTGGGTTCACGATCCCATGGCCGGCGCGTCCGCCACCATGGCCGAGGATATTCCCGGAATCAGCCACACCCCCTGGGAAAGCCAGCAGAGCGCCCATGTGGTGCGAAGCAGCGCCCTGGCCCGGCTGATTCTGCGAAACATCGAGCTGCGAATTCCGGAAAGCCGCCCCCGGACAGGCGCGCTTCCCCTTCCGCTCCTTGCGGGAGTGGACTGCCCCGCCGTGATAATCGAGCTGGAGGAAAAATTCACGCGCCGTCCCTGGGCGGATATGGACGCGGCCATGGACCTGTTGGCCCAGGCGCTCTCGGACTCGCTTGCGGAATACTTTGGCGAATGATTCCGCGCCGGACCGCGCGCCGGAGTCATGGACGCGGAGAAAGGGTTAAGCTCAGGACGCGGCCGCGCAAACAGACGCGGACGCCCCGGCGGGCGCCCCGGCGCGCGGGGTCTCGTATTCCGGCATAACCGGCGCGGTTTCCGGCAAGGCTCCCAGGCCCTGCTCCAGGGCGGCCTCAAGTCTTGCCCGGGCCTTTTCCATAACAATCCCCGCCCGGGCGGACAATACCGACACAGGGCGGAGAGTTTTCGCGCGCGCCCGTCTCAGGCGGCAAATCTCCTTGTTGAGCCGTAGAAGGGTGGCAAGGGCCGCTTTCCGCTCCCTCTTCCCGCCCGCGTTGTAGGCTAAAACCGCCTCGCGGACTTTCCCCAGCGCGCGCTCCCTCTCCTCCGCGGCCTTTTGAAGCCCAGGCTCCGCCTGGGCCAGCAACGCGTTGATACGGGCGGCGCATGCCTCGGCCCTGGCCAGATCCCCTCCCAACAGGGTTTCCATCTCTTCCCGTGAAAGCGTCCGGGGGCGCTCCGCGGATTCCTCCGTCCCCCCGGCCTCCGCCGCGGCCTCTCTTTCCGCCAGGGTTCCCACCCGCGCCGAGTGGATTTCCACTGTGGGCGAGTCTCCGGGAATAAGCGGGGAAAAAGGATCCAGGCTGTTTAAGTCCGCCGCGCACTTGAAATATCCTGTCCAGGAAAAGTCCTCGCCGTGTTTGGTGTCGGTGATTCCCACCGTGTGGACCCCTGGGTCCAGGAAATCCGGATACCGGTCCACAATGGCGGCGATTTTGTTGAAATGGGCGTTCTGGAAAACCTCCTCCGGCGGGGCGATGGAGCGGGGGGCGCCAAAGGGGATAAGGGCGTGGCCGCACCAGGGCGCGTCCGTGCTTCCTCCTGTCACAGGCACCCGGGTGTCCAAAACATCATGCATGGGAAAGGTTTCCCGAACCACGTCCAGAGCAGGCCCTGGGGAGGCGCTGCTGACGATTATCCGCGCGCCCGGCCAGTTTTTCCGCGCCCAGGCGATGTCTTCGGGAAAGACCACCTGGTCCGCCGCGTGCCGGCGCCACAGCGCCCGGGCAAGCTCCACCACCTCGCTGCAGGGAACCCCGGCCATCTGATGCAACAAGGCCACCCTGGGCAGGGCCAGCATCCTGTGCATGGCGTCGGGACCTAAAAACGCGCAGGCCGCGCGGCGGAACACGCCGTGTTTCCAGCCCTCGCGCACGAAGAGATGGTAAAACAGGCCCAGGGCCCACCAGCGCCGGGCGCCCTCGCCCACGTACCGGAGACGGCCCCGGAAATCGCGCCGGTTCCACAGGAAAGCGCTTGCGCCCCGCTTTTTTTCCACCCGGGCAAGGTATTCCATGCCGTAGGCGTGCCGGGCGGAAAGGTCAAAGCCCAAAAGCACCCCCAGGTTTTTGTTGCGGTGGAAGGTGCCGTCCAAGTCCAGCACCAGATACCGGGTTCCGGGCCGCATGGTCCGCCGCAGGAGTTCCCTGAAATCCGGAAGGTCGCCGTGGTGGAAGAATTTCTCCACAACCCGCATAAACCGTCCGTCCGGTCCCGCCGCCATGCCCGGCGCCCGCCGGGGCGCGCCATTTTTCAGATGCATTGTCCGTCCCCCGTGTTGAGTTTTGTCCCAATTCCAAGAACAGCATAGCGGAATCCGGCCTGTTGCAACATGGCGGGGGACTTCTGTTACACTTGTTTTACAATTGTACCGGGAAAGGCGGCGGAGAGGGCGGGAACATGGCTGGGTGAGGGCATACCTTGTCTGATTGCACCTTGGTATAAGCTGGACCATCGCCGCGGCAATCCTTCTTTTCGCCTCCGCATCGGCTTTTCCCGCCCAGGGGGATGCAGTCAAAAAATTCGCCGGGGACCAGGCCATGGGCCGGTTTCAAGACATCACGGATGACCGGCTCAACAAAATCCCCGTCGCCGCGGTCAAAAGCTCCGCAAACCTCACCCCGGGCAGCCTTAAAAAAATGCTCCGGAAAAACGGGGAGATGCTGGAAGCGCTAAGGGGTCTGGGTGTTGATTTGGCGTGTTTTTTGCTTATTTGCATTCTAAAATTCAGGCTTACATTCAATGGCGTTATGAATAACGTCTTTGGCGCGGAACCCTGAAAAATGCTATAAGTTGCCAGAGAAGCCTTTTCGCCGAAGAGCAACAGACCGCCTGCCCGTAAATGATACCAGTGTGCAATCAGGCAAGTAACGCCCTCATCCCGGCTCTCTCCCGCAACTGAGGGAGATTGAGAGGGAGCTTTCAGCAGGTGGTACGGATTGGAGCGTATTTTGGAAGGAGTCCCCTGTGCGTCCGGAGACGGCTGTCGGCCTGCCCGTCCGGCGTGGAACGGGGAGGCTCTCCGGAGAACTCCGCGATGGAAAACGTCAAAGACTCCTTTCTGGAACGCCTGGAGGCGGAAATTTCCTCCCTTCGGGAAGAAAACGCCCGCCTCCGGCAGGCCCTGGCGTTCAGGAATTCGGACAGGGCAGACCAGGCCGCAGCCCTTGTGGACTCCCTGCCCGCCCTGATCTGCCGCTTTACCCCGGAAGGCGTGCTCACCTTTGTCAATGAAGCCTATTGCGCGTATTTTCAAAAAAAACGCGAAGACCTTATAGGATTCAACTTTTTCGAATTCATACCTCCTGAAGAGCGCGAAGGCGCCCGCGCCAGTTTTTTGGCGCTTACTCCTGACAATCCCGCCATAAGCTATGAGCACAAAGTCATAGCCCCGGACGGCTCCGAGCGCTGGCAGCGCTGGACCGACCGGGCGCTGTTCGTCCATGGAAAGGCTTTAGAGTATGTGTCCATTGGCGAGGATGTGACCGCTCAAAAGGAGAACCACGCCCGCCTCCAATTCATCGCCATAGTGCTCGACCAAATAAGCGACATGGTGACCGTCACGGACACGCGCGGCGTCATCACCTATGTCAACGCGGCAGTCTGCCGCTTTTTAGGAAAATCCGCCGGAGAACTGGCAGGACAGACGTCAGCCGTGTTTGGCGATGATCCCCAAAATGCATCCTCCCCAAAAGAAATCCTCGAAAGAACCCTTCGGGACGGCCAATGGCGCGGCGAGGTCGTCAGCCGCAGGGCGGACGGCGCTGAGCGCATCATGGATGTCCGGACCTCCATGGTGCTTGGAACCACGGGCGCGCCCATTGCCTTGTGCGGCATCGGCACCGACGTGACGGACAAGCGCCGGGCAAACGAGGCGCTTCACGCCAGCGAGGCAAGGTTTCGCCTGTGGCTTGAAAGCGCCCCCGAAGGGGTGTTTGTCCAGGCCCAGGGCTGTTTTGCCTACCTCAACCGGGCCATGGCCGCGCTCTTAGGCGCGGCTTCCGAATTGGAGCTGATTGGCGCCCCTGTGGTCCCCCGCCTTCACCCGGATTACCGGGAGATAGCGCGCGAGCGCATCCGCGTCCTGAACCAGGAAAAACGCCACGTCCCGCGTATGGAGCAAATCTGGCTGCGCCTGGACGGGACAACTTTTTACGCCGAGGTTTCCGCGGTGCCTGTCCGGCACGGGGACTCGGACGGCGCCCTGGTGTTTGTGCGGGATGTGAGCGAACGGAAAAAAGCCGAGGCCGCGCTTCGGGAGAGCGAGTTGAAACTCTCCTCCATTTTCGAGAACCTGGACTTGGGCGTCGCCCTTATCGGCCCGGATCACAAGGTCCTGGAGGCCAACCGTAAACTTAAGGAATGGTTTCCCGGCCTGGACCTGGCGCAACAACCCGTGTGCCACCGCATATTCCAGGACCCTCCCGCGGACTCGGTCTGTGACGGCTGCCCTGTGGAAAAAACATTCGCGACCGGCCAGCGGAGCGAATGCGTAAAATCGTTTCACGCCCCAAATGATGAGGAAATCCAACGCCGCCGCGTCATCACCTGTCCTGTGCCGGATGTGGACGGCAAGGTGGCCGCGGTTATTGAAATTATCGAGGATGTGACCGAAAAGATGTTTCTGGAGGAGCGGCTCCGGCAGGCCCAAAAGATGGAGGCCGTGGGCCAGCTTGCGGGAGGTGTCGCCCATGACTTCAACAATATGCTGACGGTGATTCTGGGCAACACTGACTTGGCATCCGCGGGCCTGGACCTGGGGGACGACATCCAGCCCCTTTTGGATGAAATCCAACGGGCCGCCATTCGGGCCGCCTACCTCACCCGCCAGCTTCTGGCTTTTAGCCGCCGCCAGGTCATCCGGCCCGAGGTGCTCGACCTCAACGGGAAAATCGCGGAGCTTTTAAAAATGCTCCGCAGGGTCATCAGCGAAAACAATGTTCTTAGGTTCATCCCCGGCAACGCCCTTCCGCCTGTGCGCGTGGACCCTGTGCAGCTCGACCAGGTGCTCTTGAACCTCTGTGTCAACGCCCGGGACGCCATGCCCGAGGGCGGCGGCATCACCATCGAGACCGGCGGGGTCCTGGTGGACGAGGCCATGGCGGCGGCGCATCCCGGCGTTGAACCGGGCCTGTTTGCGATCCTCTCCGTGACGGACACAGGCACGGGCATTGCCCCTGAAAACATGCCGCGCATTTTCGAACCGTTTTACACCACCAAGGAGCCGGGCAGCGGCACCGGTCTCGGCCTTGCCACAGTGCATGGAATCGTGTCCCAGCACCGGGGCATGATCCACGTGTATTCAGAGCCGGGCGCCGGGACGGTTTTCCGTGTGTATTTACCCGCCGCGGAGCCGGCAGGGGCTGGGCAGGAAGACTTTTTCGATGCGCCGGTCCAGGGAGGAAGCGAGACGCTTTTGGTGGCGGAGGATGACGAGATGGTGCGGAACATGGCGGGGCTTATGCTGGAGATGGCGGGCTACACCGTGTTTGCGGCCAAGGACGGAATCGAGGCCCTGGAGGTGCTGGAGAAACAGGGGGACGCGGTGCGGCTGGCGCTGTTGGATGTTGTCATGCCCGGAATGGGGGGGGAGCAGCTTTATGACATCATGCGGCAAAAATTTCCTCATATCAAGGCGCTTTTTGGTTCGGGCTACCCGGCCAACTCCGGCGAGTCCATCCACACCGGGTTCATCCTCCGGGACGGCCTCCACTTCATCGCCAAACCCTACATGCGCAAAGACCTCCTGCGCGCCATACGGGCGCTGCTGGACGGGGAGGGGCGGGAAAGAAGATCGAAGGGGTAATTGCAACTCAATGAGGTAATTGCAATTCTACATTCGCCTTTGCCTTTGCCGTTGCCTTTGCCTTTGCCGTTGCCTGTAACCCTGCGCCAGCTTCCCCTTCTGCGGTTCTGCGGTTCGATATTCTCCATTCGCCTTTGCCTTTGCCGTTGCCTTTGCCTTTGC
>JAGVGH010000295.1 GCA_020057225.1 Desulfobacterales bacterium | reverse complement strand
TCCGCGTTTTTTGCGTAGATAATGGCGCAGCCCGCAAAAACGGGCCGTTTACAGCCAGCCCTAAAGCCTAAAGCCTTCTTTCCGGCTCCGCCGGTTTAGGCCATGTCATTCGTTAATTTCTCTTGCTCATGCTCCGGTTGAGTTGCTCCAAGCACACGTGGCTGTGTGATCTGGCCAATACCTTGCCCGCGCGCGGAATTATCCGACAATTCATTCACGTTGCTTTTTTGGCTTGTCGGGTGAACCTGCGCTTCTCGCAGAACCACCCGGCGCCTGACAGTCTAATACCAAGGTGCAATCAGACAAGTAATGCCCTCACCCCGGCCCTCTCCCACAGGGAGAGGGAGATTGAGCGGGAGTTTTCAGCAGGTGTTACGGATTGGACCGCATTTTGGCATAAAAGACCTTGCCGCCGCGCGGCCGCCATTCGGAAAAAAGGCCCGTTTGATAACTCCATAAACCTGGGCCTTTTTCCCTATCATTCCAACTCCTAACTTCTAACTCCCGCGCCTCTCACGTGATGGACTTGATCAGCGGACGCTCCAGCATGGTCTCGTACAGGTCAATGTACTGTTGCGCCGTGACATTGTGGTTGAACCGCCGGGCGCTCTCCTCCATCACCCGCGCCCGCTGGGCCTCCCGCGCCCGCGGATCTGTAAGGTAAAAGCGCATGGCCTCGGATATCCCCCACCACAGCCCCCCGGTGTCGTAATTCTTGAAAACAAACCCGTTGCCGGTTCCGGCCTCCGCGTCCAAATGCCACACCGTGTCATGCAGTCCGCCCGTGTCGTGGACAACAGGAAGCGCGCCGTAAATGGAGCCGATCATCTGCGGAAGACCGCAGGGCTCGAACCGGGACGGGACCAGCACGAAGTCCCCGGCTCCCAGGGCCAGCCGGGAAAGATTCTCGTCAAAGTTGCACACCGCGATCCTGTGGTGCAGGTTGTGGCGCTCCTTGATATCGTAAAAGTGCTGCTGGTACGCGCCGTTGGCCACGAACACAAACTGGATTCCGTCATCCCGGTAATGGTCCACCAAACGGTAGAGAATGTCCGCAAGAAGCTGGCAGCCCTTTTGAATCGGGTCCAGACGCGAGGGCCACACAAAAACCGGGGCGTTGTCGTTTCTCTCAAGCCCAAGGCTTTTCTGCAAATAGCGCTTGTTGTGGCGCTTGCCCACCTCGTGGTCCTTGGGCCCGTACTGCCGGGCAAGGGCCTTGTCGGTCTGGGGATCATACGAGGGGTCCGGGGAATTCAAAATGCCCACAGCGCAGCCCGCGTTGAGCTTGTTGGCAAGCTCCCGGCGCAAAGGCCCGCTCACGAAGGAATGCCTCCCCCCGGCCATTTCAGTTAAAAAGGTGGGGCTCACGGTGTTGACATAGTGGGCGCCAAAGACCCCGCTCGTCAGAAAATCCACAGGCACGCGCTCCCTTGCCTCCCAGTAGTTCCCTGGAGGGCTTTCGAAATAGAGGCCCTGCCAGAACGCCGCGGCGTCAATTCCACGGTCTTCGATTTCCGCCATGGTGGCGCGCACCGTGTGGATGTTGTGGATGGTAAAGAGGCAGGGCACGCCTATCCAGCGGCTCATGGCCGGGATTAGGCCCGTCATCCAGTCGTTGCAGTGGATGAGGTCCGGCTGCACCTGGGGCACAATGTGGTTGATGACCTCTCGCTGAAACGCCAAGGCAATCTTGATGTTCTCCTGCCAAGCGTCGGAATAGGGCCGGTTCTGGTAAAAAAACACCCTGTCCTCGGCCAGATGAATGCGGTTGTCGGGCACATGGCGCCGGATGATGGAAAGCTCCTTGCGCACCAGGGGCGCCAGATGCGAGGCGAACATGGAGCGGTAGTCCGGCAGCGCCACATGCACGTCCGCGCCGTGCTCGAACAATGCCGCCACCAGGGCCGCGGAAACGTCCGCGAGTCCGCCCGCCTTGGCCACCATGCTGTTGGCCATGTTTCCCATTCCCTCGGGCAGATAGGTAACCTCCGGTGTCACGATGAGAACCCTCGGATCTCTGGGCTTGTCAGGCATGTCGCTCTCTCCGCGTCGTTCTCAGGCCCAGGTAATGAGACCTGGGGTGTTTTGTAAAAACTGGTCCCCCGCGGGCCGCACCCGGGCGGTGTAACCAAAGCGCCCGGAGGCGGAACACCGGATGGTGCAGGCGTAGAGAAAAGCGCCGTCCCCCAGTTCCTCGATCATCTCCATAGGTTCGGCCTGGCCCTGGGACAAGGCGTCAATGGTGTGGACCTGGCCGTAATACAGCTCCACAAGGACCTCTTCGGGATGGAACGCGCCCAGTTCCACCCTGGCCGTCACCCGGAACGATTCCCCCACCCGGTAGGCGCCCGAGGTGTCCCTGTCCGGCTGCCGCACGCGCACGTGCTGCCAGTTGCCCCGGACCCGCTCATGCTGGGCGACTATCTCGCGCGCCCGCCTTCCCCCGTCCGCAAAAAGCTCCTCGCTCTGCCGGAAGGCCGGCAGGTAAAACCGTTTTTCGTATTCCTCGACCATGCGCAGGCTCGAAAACCTTCCAAGAACCGTTTTCATGGCCGCTTTCATCATCTTGACCCAGCGTCCCGGAACGTCGCCGTCTTTCCTGTCGTAAAAGGTTGGAATCACGTCGTTTTCAAGCAGGTTGTACAGGGCCTGGCTCTCGATGGCGTCCTGGTACTGGTTGTCGTGGAACTCGTCGCCCTTGCCGATGGTCCAGCCGTTGTCGTCTGTCCTGCCCTCCGCCCACCAGCCGTCCGGAATGCTCACATTGAGCACTCCGTTCAAGGCCGCCTTCATGCCGCTGGTGCCGCAGGCCTCCATGGGCCGCCGGGGAGTGTTGAGCCACACGTCACAGCCCTGCACCAGATAGCGCGCCATGTTGATATCGTAGTTTTCGAGGAAAATCACCCGGTGCCGGAGACCTGTCCGGCGGGCGCGCTCCACCACAAACTTGATGAGGTCTTTTCCCTCGTTGTCCTTGGGGTGCGCCTTGCCCGCGAAGATGAGCTGCACCGGATGGCTTTTGCTGTTGAGCATGGCCTCGAGCCGTTCCATGTCCATGAACACGAGATGCGCGCGCTTGTAGGTGGCGAAGCGGCGGGCAAAGCCGATGGTGAGAATGTCCGGGTCCAGCACGGTGGCCGCGTCCTGCATGGCGGCCCTGGGCGCGTTCCTGCGTCCGTACTGGCGCACCATGAGATCGCGGCATGTGCGCACCAGACGCGCCCTGCTCATTTCATGGGCGCGCCACAGCTCCTCGTCGTAGATGGTGTCAATGCGGTCCAGAAAGCTTTGGGTGGCGTGGCGGGAATGCCATTCCGGACCCAGATACCGGTCAAAAAGCAGCGCGTTTTCCGAGGATATCCAGGTCGGCGCATGCACTCCGTTGGTGATATGGCTGATAGGGATTTCATGCTCGGGAACTCCCGGCCACACGTGGCTCCACATCTGGCGCGCCACTTTTCCGTGGAGCTCGCTCACACCGTTGCAGCGCTGGGCCATGCGCAGGGCAAGGACAAACATGGAAAGGGGGCTGTTGGGCTCGGAACCCACCGGCTGTCCCCAGGAGAGGATTTCGTTCTCATGGGCGCCAATCATGTCCCGCATGTGCCGGAGATAGGGCCGGACAAGATCCGCGTGGAACTCGTCATGCCCGGCGGGAACAGGGGTGTGGGTGGTGAACACTGATCCGCGCGGCACGATTTCAAGGGCGGTGCGCAGGTCCACCCCGTGCCGGGCCTTGCACATGACAAGGCGTTCGAGACCCACAAAGGCGCAATGGCCCTCGTTCATGTGGATGACCTTGGGATGGATTCCCACGGCCTCGAGGGCGCGCAGTCCGCCCACGCCCAGGATGAACTCCTGGGCAAGACGGCGCTTGGAGTCGCCCGAGTACAGGCGGCTTGTGATGTCCCGAAGCGCGGGGGGGTTTTCGGCCACGTTGGTGTCCAGGAGAAACAAGGGGACCCGTCCCACCATGATTCGCCACACGGCGGAGCGTATCTCGCCTTCCGGCCCCCAGACCGAGACATCGAGTTCCCTGCCCTGGGGGTCGCGCACCCGCTCCAGGGGCAGGTGGTAGAGGTTCGTGTCCGGGTATTCCTCCTGCTGCCAGCCGTCCTGGGTGAGGAATTGGCGGAAATACCCCTGGCGGTACAACAGACCCACCGCCACAAGGGGCACGCGCAGATCGGACGCGGCTTTTAAATGGTCTCCGGCGAGGACTCCCAGGCCGCCCGCCGCAAGGGGAAGGCTCTCGTGGAGGCCGAACTCCATGGAGAAATAGGCCACGGAGCCGTCGCCGTAGGGGGATTTTTCAGGGTCAAGGGCCGAGAGGACCAGGCGGACGTAGGTTTCGCTGACCCGCCGCATGTGGGTAAGAAAACTCTCGTCCTCGGAAAGATCCACAAGGCGCTCCCGTTGCACCTTGGTGGAGAACATGAGGGGGTTTTCGCCGCACTCGTCCCAGAGGCGCGGATTGACCCGCCGGAAGAGCTCCTTGGCGTCATGCTGCCAGGACCACCACAGGTTGCGGGAGAGATCTTCGATAAAGGAAAGGGGTTTGGGTATTGCGGGGAAAACCTGGAAGGTCTGGAAACTGCTCATGGCCGCCACTCCCTTGGGGATTCGCCCGGCGCCGGAACCGGTTTTACTCAAGTATGCCGGGAATGATTGCAGGGTGCAAGGAGTTTTTGGGAGAATGCGGGGGGAGGGGCGGGGGGATGCTATGAGGGAGCGGAGCTAAGGCGCGTGCCCGGTGATCCGGAGCCACAGGTCGCGGACTTCCCGCAAACCTCCGGCATCGCGGACAGCGTCGCGCCAAACATCCAGGCACTGGTCACCTCTTAAGCCAGGGTTGAGGGTCAGGGCATGGTGGCGCACGAGCCATTTCCCGTTGACCAGCGCGTGCCCCTGATCCAAAGAGGCGGCCAGCGCGCCGCGAACGGTTGCGGCTTCCGTGTCAAACATCCCTTCCACATCTCTATTTGCAAGGAGATGCTTATCTTGGCTGAAGCCCGCCTTGAGATCTTGGTCCCGCATCAGGGGGGTGTTCACCTCTGGATTTCTAAACCGGTTCAGTCTTAACGTGTCCAAGGCCCCCATCAGATGGACATGGACGCGGTTGAGCGCCGCATAAGGGGCATAGCCGGACAGGACAGCGGCCCAGTCCGGAACAGAACCCCAGGCGGCAGGCCACGCGGCCTTGGCAAGAAGGTTCTCGACGGAATACGCCTTCCAGGAAAACAACGGCCCTTCCCAGGGCGCGTCAAACAGGCTTTGAAGTGTTTGCAAATCCCGGCCATCGCCGTCAATGACTCCAAACACACCGCCCCTCGCCAGAACGCCGCCATACCTTTTTTCCTGAGCGGCGCGGAGAAGCTCCTTGACTTCTGAGCCGCCGCTTCCGCCGTCCTTAAGCCCCTTCACATAGACGTTTTGATAGATTTCCGACACAGGTCGCGGCACGCCGAGAAGAGCGAAAAACACGTCCACGTCGGTCTTTCCCTCCAGATAGACCACAAACGGGGCTTTTTGAAGGTCCGTCTCGATAATGCCAAGCCTTTTGGCGTCCCCGCTCATCGAAGCCCTCCCCGGCCCAGGAGCGCCCGCGTGCCAAGCTCCGCCATACTGAAAAGGGAATGGCTTTGGGTGGTGAGGATGACTTGGCCCCCAAGCCTGGATTGCATCCTGCGGACAGCCTCGTACAGAGCGCCCTGCCAGGCGTCATGAAGATGCAGTTCCAGCTCGTCAATAAGAATGAGGGAACCCGGACGCCAGAGCCGCTCCAGTTCTGCAAGAAGAAACAACGCCTGTCTTTCCCCGCTGCTCAGATGCTTGAGCGAATGCGATTGTCCGTTATCGAGCCTGACCACAAGCGCTCCCTTGGGAGTCCAGCCGAGACGCTTGCGTCCGTTGGTCAGGTTGTCGAAGGCGCGGGTGAAGCGATCGAACTCAACCGCCTCGTCCGCCTTGCCCTCCTCCTTTGCGTTCAAGTCCGCCCACCGCGCGGCATAGAACAGTTCCAGGGTCGAGCCGTCCCACTGGCGTTCTCCTGTCTTTTCCAGCCATGCCACAAAACCGGCGGTGTCCTCCAACACTCCCGAACGCGGAATCTTGGACCGGACAGAGGGAATAACGAGGTCGCGGTTGTCGGAAGGAAGAAATACGAGCCGTGGAAGCCGTGTTCCGGAAAAACGGTTGGGATTTTTTAAAATTTTCCTGATCTCACCAAGTTTTTCCGATGGGATTGCTTTGGTCTTGTTGCCGTTGACGGAATAACCGAAACACCAGTCCGTTTTAAAATCATCCACGAACGATGTGTTTCCGACAAGGAACCGGATGGTATGTGTTTCGTTTTCCCCGTCCAAAATTAAAAAGTCCAACAGGCATTCTTCCGCGGATACGGCGAACGGCATGGCGGCGGGCTGGGAGACGAGAATCTGACAAGCCTGGGCGATACACGCAAGCAGTGTTGTCTTGCCGCTTCCGTTGGCGCCGCCAAGCACCGCCACCGGCGGAAAACCGTTATCCCACCCCATGCCGTCCCGGGGGAGATCGAGGCGTTCTATCCCGCGCAGGTTGCGGATGTGGAGATTGGCAAGCTGAAAGCAAGGGTTTGCCACACTGTCGTTGATGCCCATAATCGGCCTCTTTGTTTGGCAAAAGCGCCGTGAAAGCAGCTTCCCGCGTTTGTTTTTAGGCTGCGCGGGGAAGGCGCGGCGGAACATGCCGGCATGCGGTGAAACTACCATTCCGCGCCGCGCCCCGCAAGGGTTTTCCTCCCCCTGGCGCGTCGGCCCGCCCCCTGTTTTCACTCCGCGTTTTTCCTTTTCACGCCCTGTCCCGGATTCACTTGACATTAGGTCCCACGGTCTTATCTTAGGCCCGGCATCTGGAAATAAATCCAATCATTTAGAGACACTTAAAAGGTATCAGGCGCAACATGGACACACGGGAACCTGTAAAAATTCCGGTTCAGACCGACGACGATACCCTTCCAGACACCTCTGCGGCATGGAATTCCGCGGAGGAAACTGAAGGGACCCGGGACAGGGACGCCGGACCTGACCCGGACCCTCAGCCCCAAACGGAGGAAGGGGAGGAGACCGCGGAGGCGGCGCCGGACCTGGAACAGTTGCTTGCCGAGGCAAAAGAGGAAAACAGGGTTCTGTACGACCGCCTGCTTCGCCTCACCGCGGAATTCGACAATTACAAAAAGCGCTCGGACCGCGAGATGACCGAGTTCCGCAAATTCGCGGCGGAACGGCTGTTGCGGGATCTGTTGCCGGTTGCGGACAACCTGGAGCGCGCCTTGTCAACCGCGGAGGGCAACGGTTCCAAAGGCTTGACAGAAGGCGTGGAGCTCACGCTTCGGGCGCTTCACAAAGTGCTGGAGCGCTATGGAGTGAGTCCTGTGGAGGCGGTGGGAAAGCCCTTTGATCCCTCCTTTCACGAGGCCATGATGCAACAGCCTTCCAGCGACCACCCCGAGGGCAGCGTCATGGGGGAGGTGCAAAAAGGCTATGTGCTGTCAGGGCGGCTCATCCGGCCCGCCCTGGTGATTGTGTCCTCCGGCGCTCCCGCGGCCCCGGAACAATGAAGACACCATCCTTGTAAGGATTTGTCATAGGACTGTCATTTTCAAAAGGAGGCTAGTCATGGGCAAGGTTATTGGAATTGATTTAGGGACCACCAATTCATGCGTGGCCATCATGGAGGGCGGTGACCCGAAAGTCATCACCAACCAGGAGGGCGGCAGGACCACCCCGTCCATCGTGGCCATCAGCAGCTCCGGCGAGCGGATGGTGGGGCAAATCGCCAAGCGCCAGGCCATCACCAATCCGCAAAACACGGTGTTCGCCATCAAACGGCTCATCGGACGCAAATTCGACACACGGGAGGTTCAGCAGGACATTCAAAACCTCCCTTACAAAATCACCCGGCAGGACAACGGCGACGCCTGGGTCGAGCTTCAGGGCAAACAATACAGCCCCGAGGAAATCTCCTCGTTCATCCTCGGCTACATGAAAAAAGCCGCGGAGGACTACCTGGGGGAAAAAGTAACCGAGGCTGTCATCACCGTGCCCGCCTACTTCAACGACAGCCAGCGCCAGGCCACCCGGGACGCGGGCAAGGTTGCGGGACTCACGGTGCTGCGCATCATCAACGAGCCGACAGCCGCGTCCCTTGCCTATGGCATGGACAAGAAAAAGGACGAGAAAATCGCGGTGTTCGACCTGGGCGGCGGCACCTTTGACATCTCAGTGCTTGAAATCGGCGACGGGGTGTTCGAGGTCAAGGCCACCAACGGCGACACGCACCTGGGCGGCGAGGACTTTGACCTCCGGGTCATCGCCTATCTTGCCGAGGAGTTCAAAAAAGACCAGGGCATTGACCTTCGAAACGACAAGATGGCGCTCCAGAGGCTTAAGGAAGCCGCGGAGAAGGCCAAGATGGAGCTTTCAACGGCCATGGAGACCGAGGTGAACCTGCCGTTCATCACGGCGGACGCGAGCGGTCCCAAGCACTTGAACATCCGTCTTTCCCGGGCCAAGCTGGAGGGTCTTGTGGCGGACCTTTTGGACAAGCTGGAAGGGCCGTGCCGGACCGCCATGAAGGACGCGGGGCTCATCAACAGCCAGATTGACGAGGTGATTCTGGTGGGCGGCATGACCCGCATGCCCGCGGTGCAGGAAAGGGTGAAGAAGCTGTTTGGCCGGGAGCCGCACAAGGGCGTGAACCCGGACGAGGTGGTGGCGGTGGGCGCGGCCATTCAGGCCGGCGTGCTCAAGGGCGAGGTCAAGGATGTGCTGCTTCTGGACGTGACACCGCTCTCCCTGGGAATCGAGACCCTGGGCGGAGTCATGACCAAGCTCATTGAGAAGAACACCACCATCCCCACCCGGAAGAGCCAGGTCTTCTCCACCGCCGCGGACAACCAGCCCGCGGTGAGCATCCACGTGCTCCAGGGCGAGCGGGAGATGGCCGCGGACAACAAAACCCTGGGCCGGTTCGAGTTGCCCGGCATTCCGCCCGCGCCGCGCGGTGTTCCGCAGATCGAGGTCTCCTTTGACATTGACGCCAACGGCATTGTCAATGTGCAGGCCAAGGATCTTGGCACGGGCAAGGAGCAGTCCATCAAGATAACGGCGTCCTCGGGCCTTACCAAGGAGGATGTGGAGAAGCTGGTCCGCGAGGCGGACATGCACGCGGAGGAGGACAAGAAAAAGCGGGCGCTGGTGGAGGCGAAAAACCAGGCGGACGCTTTGGTCTATTCCACGGAAAAATCCATGGCCGAGCTTGGGGACAAGGTGGACGCCTCCACCCGGGCCAACGTCGAGGAGGCGGCCAAGAAGCTCAAGGAAGCCCTGGAGCGCACGACAGATGTCGAGGAAATCCAGCGTCTGAGCGGCGAGCTGACCAAAGCCTCGCACAAGCTGGCCGAGGCCATGTACCAGAAGGCGGCCTCGGAGCAGCAGGGCCAGGGCGGCGGCCAGGGCGCGGGTCCGGGGGCGCAGACCCAGGCCGGC